>JAQBVJ010000057.1 GCA_027623235.1 Planctomycetota bacterium
AGCCTCGCAGGTAGATGCCGCTGTCACCGCCCTCGAGGATTTTCCAGTCGAGGTACAATTCAAAGTCGCCGTAGTCCTTCTCTGTGCAAAGGTTCTGCCCCTGACCGTCGAATTCGAGCACGCCATCGACGACCTTCCAGTGAGCCTGCATGTTCTCGTCGGCCTCTTTCTGAGCCGCCGCCAGTTCCTCCTTTGCCATCGCCGCGCGAGCTTTCGGATTCTTGACGAGGCCCTTCCAGCCGGTCAGGTCCTTGCCATTGAAGAGTGGCGTGAATCCTTTCGGTGCTTCTGCCCGCGCCGTCGATGAAGAAACGGTCACAGCCAGAATCGCGATGAGAAGCAGGGGCAGAGATCTGAGGAACATGGTTCGACTCCGACAGGTTTAACGGGCTTGCACGAATCGCGTCACGTTACGGAAATGACGACGGAGACGCCAATCAGCACGGCTCCAATCAGTCGCATCGCCATCGTTCGATGACCGGCCTGTGTGTCCGATTCTGCCAACCGGCGAGCCAGCAGCCAGGTCAGCAGCACTCCCCACAGGCCTCGCATTGAGTAGACGATGTTGACTCGCGTCGCGTCTCCGAACAGGCCGATCGTCAGCGTCATGCCGATCGCCTGAAGCGACATCAGGACAGCTCCGATGGACAACGGCCGTACGACGTCCATCTCCCGCAGTTTGGCCGGCGGATCACCAAGCCTCAGGAAGCCGAGTGAAAAGACCGCGGCGAATGCAAAGGCGATCGGCAGGAAGTAACCCGCTCCCCACGCCGGCGCCCACTTCTGAATCAGAAGGTCAAACAGAGTCATCGACACCGCTGCCAGCAAAGCAAACCCGACCGATGCGAGGACCCTGGCACGATCGACCGACTTGTCGCGAGCCTGAACGAAGCCGATCCCCACGACCGCAATGGCCGCTGCAATCCAGACTCGCGGCGAGGCCACATCATTCACAAACAGAGGAGCCACCGCCGGCACGATCAGAACTTTAATTCCGAGCACCGGCGCTGCGATCGACACGTCGCCACGGTCGACAGCCAGAAACGTCAACAATTGCCCGGCCAGAAACAGCCCGCCAATCATCGCCGGTTGCCACAACAGGCTCAGCGGCTGCATCGTTCCGCCCATCACGGTCAGCACGGGAAACACCAGCGCCGACGACCAGCACACAACGATCATCGAGGTCCAGGTCGACATCCCGCGCTGCTGAGCCTGCTTGAGAATCAACAGACCGAACACGACCAGCACGCTGGAACAGAATGGAAGCAGAAGATGAATCGCGACGGTCCTTTCAGGTGAGATTCGGAATCTCGCAGAATCGACAGCCCGCCGCGAGGCAAACAGGTTTCAATGCGCAGATTGAATCTGCCGGTTGAATCAAGTGGCATGGGCATCCTGCCCATGCTGGGCGCTGAGTGAAGCGCGGCCTGGAAGGCCGTGCCACCTGCCTGTTTCCACAAGCTGCCCTGTGTGGAAGCACGAGACCCGACACATTTTCTCTTCCTGATTTCCTGCTTCCCTTATTCTCAACCTCATTGATCCTTCTCAACCTCATTGATCCTGGCCGTTTTGAGAGGAGCGTCTCATCGCCAGTTCGAAGAGATGCCGGACGGCTCGCCCGCTGATGGTCACTTTGCGAAGAAGTTCCTGAGCGATCGCCTCAACGGCTTCGGCGTGCCCTTGTTCGGCGAGCACGTGCTCTGTCTTGTCGATCAGGCGGCGGACGAGCCGCTCCAGGTGACGCTCGTTCCTGGCTCGCGTCGACAGCAAACGTTCGACGTTTCTCAAATCCTGAGCGGCACCGTCAGTGCAGTACCGGCCGGTGAATCGGCTTTCCGCGACCATGCCGGCCAGCAGAATGAGCACCTCATCTTCCAGTTGATTGGTCGACGGCTTCGTGCGTCCCTTCTGCACTTTGCAGGCCCCCAGGCGGCTGCCTCCGGTCTGCAACTGTGCCGGCGAGATCGTGACTTTTTCGATCGGCCGCCCCAGCGAAACGGCCATGACCGCGTGACCGGCTTCGTGCCAGGCCGTTGCGGTCAGGCGGACCGTGTCGGCGGGCGAAGGCTCACTGGCGGGGTCATCGGGAGGGGGGCTCTCATCGTTCATTGCAGGACAGGATACAAACTGAGGCACGAATTGGCGTGAGTACGTTTCGTGGCGAGTGGACGGTGGCGACTGGCAGGCAGCCCGGCTTCCTTCGTAGGCTGTGCCCGGTTCGGATGTGGAAACTTCGAGGGAGACGCTCATGTTTGCTGCTCGACAAGCTCAACGATGCGTGCTGGTTTGTGTTGTGGTGAGCCTCGCCACGACTGGTTTCGCTCAGGAGATCGCGAAGCCAGGCGACGAAGAGAAAGCAAAGCCACCGTCGCTCGCCGAGGAAATGCCGCGGATCGCGGCGACCGAGCCGCAGGACGCTCTCAAGACGTTTGAAGTTCAGCAGGGCTTCCGGCTGGAGCTGGTCGCCTCCGAGCCAATGGTCTCCGACCCGGTCGACGCGTGCTTTGACGAGAACGGCCGTATGTTCGTGGCCGAGATGCACGGGTATCCGTACTCGCAGGAGCCAACGCGGCTCAACCCGAAGGGCGGCGGGAAGCCGGATGCCGGGATCGTGCGGCTGCTCGAAGACACCGACGGCGACGGGCGGATGGATCGCAGCGTCGTGTTTGCGGACAAGCTGCGCTGGCCCACTTCGGTGTGCTGTTACGACGGCGGCGTGTTCGTGCTCGCTCCGCCGACTCTGTGGTGGTTCAAGGACACCACCGGCGACGGCAAAGCCGACATCCGGCATCGCGTGTTCGACGGTTTCAACCGGGACAACGTGCAGGCCGTCGCGAATAACATGAAGTGGGGGCTCGACCATCGCATCTACGTGGCCGGAGGCCGCAACCCGTCGGTCATCACGAAGGACGGCAAAGAGCTGCTGAAGCTGGGCAATATCGATTTCAGTTTCGATCCGCTGACCGAGACCGTACGGCCCGAGACCGGCGGTGTTCAATTCGGGCACAGCTTCGACGACTGGGGCAACCGTTTCGTCTGCTCGAACAGCAACCACATTCAGCACGTCGTCGTGCCGTATGAGTACACCTCGCGCGAGACCTGGTCCGGTCCGCCGGCGATCAAGTCGATCGCTGTGGAAGGAGCCGCCGCTCCCGTCTTCCGACGCAGCCAGGCCGAACCGTGGCGCATCGTGAGAACCCGTCGCCGGGTCGCCGATCCGAAGTTCGCCGGTCTGCCGCCGACCGAGAAAGTGGCGATCGGCTTTTTCACCTCAGCGACCAGCGTGACGATCTACCGCGGCGACGCCTGGCCCGAGGAATACCGCGGCCAGGCCTTCATCGGCGACGTCGGCGGAAACCTGGTCCACCGCAAGATCCTCGAACCGGACGGGGTCAGCTTCAAAGCCCGGCGAGCCGACCAGAACCACGAATTCCTCGCCTCGACGGACAACTGGTTCCGCCCGACGAATTTCGTCAACGCCCCGGACGGCACGCTCTACCTCCTCGACATGTACCGCGAAACGATCGAGCACCCGTACTCGATCCCCGAGGACATCAAAGAACACCTCGACCTGGAAAGCGGCTCGGATCGAGGCCGGATCTACCGGCTGGTCGCGAAGAACGGAGTTCGAAAACCGGTGGAGAAACTCGGCGGGCATTCGGCAAAGGAACTCGCAAAGCGGCTTGCCTCAAAGAACGCTTGGGCCCGCGAGACGGCGTATCGGTTGCTTTGGGAGCGGCACGACAAGGACAACGTCGCTGAGGAAATTCATGCGCTCTGGGAATCAAAACAGGCTGTGGCGCGAGTTCTTGCTCTTCACTGTGCAGCCACGCTGAATCGGCGAGGCCTCGTGCTGCACGATTATTTGTTGAAAGCAGGGATCGAAGATCCTCATCCGGAAGTCCGTCGAATCGCTTATCAGCTTGGCCAGGGCAGAACGAATCAGATCAAAGACCCACCTCCTGAAACTAATTCACGAGTTCTTTTCGCAAAGGCGGCGTATCCGCCAACAGGCTCTTCGGGAGTCCCGCTGGGTTTTGAACAAATCCTTTTTCATGAGGATGCCTATGTTTCGGCAGTGGCGGCAAATTCGAATCTTGCGTTTCTCCTCGTTCGAGGTCTTACAAATGGACGACATCGACTCAACGCGGATTCGCACAGAGTATTGTTGCGGGCTGCCAAAACTCCCTGGTTCGACTCAGTCATCAATGAAATCTGTCGCCGGTCTGTCCGCGATGTCCAAGGAGCATTGGATCACTTGGAACTCAACAATGAGTTGCGATTGAGAATCGCCAGGGTCGCTCGGCAGCATGTCGACGCGGATTATCGAGGCGGACTGATTGTTGGGCCGGTTCTGGACAAGGCGATCGACACTGTCAAATCTGCAAACTCATCTGAAAAGGAACAGATTCTTGCGATCGGGCTGCTCGCCCATGGCGGCTCGGAGCACCGTAAATTCCTTCAGGACCTGGTTGAGCCAGGTCAGAGTTCCGCCGTACAAAGCGAAGCAGTGCGAGGAGTCATCGGTTTCCTTGTGGAAGAGGGCGATCAGTCCTGGGACAGAAAATGGAATTCGTTGACCCTTGACCCCCTACTCGACAAGTGGTCAACGATTGGCCCTACTGTCCGCAAAACGATCGTTGAGGAGCTTGTCCGATCGATTCCTCGCACGAAGGTGCTTCTAAAGGAAATCAAGTCGGGTCGAGTTCCTGCTCGAGACATCGACCCGGCGACTCGCAAGTTTCTGACAGGACATGCCTCGTCGGAAATTGCATCGGCAGCTAAAGAACTGCTCAAGCCTGAGCCGACTGCCTCTCGCAAAGAGGTCCTCGCCAAATACCAGCCGGCTCTCGACGTTGCCGGTGAGGTCGCGAAAGGCCGCGAGCTGTTCCTGAAAAAATGTTCGATTTGTCACAAAGTTGGGGATCAGGGGCACCTGGTGGCTCCGGAGATTGTTTCCGTTGTGAACAAGTCGCCGAACGATCTGCTCATCGCGATTCTCGATCCGAACCGGGAGGCTCAGCCGAATTTCACTCAGTACACAGTCATTACAAAGGCTGGCAAAGTTTTTACCGGGATGATCGCGGAGGAAACCGGAGCCAGCCTCACGCTGCGTCGGGCCGAGGGCAAACAGGACGTCATCCGCCGGGCCGATATCGCGGAGCTTGTCTCCAGCGGCAAGAGCCTGATGCCTGAGGGTTTTGAAAAGGACCTCTCGCCCGAGCAGATTCGGGACATCATCGCGTTTGTGAAATCGCTCGGCGTGAAGAAGCCGGAGTGAGGGCGTGCGGTCGGATGAACCACGGAAGGAAATGCCGAGCAGGGATTGTTGCACCTCGGTGTCGAGGTGAATTCTGTTTCGGCGGAGGACCCTGGCTCAGTCCGCCTGACCAAGCTGGCGTTTCAGTTCCGCAAGCTCGTCTTCGATTTCGGACGAATGGGACGTCTCCGCCGGAGTCGCATCGTTGTCGTCTTCGGCGTCTTTCCAGTCGCCTCCGGCGGCCAGTGTCTGCTGGCGTCGCCTCGCGTCGGCGAGTCGTGCTTCGAGCGCGCGAAACGTCGTCGAGAGATGGTCGCGTGTCTGCTCGGCGGCCTTCAGCTGATCTACCAGGCTGGCGGCCAGGTCGTCGACTTCGTGCTTGCGGATGAGCGCCAGGCGGGCTTTATCTTCGTTGCCGGCTGCCATTTCCGCGCGGGCTTTGTCGGACCAGAACGTGATCTGGCCGCTTTGCCCTTCCACTTCGCTGCGAAGTTTTTCTTCGTTGGCCAGAGCCGTCTTCATGCTGCGTCGGGCTCCGGCGAGCCCCGATTCCATTTCGGCAATGATCTCGGTCAAAGTCGCCTGCGGATCGTCGGATTCCTCAAGCAGTCGGGTCAGGTTGCACTGGACGATGTCGGTGAGCCGGCTGAAGTAGGCCATGACAGTTGCTCGCTGGTTTGTGTTGGCTGGACCCCAAACGCTCCGACCCACTGCCGGATTCATGGAGTCTCGAAAAATGTCTGTTTAAAACGATGCTGGTGGGATCAGTCGTCCGGTTCGTGCGGGTTTTGAATACCGCGCTGGGTGAGTCGTTCACTGAGCTTTTCCCGGGCGAGCCTCAATCGGCTTTTCGTCGTCGGGACCGAGGTCTCCAGGACCTCGGCCACTTCCGGCAGTGAGAGCCCGGAAAAGTGGTGCAGAGTAAACGTCAAGCGCTGCTCATCGGGCAGGTCGACCAGAAGTTCATCCACGATCGTGGCCAGTTCGGTGTGATCGACTTTCTGCTCGGGCATCAGATACTCACCGGCGATCGACGTGAGGATGTCGGTATCGTCCTCAAACTTTCCCTTCACCGCTTTCACCAGGCAGTCGTGCGAGCGGCGGCGAATGTTGTCGATCAGCAGATTTCGAGCGATGCGGAACATCCAGCCTTTGAACCGGCCGACGGGAATGTAATCCCAGAACTGCCGGTAGATTCGCAGCAGAACTTCCTGAGCCAGGTCTTCAGAGCGGTGCGGATCGCGTGTGTTTTTGAGAAAAAATCCAAACAACGGCCCGCTGTTCCGTTCGACGATCTCGTCAAACGCCGAGGCATCTCCTTCCTGAAGGCGAACCATCAGTTGATCGTCTTCGGTCACCGGGAAAACCTCGTCGAGGATCAGACAAATCGGAAGCGGAATGCTGTCGGAAACACCCGCCTGACGCCGTCACTTAACAGCCTGTTGAAAACAGCGACATGGGCATCTTTCCCATGCGGGATTCTGAATGATTCACGGCCTGGAAGGTCGTGCCTCTTACCTTTTTTCAACGGGTGGTCAAGGGAGGATTTTCAATGCTCAAACCCAGCGGCTGAATTCGCCACTGAACTGCGGGCGGGATTGTACCGAAGTTGGCTCCCGCATTTCGACGCAAGGCTCAATCGCTTTCGGACGAGCGACCGCGTCGAGAACGACTCACCAGGCTGTCCCCGCCGCCAGTCATCGAAAGGCTTTCGACTTTTCTCAATCGGAAGTGCCCCGACGGGAATCGGTGCCCCGACGGGATTCGCATAAATCCCTTTTGGATGCCGAAAACAGAATACGTCCTCCCACTCGACGTTGTCGTGCCAGTGGTTGACTGGCCGGCCGATCTGCGCAGTGATGCCTGCAATCTTCCCATGCAGTCTGCCAACCCACAGACCTCCGGAATCGATCCGAATCCGCAGTAATTCACCCTGCGTCGAGTCAAGCTGAAGCTGAAGCTCGATGTTTCTGGTTTCGAGTTGTTTTAACTTGTTTTCTGAATTCTGCAGGACCAGGCAGGAGCGTTGAGTGATAAAAACCACAACAAGAACTGACAAAACTAAGAATTTCATGCGGAATTCAGGAGGCAGGAGGAAGGGTAGGATGAGGAGGCGGGACGCTGTAATGGGATCTGGGATTCGATCGAACCACGTCCCAGGTCGAAAGTTGACAGGTCGATGAAAGAAAGACCGCCGCTCGTTCGTCGCCGTGTTGCGTTAAGCACTGCGATTGCGGTTTTGGTACGATCACCTGAACTGACTGGAAACACACGTCGACTGTTGTCACCGCCAGGCTCACATTCAGCGTGTCAATGGACAGTTTTGAAAGGGAGCGACCGTCTCTGAGGCAGACAGTTCGGGGTTCCCTGTTCCAGGGTCTCGACCGAGCGATAAGGGCTCCTCGACCGTTCAACCCGGCCCCGCGTCTTCAACCGCCGGCTCAGCACGGCCAGAAACTCCGATGACCAAGTCTGTCAACATTGCCGAGCGGCTCCGCGAATCCGCGCGACTGGCTCCCGATCAGAAAGCGGTTGTCTGTCCGGCCGGACGTGGCGCCGACGGAAAAGTCGTCTACTCGCAATTGACGTTCGCCGAACTTGACGAAGAGAGCGACCGACTGGCCGCGGGGCTGGTCCACCTTGGGGTGAGGCCGGGAACTCGGCTGGTGCTCGCTGTGCCGCCGAGTCTGGAGTTCATCGCGCTGACGTTTGCTCTCTTTAAGAGCGGCGCGGTGGCCGTGCTGATTGATCCCGGCATGGGTCGCTCCAACATTTTTCGCTGCCTGCAGACGGTCGAGCCGGAAGGGTTTGTTGCGATTCCGATTGCTCAGGCGATTCGCACGCTCAACGGATTTCGGTTTCCGAAGGCGAAGCTCAACGTCACGGTGAACGGCCGGTGCTGGTTCTGGGGCGGAGCGACTTACGACTCGCTCAGGAAACATGCGGCCTCGGAATTCTCGCCGGTCGAGACGAAGTCGACGGACCAGGCGGCGATCATTTTTACCAGTGGCAGCACGGGGCCACCGAAAGGTGTTTCGTACGAGCACGGCATGTTTGATGCGCAGGTCGATCTGCTGCGGGATCACTACAACATCCAGCCGGGGGAAGTCGATCTGCCTGGTTTTCCTTTGTTCGCGTTGTTCAATTCGGCGATGCGCGTCACGACGGTCATCCCTGACATGGATCCGACGAAGCCTGCGCAGGTGGATCCGACGAAAATTCTGGAGGCGATCCGCGATCAGAACGTGACGCAGGCATTCGGCTCGCCTGCGATCTGGAATCGAGTCGGCCGGCATTGCGAGCAGACGGGCGAGAAGCTCGGCACTTTGAGACGCGTACTTTCGGCAGGAGCTCCGGTGCCGGTCCACGTGGTTCGTCGAATGCGGGCCGCGTTTGAGCACGACGACGCGGACATTTTTACTCCGTACGGGGCGACCGAGTCGCTGCCGATTGCGTCGAATTCCGGCCGGCAGATCCTCGAAGAAACAGCGGCTCGGTCGGCGCGCGGCGAGGGCACGTGTGTGGGCAGCCTCTTCCCACAGGTCCGGGTGAGGATCATCGAGATCACCGAAGGGCCGATCGGAAATATCTCGCAAACGACCGAGCTTCCGTCAGGACAAATCGGCGAGATCATCGTGCAGGCCCCCTCGACAACGCGCGAATATTTCAGGCGGCCGGACGCGACGGAGGCTGCCAAGATTTCTGATTCGGACGGCGGGTTCTGGCATCGGATGGGCGATGTCGGCTGGCTCGACGATCAGCAGCGGCTGTGGTTTTGCGGCCGGAAGGCTCACATTGTCGAGACGTCGTTCGGGCGGCTGTTCACGATTCCGTGCGAGGCGATCTTCAACGAGCACGCAAAGATTTTTCGATCGGCACTCGTCGGGACTGGAGACGCGCCCGACCAGCAACCGGTCCTCATCGCCGAACCGGAGCCTGGTTGCTGGCCTTCCTCACCGGCCGAGGAAAAATCGCTGCGGGACGAACTGCTCGCGCTGGGCGCGGCGAATCCGCTGACCGATCAAATCCGCACAGTCCTGTTTCATCGTTCGTTGCCGGTCGACATTCGGCACAACGTAAAGATTTTCCGCGAGAAGCTGCGGCCCTGGGCTGAAGAACGACTCCGACTGAGTCGATGATCAATCAGCATGTCCAGCCGGAAGATTCCTTAGCTTGAAGGGTTGCTTCGTCAGGCTGACGGTCCACCTTCTGTAGATGCTCGGACTTGCCCGAACGATTCCGGCAAGACATCATGCACTTCCGTTCTCACGGTGACTGATTTTCTGAACTCGCATTCTGCCTGCGGGTCACCGTCACATCTGATACTGCACCAGAGAGGGACCAGGGATGATCAGCGACAACGGTTCGAGTCAAGGCGCGACGAAGAAACCTCAGGACTTCAAGCTGTCCTCTTACCGAGTCGAACTGAGCACTCAGGCCGTTGAGCACCAGGTGGTGCCGTGTGAGGATCTCGACGATGTCTTTGGCGGTGCCGCGCGTGGATTCAAGCTTCTGGAAAACTGTCCGACGGACGATCCATACGCTCCCGAAGTCACGCTGATCATGAATTTCGGGCTGCTCACCGGCACCGATGTGATGACCGGGCTGCGGACGTTTTTTCACGCGTACTCGCCGCTGAAGACGTCTCTCACAGGAAGGCCGTCGGCCATGTGGTCGGCCGGCAGCGGCAAGTTCGGCACCAAGATGAGAATGCTGGGCGTCGATGAAGTCCTCTTCACCGGCCGCTGTGAGAAGCCGACGACGCTGCGAATCTACCAGGACGGTGACGCCGTCAAGTTTGAGTTCCTCGACGGATCCGACCTGTGCGGCAAAATGGTCAACGACCGGATCCAGATGCTCAAAGCAAAATACCCCGATGCTCACTTCGCGGTCATCGGCCCGTCGGGCGAGCACTACGAACATGTCCGCTACGCGGCGATCGCCCTCTCGACGGAGAACCAGCTGAAAAGTGGCGACAACAAACCGCGCTACTGCGGACGCGGCGGCATGGGCGGCGTGATGGGCTCGAAAAATCTGCAGGCCATCATCGTCGATGTGAAAGACAAAGCCGGTCCGAAATCTGCTCCCGAGATGAAAGACGTCAACCAGGAAATCGCCAAGGGAAAAGGCTCAGCCCGCTTTCGTGACAAGAAGAAATTCGGCGGCGGTGGTGGGACGTGGGCGAACTACGAGGCGCTCAACCCGGCTCACGCCATGCCGGAAATGAATTTCGCTCCGACCGGCACGCGCGTCTCACTGCCGCTCTACCGGGACAACTTCGAGCAAGGCAAGTACGTCGTCAAAGATGAGTCGTGTTACCGCTGCGGCATCTCCTGCCACAAGAACGTCTATGACGAAACGGAAGACGGCAAGGCCGGAAAGTTTCGAGCCAAGCTCGACTTCGAACCGCTCAACCTGCTGTCGTCAAACATCGGCATCTTCAAGCCGGAAGAATGTCTGGAACTTTGCGAGTGGGTCGACCAGTACTGCATGGACTCAATTTCGATCGGCACTTCGCTGTCCTACGTCATGGAATACAACCGCCGGAACCCGGACAAGCCGATCGCCGGCGGACTGAAGTACGGCGACTATCACGGGGCTGAACGAGTCGTCAAGGAAATTGGTGAGGGCAAGCTGCCGCTTGTCGGCCAGGGATGCCTGCGGATGGGCAAGGAACTTGGCCAGCTCGAATACGCCATGCAGTCCAAGGGGATGGAATACCCGGCGTACCTGCCTCAGACGAATCCCGGATATCCGTGGGCTCTGGCGGGCGGCCACATGTCGATGAAGACGTATCTGCTGCTCATCAATGAAAAAGACACGGCAATGGACTACTGGGTCGACGCGATCACCAATCGCGGCCTGGCGATCCTTCGCGACGACTTCACTGGTGCCTGCAAATTCACTGGCCTCACCGACGACAAGATGGTCACGGCAATTCGTGCCGCGACGGGGCTTGAGGTCAGCGTCGAAGACATTCAGAAAACAATCCGGCGTATGTTTCTTCGCGGCTACCGCCTGGAGCAGCGGCAGGGTTTCACTGATGACGACTACACCATGCCGGCGGAAATCCACAACGAGTACAAAGAAATCGAGCTGCCCTACTTCAACACGCCCGCGTTCTTCGGCGAGCTGAAGCAGAAGGTCCAGAACCGCATCAAAGAAATGCTGGTCGAAGAGGGCCTCGCCTGAGCCGGTCGAACGACCGTTCCTGCCAGTCGGTTGCCACTCCCATTCGCAGTGGTCGCGGCACGCCTTTCGAGGCCGCGTAAGGACGGGCTCATCAGTTGCCGCACCGCATTTCCTATGAGGGACTGGGTAGAATGGGGGTTATTGCGTGAATGTGCCCCTCGCGGAACGTCGTGGTTAATGTGACAATTGTCACAACAAAATGGATTCCCGAAATCCCCAGACCTCGTAGGCTTCCGGAAACTCGCTGACCCTGTTGATTTCCTATCTCAGCGTGATTACAGTCGACGGGCTCGCTGTCAGTGTACACATGTGGCATGAGCACTCTTTAATTGATGCAGAATCGGTTGGCCGGTTATTCGGTCGCTGACCAAGGGCAAGGGGAGACACAAATGAGTTTTGCAGCGTCCGCACTTCTTCTGGCGACGGTCACTCTGGCGAGCAGCACCGTTCAGGGACAGGTCATCCTGTTTTCCAGCGTGGATGGCTATCCGGCGTCTCAGTCGGCGTACTATTCCCAGCCGTCTTATCTGGGTTCGTCGGTCTACGCGGCTCCCGTTTACGTGCCGTCGTCGGCGTTCAATTCGAGCTACATGACTTCTTCAGCCGTGCCGCTCTACGTGAATTCGTCGTCCATCAGTCCCAGCGCCATGGCGACCGCTTCGGCAATCATTCAGGCCTGTGAGGCTCAAGGAATTGATCCGGCAACGCTGCTTTCCTCGTCATCGTCGGCCGGCGGTCTGTCTTCTGCTCAGTCGAGCAACGCGGCGGCCTGGCAGTTCCTGATTCCACTGATCCCGGATCTGGTGGACATTTTCCTGGGTGATGGCGGCAAATCCGGCGGCGGTGGCGGTGGAGTCGGCAGCAACGCTCGCCTTGACCGCATCGAGGCGAAACTTGATCTGCTGCTCAAGAAAGAAGGCGTCGACACCGGCAACGGCGGCAACGGCGGCGGTGGCGGCACTGGCGGTCGGTCAGACCTGGCCGATCTGCTGGCGAAGTTGATTCCGATTCTGCTCGACCGGGTTGGCGACCGAAACAACGGCGGCGGCAATAACGGCGGTGGCGGATCCGGCGATGGCAGAACCGAGGATGTGATTCCTGACAGCTTCGACTCACTGTCGATCTCTTCCCGTTCATCGACCGCCGCTGCCGGGATGCAATCTTTTGCCCGTCAGACCGGAACATCGGTCGGAGACGTGCAGCGAGCTGCGTCGGCTCTGCGTCGACTCCGCAGCCATCTGTCCGTTCAGCAGGCGGCAGAACCGGAAGACGCACTGAACGAAGCGGTCTCCGGTTACGAGGATGCGATGAAGGCTGTCGAAAAAGCGGCCCTGAATGTGCGACGTCAGAAAGTCCTCGCAACGACTGAGCTTGAAATTCAGAAGCTTCGGGCGGAGGCAGACAAGAAACTGGCCGAACTTGAAGGCAAAAAGCCAGAGCAGTCAGTCGAAGCGCGATTGAAAGCCCTCGACAAACGTCTGAAGGCACTGCTCGCTGACTGATCGAGCGTCAGAAGTTCACCAGATTCAAAACGGTCCGGCCTTGTCGTCGGGCCGTTTTTTATGCGCGTTCTGTCAAGCCAGGCCGAGCCATTCGACTCGGTGGAATCCGCATTCGGCACTCACTATAAGCCGATTTCGACTCACCCGGCGTTCCGCCGTCGCTTTAAGACAGGATTTCCTCATGGCTTTTTTCAGCAGAAAAACAGCTCCCGGCCTCACGCCGAGCCTCAGTGATGACTCGGAAATCTCTGCGGCCCTCGCCCGCGAACAGATTCGCCAGGTCGAAGGGCTCGAGCTGATCGCTTCGGAAAACTACACGAGCAAAGCTGTCCAGCAGGCGGCCGGAACAGTCCTCACGAATAAATACGCCGAGGGCTATCCGGCTCGGCGATACTACGGCGGCTGCGAAAACGTCGACGTCATCGAAGAACTCGCACAGGACCGCGTCTGCGAGCTGTTTGGTGCCGAGCATGCCAACGTGCAGCCGCACGCGGGATCCCAGGCGAACATGTCGGTTTACCTGACTGTGCTTAAGCCGGGGGATACTTACCTCGCCATGAACCTGGCTCACGGCGGACATTTGACTCACGGAGCGAAAGTCAATTTCTCCGGAAAGCTGTACAACCCGGTGCCGTACGGAGTCCGGGAAGACACTCACCAGATCGACTTTGATGATGTCGCAGCGAAAGCTCGCGAGCACAAACCGAAACTGATCGTCGCCGGAGCGAGCGCTTATCCGCGCGAAATCGACCACGCGAAGTTCGCCGAGATCGCCAAAGAAGTCGGCGCCCTCCTGATGGTCGACATGGCCCACTATGCGGGTCTGGTCGCTGGCGGAGTTCACAACAATCCTGTTGAGGTCGCGGATTTCGTGACGTCGACCTCGCACAAAACGCTTCGCGGACCACGGTCTGGATTCGTCCTTTGCAGACGTGAGCACGCTCAGGGAATCGACAAGTCGGTCTTCCCCGGAATGCAGGGCGGGCCTCTGATGCACATTATTGCTGCCAAGGCGGTGTGCTTCCGCGAGGCGTTGCAGCCGGAATTTAAACTGTATGCCGAACAGATTGTCGCGAATGCGAGAGTTCTGGCCGACTCGCTGATGTCTGGTGGAGTCACACTCGCGTCAGGGGGGACCGACAACCACTTGATGCTGTGCGACGTGACCGCAATCGGCCTGACCGGAAAGTCGGCTGAGCAGGCGCTCGACCGCGGCGGCATCACCGTCAACATGAACATGATCCCGTTCGACAAGCGAAAACCGATGGACCCCAGCGGCATCCGCATCGGCACGGCTGCATTAACGACGCGTGGCATGAAAGAAGACGACATGAAGAAAGTCGGCGAGTGGATCCTGGAAGTCCTCCGCAATGCCGACAACCATGACATCGTCTCTCGAGTTCGCGAGGAAGTCCGTCAGTTCGCCTCGGCGTTCCCGGTCCCCGGCATCGAGTAACGACCTCTTCGGAGTCGTCTCTGAAGAACGCCGAGCGGCCGCGTCTATGGTCTACCTCATTCTGAACATCGTGTTTGCATCGAGCTTCACGCTGTTCATCAAGTGGGTTCAGACTCGACAGCGCGAGGACATGCTCACGGTCGGCATGATCAACTACGTTGTCGGCGCGGCGCTGACCTTTCCAGAGTTCTACGCTGCCGGAGTGTCCGGCCCCGATGCAACGGCGATGCTCACGGGCGGCTCGATGGGAGCCTGCTATTTCATCGCGTTTTTCTTTGTGACGTACGCGATTCGAAAAGTCGGCGCGTCCGCTGCGACGGTGGTCGGTTCGCTTTCCATTCTGATGCCGATCGGTTTCGGCGTTCTCATCTGGAGCGAGAAGCCAAACATCTTTCAGGCATTCGGAATCGTTCTTGCCGTCCTGTCACTCACGCTGGTGAGCGGAAACCGGCAGGATCGACCGAAGTCCGCGTTTCCGGATGCGGAGTCGCCGCGCGGCTGGGTGACTCCGGCCATTCTCGCGACGTTTTTTCTGCTCGCCGGATTCAGCCGACTCGCGCAGGAGACGTTTAAACACGAGAGCCACACGAATCACCGGCCGACTTTTCTCTTCACGGCCTTCGTTGTGGCAGCCATTCCGGCAGCGATTATTCTGATTGCCAGACGCCGCATGCCGACGCGTCTTGAGTTTGCCTTCGGTTGCGGAATGGGCGTCTCAAACATCCTTCAGACGCATTTCATTCTGAAGTCGCTGCACCATTTTCCGGGGTACATTGTCTTCCTCGTCAGCAGCGCGGGTGGCGTGATGCTGACAGTTCTCGTGGCGACCTGCGTCCTGGGCGAGCGTCTGCATCGCAAAACGTGCTGGGGAATCGGCATCGCTGTCATGGCCCTCATTCTGCTTAACTGGCTTCCCGGCGAGTCGCTCTGAGCAGACACCGGCGGTGGTTGAGCCAGCAGCCGTTCCGCTATCATGCCTGCTCGACTCTTCTCGACAGGAATTCACGATGAACCCGTTTTACGAATATCAATTGAAGATGACTCGGCGAGATCTGCTCGCCAGTTCCTGCCGCCCTCTGGGAGCAGCCGCGCTGGCGACGCTGGCCGGAAAAGTGGTGAGTGCCGCTCCGCAGACGAATCACGGCGGCCTCCCCGGACTGCCTCATTTCGCTCCAAAGGCGAAGCGCGTGATCTATCTGTTTATGTCCGGCGGACCGTCTCACATCGACACGTTCGACTACCACCCGAACATTCGAAAACTGCATGGCCAGGAACTGCCCGCTTCCGTCCGGCAGGGGCAGCGCATCACCGGGATGACTTCGGGGCAGAAGTCGTTCCCCGTCGTCGCGCCGATGTTTGAGTTCAAGCAGCACGGCGAGCACGGCACGTGGGTGAGCGAAATTCTTCCTCACGTCGCTGGCATCGTCGACGACATCACGATCGTGAAGTCCGTCCACACCGAGGCGATCAACCACGACCCGGCGATCACGTATATCAACACCGGAGTTCAGCAGCCGGGCAAAGCCAGCATGGGCGCGTGGGTGAGCTACGGGCTGGGCAGTCCGAATGAAAATCTGCCGTCGTACATCGTGATGATCTCGCGCGGTCCTGGTCAGAAGCAGGCGCTTTACTCGCGGCTGTGGGGGAGCGGTTTTCTGCCGTCCAAACACCAGGGCGTCAACATTCGCTCGGGCACAGACCCGGTTCTGTATCTCGAAAATCCGGCGGGCATCGACCGGACGATGCGACGCCGAATGCTGGACCGGATCGCGAAGATCAACGGCGAGACGTTTGACGAATTTGGCGATCCGGAAACGCAGACCAGAATCGCTCAGTACGAGATGGCCTTTCGCATGCAGATGTCCGTTCCGGACATCATGGACCTTTCGAAAGAGACGGAAGCCACGATGAACCTGTACGGGCCAGAGGCTCAGAAGCCCGGCACGTTTGCACGCAACTGTGTGATCGCCCGGCGGCTGGCCGAAGAAGGTGTGCCCTTCATTCAGTTGTTCCAGCGAGGCTGGGATCAGCACGGGAGTCTGCCGAAGCTGATTCGAGGTCAGTGCGAGTCGATCGACCATCCGATCGCGGGCCTGATCCGGGACCTGAAACAGCGCGGCATGTTCGACGACACGCTCATCGTCTGGGGCGGTGAGTTCGGCCGGACGATCTACTCGCAGGGTCAACTGACGAAGGACAATCACGGCCGCGACCACCACGGCCGATCATTCACAACATGGATGGCCGGAGCTGGAATCAAACGCGGCTTCGAGTACGGCAAGACTGACGACTGGTCGTACAACATCGTCGAGAACCCGGTCCATATTCGCGACATGAACGCGACGATCCTGAATCAGCTCGGCATCGACCACAACCGGCTGACGTTTCGCTATCAGGGCCTCGATCAGCGTCTGACCGGTGTCGAACCGTCCCGCGTGGTGTCGGAAATCCTGTCGTAGGGCGAACGTCGATCGACTCTCGCCCTCCCACCAGGATCTCCCGGCTAAGTCTTGCCATTGAGAATCAGCTCAAACCCGCGCGCTGCGCTGGCGCGACCGATGCCGAGCGCCTCTTTCAGAGCCAGATCTTTTTTCAGCGAGTTCGCTTCCAGATTCAGTTGCTTTGCCGTCTCGTCACCGATCGTCGCGGCGTAAGCCTGCGGAGCGGCGGGGAACGGAAAATCGCTGCCGTGAAGCAGACGGCTCTTCGCCAGCGGATCCTCCAGCAGCCGACCGAAGTCTCTCACTCGGCCGGGAGTTCCCAGCACCGCGGTGTCGCCCCACAGCTTCGGGTAGCGTTTGAGAAGCGAGACGAATTCCGGTAGCTGGTCCGGACTATCCGTCGGCCAGCCGGTTCCCGCGTGACACGCGACGACCGTGCAGCCCTGGTCAAGCACCGCTTCCAGCCGCGCGGGGCTGGCCAGCAGTTTGTCGATGACCGGCGCGCTGTGCTCGTGTCCGGTGTGAACGAGGACGACGATGCCCAGGTCCGCGCACTTTTGAAAGAACTTCCGGTGCTTCGGGTCGGCAACGTTGACTCCCTGAGTCGGCGGGTGAATCTTGAACAGCCTCGCCCCGAGTTCGTGGCAGCGCGCGACTTCATCAACGGCGTCCGCCCGATCCGGGTTAATCGACGGGCAGGCGATCATGATTTCCGAATGCCGCTTCACAACATTGAAGAGGTAATCATTCGGCACGTAAAACGAGGTCCGCTGCCAGTTCGGCTTGCCGCTGGAATCGTAAACCGCATCCTGAGCCACGATCGCCGCGCGGCTCAGCCCGGACGAAGCGAGCTGGCTTGCCAGAACTTTTTCATAGGCCGCGTCGAGTGTCGTTCCTGGCTTCCTCAAGCCGAGCGTGAAGACGAGTGCCCGAAACTGAAGGCCATTCGTAATCGACTTCGCCATCCGACACCCGGTGCCGCCCTCGCCAATTCCAAACAGGTGCACGTGAATATCGAGGAGTCTTTCCCTGGAGTTCGCGCCGGCTGGTTCCTCTGCGCGTCCCGTCAAAGGAAGCAGCGCAGACGCCAGCAACGCAGCACCGGTGACCAGAACCTCTCGCCGGTTGAGACTCATCGATGCGTCGGGGCCGGACGCGACACGGGGACAGCCTGGCTTCATTTCACAGACTGGCTTCATCTCACTGTGCCTTCCTGAGGGAGCAACGTTCGCCGGGTTACCGGCCGCCGGATCGTACCCGCTGGCAGGACGCCGCGACTCACCGGAAAATGGACTGGAAACTCAAATCCAGGCGAAGCGTGTCCGGCGTCGAAATCACACGCTCAAATCGCCAGACTTCTCCTCGTAAAGCTCCCCGCCATTTTCAGATCGGATTCCGAAATGTTCCGTTTCAGTCTTCTGCTTCTTTGCATCCTGATGTCCTCATCTTTCGCGCAGGCTGAAGCCTCTGACAATGTTCAATTGCGAGGCTCGCTCGACAACTGCCGAATTCGTTTCGAACTGCAGAAAGTCGGCCACGTCGCTTTCATCGGCGGTTCGATCACCGAGATGGACGGCTACCGCCCGATGGTTAGTGAGTTGCTTCAGAAGCGGTTTCCGGAAACGGAGTTCGAATTCACTGCGGCCGGGATCTCCTCGACCTGTTCGACAACCGGTGCGATGCGGCTTTCGTCGGATGTGCTTTCGAAAGGGCCCGTCGATCTGTTCTTCATCGAGTTCGCAGTGAACGACGATCAGGACGCCGGCCACGCTCGCCGCGAGTGTATTCGCGGCCTCGAGGGGATCATCCAGCAGTGCCGTCGCCACAATCCGAAAATGGACATCGTCGTCACGTATTTCGTGAACCCGGGAATGCGGGATCAGCTGCAGGCTGGAAAAACTCCACTGTCAATCGGAGCTCACGCGGACGTCGCGAAACACCACGGCGTTTCGACGATCCATCTGGCTCGAGAAGTCGCCGAGCGAATCTCCGCAAAAACGCTCACCTGGGAGACGTTTGGCGGCACCCATCCGAAGCCGGCGGGCAATCGAATCTGCGCAGCCATGATCGATGAACTCCTTTCAACCGCCTGGAAAACACCGCTCGATGATGAGAACGCGGAAGCCGTTCCCCATCGCACTCCGCCAAAGCCGCTCGACGAGGGCAGCTACGGCAACGGTCGCTTCATCAGTCCCGAAAAAGCAAAGTTCGAAAGCGGATGGAACTGGAGCGTTCCTCAGTGGGAATCCATTCCCGGCGGCAAACGAGGTCGATTCACGGAAATCAAGATGCTCCACGCTGATAAGTCCGGTGAGGGACTGACTCTGACGTTCGAAGGTCGAGCCATCGGGGCTTACGTCGTCGCCGGCCCCGATGCAGGAGTCCTGGAAACGAGCATCGACGACGGTCCATTTGAAAAGCGGGACTTGTTCCATCGATTCAGCCGCGGGCTGCACTACCCTCGCACGGTCATGTTCGAATCGGATCTCAAACCCGGTCCCCACACGTTGCGGTTGCGTGTCAGTCCCGAAAAAAACAAAGACAGTAAAGGCACCACCGCGCGGATCATTCAGTTTGTGGCAAACTGAGACCAGCGGATCACAAATTCTGACGGACGAACTCTGATCGCTTATCGATTCTGCATGGCTTGCGTTGAATCAGGCACCGGAGGCTCTCAATCACGCCAGCTGGCGGGAGTCTCTTCCGAGACCTGCTTGAAAGTCGTCCGGATCAGGCGAAAGCCGATCGACCGGTAGAGCTCGACGGCCGGAATGTTTTCGGCGGTTGCTTCGAGGTAGACACGACGCAGGCCGTGTTCGCGGAAGCCGTGCAGGTTCTTCAGGATGAGAGCTCGGCCGAGCCCAAGTCCTCGAAACGTTTTTGTCACGCCGACGTTTTGAATCGAGCCGGCGTCCGAACTGTTGGCCAGGCCCTGAATGATTCCACAGTCGACCGGCCCGGACTCGCTGGCATGAGTGATCAGCCAGGTCGCCTCGGGGCAGAACGCTTTCTGGCCGGCAATCTGCTCCATCAGCGTGAGGCACCCGTCTTGAGTGCCCAGGCACGGGAAAACCTGCGAATCCACTTCGTCGCGGAAGCACTCGTACTTTGTCGCGGCGTGCCGGCTGATGTGGTTTGGCTTCCATTCGACATAGTGGAATCCGAGCGGCAACGTCGGCTCGGGCAGATGCCGTTCCGCGAATTCAAAGACCATGCGAAAACGACGGAAGTACCGCATTGGTGATGAGGGCAGAGGTTCGTGGCAGCGTTAAAGATCAGTACCGGGATTCTACCGACCTGCCGGGATCTGCCAATGCGCGACCTGCCGACTCAGGTTCAGCTCTAACGGCGGGACGAGATGCCCTTCCGCAGGCTGAGGTGCTGGCGTGTTCTCAGGTCGCGGCAGGCGTCGACCAGAGCCCAGGTGTCGCCGTCGCGGCCAGCAGCCTCGACGACCGCTCGCGAGTCGGAGAGGACGAACTGGCCGAGCAGCTCTTCGGAGATTCCAGCAGCGATTGGGAGCTCGCCATTGCGCGACGCCATCCCAGACAAAGCGTCCGCGGAGGCCGGTTCCAGCGGAGGCAGCAGGCCGACCGAGGCGGCGAGCAGGCAGGCCGCGACGACCGGCACTCTTCGAAGTTTCTCGCGACGACGTTCAATCGCGGTGACCTCAGCCAGAAATTCGGAACGCAGACCACGGCGCGGGCGAGGCAGCTCGTCAGCGAACGCGACCATTTCTTCTTCGGCCGATTCCGCCCAGCCGTTGCTTTGCAGGTCGACCAGTCGGGGTTCGGTCAGATCGCCCGCTGCCAGCAGACGATCTTCCAGGGCACTGAAGTCGACATCCGACGCGTCATCGAATTCTGATTCCTGGTCGAAGCCACGGCCTCGCAACAGCGACTCGTCGCGATTCACGCCGAAGGACGTATCGCCGGAAAAATCAAATGTGCGGAAGTTATCAGACATGATCGACCTCCCGGGCGGGAGACTGCTGCGGGGTGGAAAACTGTGGCGGGGTGAGGGGTTGCAGTGAGCGGGTCAGTTTTTCTAGGGCGTATCGATAACGGCTGGCCGCGGTGTTGGGCGACTCGCCGATGGTTTCTGCGATTTCGGCGAACGTGAAGCCTTCCCAGATTTTCAGGACGACGACTTCCGCCTGCTCGCGAGGGAGTTTCGCGACGGCCTGTCGAACGAGCTCACGATCTTCGGCTTCTTCGAGCGGGCAGTCCTGAGGCCGCCAGTGCTCCAGCATCTGCTACAAAGACGAACCGGTGCGACGCTTCTTAAGAATCTTCAAAGCCTCGTTCCGGACAACCCGCACGAGGTAGGCCCAGGGCTGATCGGCTCGGGCCAGCAATCGCGGCTTCCTGGCGATTCGAACGAGCCCGGACTGCAGCGCGTCTTCCGCGTCCGCGCGATTTTTCGTCAGCGTCTCGGCATAGCGAAGCAATCGCGGAGCGGACCGATCGTACAGACTCGAAAGCGCACCGGCACCGCCATCGCACAACCGCGTGGCAATCGCGGCGACGTCCTCTCGAATCGATTTGTTGAGCGGGTTCTCCAAGCGGCACCTGGTTTCCGGCACGCGGCCTGTCTGGTTCCTATTGAGACGTATTCTGCCGGGATTTGTCCAGCGATCTGCCCGAAAAACGGAAAACTGTAAAAATCTCACACAAGGGCACGAAGACACAAAGTTGTGGAGAAAGCCCTCATCCTGTCCTTTGTGTCTTTGTGCCTTCGTTTGAAATCCCAGTTACCGAAGATTCCGGGGGGGGAGCTGCGCTTGCGGCTCAGCAGGAGCTTCGCCCTCCCGGTGTTGGCGGAGGGAGGCTGGCTATCCGCCGAGCATTCCCGCCTCGCGCAGCCAGCCTTTCAGTGTCGCAAAGTCCTGCTTCATCGCCGCGAGATGCTGCGGGACGAGCTCGGGTTTGCGGTGGTCGAGGTACTCTTCGTGCAGAGAAATCGGGCCTTTGAATCCGGTTTCGGCCAGCATTTTGAAGAACGTCGAGCTGACTCGGCCCTCGCCCAGCGGCACGTTTTTCGGCTTCTCCTGTTCCCACATAAAATCTTTGACGTACACGGTGTCGACGTGAGGCTGAATCATCCGGAACGTGACGGGCCAGCTCATTCCACCCTCGACCGTCGCGTGTCGAATGTCGTAGGCGACGCCGATCTGGTCCGCAGGGATCCCGTCGAGGACTCGCTGAAGATCCCATAATGCCGAACCGAGCATCCCGTCTCCGGCATGGTTCTGGTAGACCGCTGTGATCCCGAATTGTTTATTCATCGCCGCGAGGTTTCGCATGCGCGGCCGCCATTCGTCGAGCTGTTTCTGAATCGGCTGGTTCTGGTCGTACCGCAAATACTGCATGCGGTACCGCTTGATGCCAAGCTTTGAAGCCGTCGCGAGGATCCGTTCCGTCAGTGGGTCCGCAGGATCGTTGATGCTCGACGTCATGACCGTGATGTTGAGCCCACGTTTTTTGAGAGCCTCAACCATCCCGGGCAGTTGATCGGGAACCGCCGCCGGCTCGATATGACCACCGACTCGAATCGGAGCCTCCAGCCCGTCGAAGCCAAGTTCCGCGATCTTCCCGGCGAGATCGTCGAACGACAGCGACTGAAGCGGCTTTGTGAAAACGCAAATCTCATTGGCAGCCCTGGCGGCCGGAGCTGCCTCAATCTGTGACGGCCGAAGCAGCGATCCCGAGCCCACTCCGATCGCTGCTGCCCTCAGAAACGTCCGTCGATCGAGTGGCGTGGTCATGCGGAGTCCTCTTCAAAACACGTTGAATAATGGCCGGTGTGAGTTCTTATCAAAGACGCCCTTCGGCAGTTGCACGGCCAGGCAAAAGGTTACTCGCCTTCAATTCGTAGCCGACTGACGACGAGGTCGCCGTCGCGCGAGGCGAACTGAACGTAGAGGTCCGCTCCGTCCGACGAAGGCTGCGGACAGTTAAGCAGGATCTGATTGTCTCGCCAGACCAGGATGCGGGAGCCCGTTGCGTTGACTCGAAACGTTCCGGCTCCGTCGCTCAACGACGCTGCGACGGGAACTCGACGGACGAAGCTCCAGTCCGAACCGCTTCGATGAGCCACTGCGGCTTCGCCTTCGGTCATGATGAGAACCGTCGCCGTGTCGGCCGCCGGATTGAGCAGGTGCAATTCAAACTGAGCAGGCCACGCGTGCTCCGACTCAGAAGCGACGCTGCTGGTCGCGGAAAATTCAATCCGCAATCGGCGGTACGGACGCAGGAATGTTGCGGTGCCGTCCTGATTCAGTTCCAGCCGGTCCTCAGCCACACTGCAGCCGACTGCGTCCCAGAGGTCTGGCTCAAACGGGTCCTGCCAGCTCGATTGAGACAGCACCTCGTGAGGAATCTTCGCGCGTCGCAGCCGGTCTCGCAGCGTGCCCGTCGCTCCGGCAGGTACCATGGCAGGTCGGTCGACTCCACCAGTTCCCGGTTGCGTCGCCGTTCGGTCTATCGACGATTCTTCGCGCGGCCGCTGGCCGGTTCTCGCCTGCCACTCGTCACCCCAGCGCTGCCAGGCGAGCCAGGCTCCGACAAGGAATGCCAGCGTCGCCAGCGTTGAAAAGTACAAGGGTGAGCGTTTCCGCTTCATTCGCGAGGCCACTTGATTCGAGGCGAACGTGCTTTGCGGAGTGTACGCAATCCGGCGTCCGAGTCCCGACTGCATGTTGACATTGCGAA
The DNA here is from genome assembly GCA_027623235.1 of Planctomycetota bacterium. Taxonomy (GTDB): domain Bacteria; phylum Planctomycetota; class Planctomycetia; order Planctomycetales; family Planctomycetaceae; genus JAQBVJ01. The sequence continues at coordinate 23,565 of JAQBVJ010000057.1, forward strand.
TCGACGACCTGCAAGGTGAGGCGGCTGATTTCCTGTCTGGCAGTCTTTCCAGCTGGCTCAATGAGTCCGACGATGGTGCCGGAATGTGACTCGACCGGCTGTCGCCACAAGACGCCGGCGGAGAGCTCGACATGAAACCAGGCACGGTCCGCGTTGCCAGATCGCGAGTGCTCGCGCGGCTCCGCTCGGAATTCGGGGATCTCGTGGAGCGGATCGTTCCGTGGCGGCTTGCGAGCGTGTATCTTCGCGGATTCTCCGTCGTGTCGCTCTGAGCGCGCCCAAGGGCTCGCCACCTTCCCAGTCAATTCCTGTCTCTATGTGGATGAAATCTCGTGGCGATTGTTGTGCAGAAGTTTGGTGGAACGAGTGTGGCAGACGCCTCGAAGATTCGCAGTGCGGCTGCGCGGGCGATCGCGACGAAGCGGGCGGGCAATCAGGTCGTCATGGTTGTGAGTGCTCGTGGCAAGAAAACGGACGAGCTCGTCGCCCTCGCCGCCGAGATTACTGACAACCCGCCGGCCCGCGAGATGGACATGCTGCTCTCGACCGGCGAGCAGGAATCGGTCGCGCTGACAGCAATGGCCGTTCAGGCGCTCGGCGAAAAAGCGATCAGCATGACCGGCGGGCAGATCGGTGTGCGGACAGATTCGTCTCACACGAAGGCACGCATTCGCGAGATTTCGACCGTCCGGATGCGGCAGGCTCTCGACGGCGGCAGCATTGTCATTGCCGCCGGCTTCCAGGGGATCGACGACGACCTGAACATCACAACGCTCGGCCGTGGCGGAAGCGACACGACGGCGACGGCGCTTGCCGCGGTCCTTCGTGCGGACCTGTGCGAAATCTACACCGATGTCGAGGGGGTCTTTACGACCGACCCTCGCGCCGTACCCGATGCGCGGAAGATCGATCGAATTTCGTACGACGAGATGCTCGAACTGGCCAGCGTCGGCGCGGGTGTCATGCACTCCCGCTCGATCGAATTCGCGAAGAAGTACAACGTGCATCTGCGAGTTCGCCCGGCTCACTCGAATGGCGAGGGCACACTGATTGCGCCGGAATCCGGCAACAACCCGGTCGTGACCGGCCTGGCCATCGTGAAGAACGAAGCCCGGGTCAGTCTGATCGACATTCCTGACCGGCCGGGTTCGATGAGCGTTATTTTTTCGCGGATGGCCGATCGGCAGATTCCGATCGACATGGTCGTGCAGGACGTTGCGTCAGAGGGGCTCGCCGAAGTCACGTTCACCGTGCCGGAGGGAGACCTCGCCGAAACACTGACGGCCGCTCACGAGGCGATCGCCGAAATTGGTGCCGGCCAGGTCCAGCACGGGACGAATGTCAGCAAGGTCTCAGCCGTGGGAGCCGGGATGCGGACTCACACCGGAGTCGCCGCTCAGATGTTTCACATTCTGGGCGAGGCGGGAGTCGGCATCGGCATGATTACGACGAGTGAAATCAAGATCTCCGTTCTCGTCGCTCGGGATGTCGCGCAGGACGCGCTCGTCGCGATCCACGCTGGCTTCGGCCTCGACAAAGCGATCGCCGAGTCGCCGTCGGTCGGCCACGCGGCTGCGGAATCTGCGGTGGCATCGACTGCGCAGAGCGACATTGAAAAAGTGGTCGTCGAAAATCTGGCCTCGATGGAGGACATCGTCGTCAGCGAGGTTCAGCTCGACGTCAACCAGGCGCGCCTGACGATTCGCGGTCTTCCCGACGAAGCCGGCGTTGCCAGCAAGCTGTTTGGAGCAGTCGCTGAAGGCGGCATCATGGTCGACATGATTGTGCAGAACATTGGTCGGGACGGTCTGGCCAGCCTGTCGTTCACGATTCCTCGAACCGACGTCGACCAGTGTCTGCTACTGATTCGCGAGGTTCTTGAAGCCTGGCCGGATGCGAAGTTCAGTCACGATCGGAAGATCGCCAAGCTCTGCGTGATGGGCATCGGTCTGCGAAGCCACACAGGCGTCGGCCAGCAGATGTTCAAAGCTCTGGCCAAAGCGAAGATCAACGTCGACATGGTTAACACCAGCGAAATCCGGATCAGCGTGGTGGTCTCGTCAGAGCAGGGTGAGGCAGCTCACCGCGCGCTGCTGGCAACGTTCGGGCTTTAACTTGGCAGCCTGTTGAGAAAGCCAAACCAGGTAGCGGACCGGCTCGCGCCGCCCGGTCAGAGCGCGTTTTTTCATGCAAAACCGGGCGGCTCGCGTCGCTCCGCTAAATCAATTCCGCCTCTTCAACGATCTGTCAGTGCAGTTTCAGAATTCGTCTTCAGATCTTACAAGCACGAAGCGCCAGCGAGTGGATCGTATTGTTTTGATTCACTTGCTGGCGCTTCGTGCTTGTATTGCTGTACCCTGAAAACCAACTCTGAAAGTGCTCTCGTGAGCCCAACATCGTCCGGGATCACTCGAACGAAGTGTAATAGAGCCAGGGGAGAAGCATCTGTGCAAACTCGGGGCGCTCGGTGTAGCGCGGCCAGATGTGGCCGGTCCCGATCGTGTTTGTGACGTCGACTTCGGCGATTCGATCCGCGAAGCCGCCAAGCCGGCCAACATCTTTCGCCGTGAAGCCAACCTGCCCGAGTGCTCTTGGCGAAAACGGTTTGCGGAGCGGGTAAATGGCCAGAGCCCAGTCCCGACGCGATTTCATATTGAGGATGCACTCGGCTCCGCACATGGCTCGATCGTACCGCTCGCCAGGGTTCATCCAGTCGTGATCCAGGGCGGCGGCGGCAAAGATGCCTCGCACGCGACGTCCGCTCGGGCCGGGGCACAGTTGAACTCCGCAGCGGCTGCCTCCTCCCAGAAGGTCGAGAGCCGACGCAAGGATTCTCCCGCCATGGCTGTGTCCGATGACGCAGACAGGCGACTGCTCCGGAAGTGAGAGGATCAACTTCGCCAGGCGAATGCCGTTGACTTCCGCTCGCTGTCCGAGAATGGCAACGTCAATTCCTGGAACAAGCGAGCTGACGGCGACGGCCGGGTCGAGCGTGAAGATGCCATCGCTTTTCCAGGTGAAGGAAATCATCTGAACGTCGCGCTGCGGAGCGGCCTGCCTCAGCCAGCGAAACGTCTGCGTCGCATCGGTCAATACCGTGTCGTCCGGAACGAAGCTGCCGTGAACGTAGATGACGATCGGCACGCCCGGACGCACCCAGCTGCGAAACGTGTCCTCGTCCGACGCCCACTCGTTGCCGAACCAGTCGCCCACACTGACTCCAAAACGGCAGTTGGCGACGGAACACGGAGTGCAGTCTTTCGGGCAGTGACGAACGCTCAGGATCCAGTGGTGCTCATCGCAGAATGAGGGCCGCGGGGAAACGCGATGAGGGGCAACGTCCTGCCCCAACGCGACCGGAATGGCGATGGCCGAGAAGTACAGCAGAAGAATAAGCGAGGAAATCGCGATGAATAATCTGCGGCTCACCATGACAATTCGGCGCTCATTAGAGAGGTGCGAAGTCGACTGGCGTGCGAGAGCGGAGCACGCGGACGGGTGCTGAAATTTACCCCACGCTGGAGCCCCGCGCCGGCAGCTCGGCAGCTCTGAGGCAGATCCGTCGGCGTGCGTGTCACGAAATTCCGGTTGAGCGGATTCTGCGGCGTGACTGGACGAGGGCTCACACGAAGGCACTCGGGAACGCGTCCGAAATCACTTCGAGAAGTCGTTTCGGGACAAATCCTCAGCGGATCTCGCGCGGCTGCTCTGCGATCTGGCTCGGCCCGATTTCGTAGAGCGTCAGGCAATCGTCCTGCCCGGCTCGATGCTGACTCTCAAGAAGTTTCCGGTAGGGCCGATGTCCCGCTGAGTCGGCAATCCGGCTCGGCGAAGAAACGACGAGAGTCCTTGAGCGCGATGCGGCTTTTTTCATTTCTGAATCTGCCGGAGCGATCGCTTCTCCGTCCGACGGATTTTCAAGCCGGCTGAGAACCCGCACGCGATCCTGCGCGCTGACATCAATCTGCAGGCGCTCGCCGTTCCTCGTCGACACCACTCGGCTGAGGAAATCATCGTCGAGCAATTCGGGCCGCGACCACTCGCCGACGAGGCCGCTCAGAATGCAAAGCAGGGCTGCCGCACTGAAACCGATTCGCGAAACCGGAATGAGAGTCGCCCGCCGGTGACGCTGGCTTGTCGTCGTCGCGGCGGTCCAGATTCGATCGAGTGCGACTGCTGCCGGGAGGCTCCACAGGCTGCACACGGCAGGAATCAGTTTCGGCCATGCGGGAAACAGCAGCACGCTCACCAGCGGAGCCGTCAGGGTGACGCACAGCAGCAGCCGCTCGCGCGAATGGCGGACGGCAAGTGCCTCGTGCCGCGTGAGCCACAAGCCGAACGGAACAAGGACTCCCCACGGCATGACCGCTCGTCCCAGTTCGGCCAGGCGATCGAGCCGACTCGCTCCGTCCGCGAGGCCGGCGGCCCAGAGTGAAGCGGAATCAGCCAGCCTCGTGACCGTCACCTCTGAAGGCCAGCCCGGTAGATGGCCAGACGACACAGCAGCCACAAACAGTCCCGCCGTGACGAGCCAGCCAGGCGACCGAAGGATTTCGAGAGTCGCCTCACGCCGCTGTCGGAGGAGGTACACGCCGAGCGGCAGCACGATGACGATTCCCACTTCGGCAGGACCGATGAGAACTGCCGTGAATCCAAGCCAGCTGACAAGTCCAGCAATCGACAGCGACTTCCCGCGAGGCAACCACCTGAGGGTCGGACCTCGATGCTCGGAATTCTCGCGCGGCAACTCAATTTCGGAAAACCAATAGATGGTTGTCAGCACGGCCGCCGAGAGCCAGATCGCGACTCCGCTGTGCCAGACGGACCCGCTCAGCCCGGCACTCGTCGCCGCGATCAGTCCGGCCAGCAACCCCGTTCGGCGGCCGAACCATCGCGCAGCCAGAACCCCGCTGATAAGAACCGTGGCCAGTCCGACACAAACGGCAAGGCTTCGCAAAGCCAGGGCCTCGGCACCGGCATCGCTAAGAAGAGCAGCCAACCCGGCGAGCCAATGCGGAATGTCGGAATCCGCTGCGTCGTCAGTTGTGGTGTTGAGGCCTCGCCCGGCCTGGACGATCGCGGCTTCCTCGCCAACTGGTGTGTGCGGAATCAGCACTGCCGGCAGGCTGACGGAAAGCCAGCAGACAACAAGAATCACGATATCGAAACGGCGAAGCCGGGGTGGGTCGATCATCGGCGCGGCAGGCGAGGCAAGAGGAAAGTTCGGTGGATGCTCTGCCTTGATCGACCATCGCGGCCCGATGCGAAAACCGACAATTCCCGCAATTGCAGCGTCCGAACAATCTCCGTTAGGCTGTTCCAGATGTGACGGTTGCGTGAAGATGTCCTTCAAGACGCAAGACGATTTCCCGGTTCGGCCTGACGCGTCAAACGGTCGACCCGGCACAAATTCAACACTCACGGAGGAGACTCAAATGGCGATTGAACGTACTTTTGTCCTGCTCAAACCGGATGCCGTTCAGCGGCGGCTCGTTGGCGAAATTTATTCGCGACTGGAGCGAAAAGGACTCAAGACCGTTGGCCTGAAATTGATTCAGGTCACTCCGGAACTCGCCCGGAAGCATTACGAAGAGCACATCACTAAAAAGTTCTACCCGGACCTGGAAGAGTTCATCACGTCGGCCCCCGTGGTCGCTATGGTGCTCGAAGGCCCGGAAGCGATTAAAGTGGTCCGAGCGATGCTTGGCTGCACGAACGGTCGTGAAGCGCCGCTCGGTACAATCCGCGGTGACTTTGGTTCGAGCCAGCAGCTGAATCTGGTACACGGCAGCGACGGACCGGAAGCCGCCGCACGCGAAATCGGCATCTATTTTGCGGACAATGAGCTGGTCGATTACGAACCCACCCTCGGTGGCTGGGTCTGTGCCGACTACGAAAAGTAAATGAAGCGAAGTGAGTTTCGCGACGCTTCCACCAGAGCAGGAATCCGGAATGACTTCGCGACTCACTCAGATGTTTCAGGTCCCGCATTTTGAGCGGCCGGTTTCGCGGCGCGACATGCTGTGTCGCAGCGGAGCCGGCTTCGGTGCGGTCGCTCTTGCCGGATTGCTCGCTGAGAACGCCGATCCGCTTCAGGCTGCGCCGCGGACGGACTCTCCCGTTTCGCCGAAGCTGCCTCACCATTTTGTCGGGGCGAAGAGCGTTATCTTCCTCTTCATGGAAGGTGGACCCTCTCAAATGGACACCTTCGATCCAAAACCGGAATTGACTCGACTGGCCGGGCAGCCGCTTCCCGCATCGTTCAAGCCAGTCATCACGCCGATGGGCGAGTACAACGCGCCGCTGCTTCCATCCCAACGAAAATGGAGCCAGCACGGAGAGTCCGGCATGTGGGTTTCCGACTGGCTGCCTCACACAGCAACCTGTGCCGACGACATCGCTGTTCTGCGCGGCTGCTGGACGAATGGCATTAACCATTCCGGCGGCGTCTGCCAGATGAACACCGGCGTCTTTACGGCGGGCCGGCCGTCGCTCGGATCGTGGGTCAGCTATGGCCTGGGCACAGAGAATCAGAATCTGCCGGCCTTCGTCGTGATTCCCGATTCCAAATCGAATCCTGTCAACGGGCCGCGAAACTGGGGATCCGGTTTCATGCCGGCCGCTTATCAAGGAACGCGGTTTTCGATCGGCGCACAGCCCATCGAGAATCTCTCAACTCCAGCTGGAGTCTCCATCGAGCGACAAAAAGCCAAGCTGAGCTTTCTGAAACAGCTCAATGAGAATCATGCCGAGTCGCGCGAACAGCAGAGCGAACTCGAAGCCCGCATCGCCAGTTACGAACTCGCGTTCCGCATGCAGGCCGCCGCGCCGGAGGCCGTCGACCTGAGCGGCGAGTCAAAAGAAACTCAGGACCTGTACGGCATCGGTGGAAAGAAGACTGACACGTTCGGCCGCAACTGCCTGCTCGCCCGGCGACTGGTCGAGCGGGGAGTCCGCTTCGTCCAGCTTTACCACGGCACCGGCAGCAAGTGGGACGCCCACTCGGCGATCGAGAAAAACCACACTGAGAACTGCGCTCAAAGCGACCTGCCTGTCGCAGGACTTTTGAAGGATCTCAAACGGCGAGGTCTGCTCGACGAAACGCTCGTGGTGTGGGGCGGCGAATTCGGCCGGACTCCGATGAGCGAAAAAGGCGACGGCCGCGACCACAACGTCTCGGGGTTCACGATGTGGATGGCCGGAGGCGGTATCAAAGGCGGCCAGGTGATCGGCGAAACTGACGAACTCGGTCTGCACGCCATCGAGGATCGACTGCACGTGCACGACCTGCACGCGACGATTCTTTACATGCTCGGCCTGGACAATATGAAGGTGACCTACCGCTACAAAGGCCGCCCGGAACGACCAACCATCAACGAAGGCGAGCCCTGCCTGAAGCTGCTGGGCTGACACAGATGGGCTGACACAGATTCGACACTCATCCGCGGGTCAGCGTCTCGTCGAGATTGAGAATCATGCTGGTCACGATGGTCATTGCCGCGTGCTGAGCCGCGTCGATTGACTCGTCGCGTTTCGTTTCGCCGAGCGAAATCAGTTTCTTTGCCCGCTCGCCATCTTCTTTGAAAACGACAAGTTCTTCCTGGTAAGCCTCTTTGAGAATCTCCAGCACGACGGGTCGGGGATGCAGTCCAGTCGCCAGGCGAAAGGCTGTCACGATCTGCTGGTCGACCGACTCTGCCGATTTGATGGCACGCTGCGCGAGAGCTCGCGATGCCTCAACAAACTGCACGTCATTCAACGTGACGAGAGCCTGGAGCGGCGTGTTGGTTCTCGACCGAAGCAGAACACATTTCTCCCGAGTTCGCGCATCGAAAATTGTCATCGATGGAGCCGGCGAGGACCGCTTCCAGTATGTGTACATGCTGCGGCGGTAGAGGTTCTCGCCCTTGTCCTGAACGAACCGCTCGCCACTGAGGCTGACTTCGTTCCACAGTCCGGGCGGCTGATACGGCTTCACGGAAGGCCCGCCGATCTTTCCGACGAGCAGGCCGCTGGCTGCGAGAGCGTTGTCGCGAATGAATTCCCCCTGCAGCCGGAAACGCGGGCCGCGCGCGAGCAACCGGTTCTGCGGGTCTCTTTCGAGCAGCTCTTGCGTGACGCGCGACGACTGCCGATAGGTGCCCGACATGACCATTTGTTTGAGCATCCGCTTGATGTCCCAGCCGCTCTCAACAAAGTCGACGGCCAGCCAGTCCAGCAGTGCCGGATGGCTGGGCCACTCGCCCTGAGCACCGAAGTCACCCAGCGATTCGACAAGCCCCGAGCCGAACAGCATGTACCAGTAGCGGTTGACCGTGACGCGAGCGGTCAGAGGATGCGCGGGATCGACCAGCCATTTAGCCAGTCCCAGTCTGTTCTGCGGAACGCCCTCGGGCAACGGTGGCAAGGCCGACAGCACGCCTGGCTGAACGCCTTTGTCCTTCAATGGTGAGGCGTAGTTCCCCCGGTCCAGAATAAACGTCGGCCGCATCGTTCCGACATCAGCCATCACCATGACGTTACTCACTGGCTTTTCGCCGTCGGTGATCTTCGCTTTGAACTCGCGGACCTCTTTTGAAATCTGCTGGTAATTCTTGTCCTCAGCGTTGAGGTAGTGCACTCGCAGTTGCGCGAGCTGGTCCGTCGTTCGCTCTTCCGATTTCATGGCAAGCAGGGGGCCGATCGGATCGTTTCCTGCGAGAGCCTGCACCTCGCCTTCGGTCAGAGCCCGGTCGTAAACACGGACGTCATCAATGAGCCCGTTGAACGGGCCGCCGGGATTGCGGCGGCCGATGTGGAATGGCGATTTCGTGCGGATCGTCGCGGTGAGCCGGTCCTGCTCGATCGTCCATTCCTGAGGTTTGCCGTCGAAGTAGATTTTCACCCCGGCCGCTTTGCTTGACCCGTCGTACGTCACGAAGACGTGCTGCCAGTCGTCCTTCTTCAAAATCCCTTTCGTATTGACCTTGATCGCATTCGTCGGCCACGTGTTGATGATGTGAACCGAAAGCCGACCATTGCTGAACAGCATGTCGTAACCGCGGTACGCGTTGCCGTCTGCCATCTTTGTGATGGGAGCCCCGTTGGCATTTCCTTTCGGCTTGATCCAGCAGCCGTACGAGAAGGCTTGGCCGGTGTCGAAGTCGCCGAGCTGTCCGGCATCGATCCAGTTCCGGGTATCACACAGAAAGGCCTTGCCGAATTTTCCATCGGCGTACTGAGCCTTCCCCTTGATCGTCGCCTGTCGTTTCGGATCCGCCAGATCGGTCAGGTCCTCGTCGAGCGTCAGATGGGCGATCGCCCCGCCGGGCAGGCTGGGTTTCTCGTCTAAACTTTTCGACGCTTCTGTCAGCCACGCCAGAAACGCTGGCTCGACGGACTCGGAGTGCTGCTTGAGCTTTGCTTCGAGTATCGGCAGTTGCTGTTTGAGGATCGCGGCCTGTGCCATTTTCGTCGCGTCAAACGCGTCGACAACGGGAGACTGATTGCCTTTCCGCGACTGCATGCCCGGGTCTGAAGCCTGATTGAAGAACGCGAAGAAGCGGTAGTAATCGGTCATCGTGATGGGGTCGTACTTGTGGTTGTGGCACTGAGCACACTCCAGGCTGAGCCCCATCCAGACCATCGAGGTCGTCTTCACGCGGTCGACGGCGTACTCGACACGGTACTCTTCGGCGATGGCTCCCCCTTCATCCGTCGTCGCGTTGTTCCGATTGAAACCGGTCGCGATTTTCTGATCGTTCGTCGCGTTCGGGATGAGGTCTCCGGCAAGTTGCTCAACCGTAAACTGGTCGAACGGCTTGTTCGAGTTGTAAGCCGAGATGACCCAGTCGCGCCACGGCCACATGTCGCGTGGCCCGTCCGCGTGAAAGACGCTGGAATCACCGTACCGGGCCGCGTCCATCCACATAAGCGTCATCCGCTCGCCGAATGGTTGCGAGGCCAGCAGCTGGTCGACGACTTTTTCATAAGCGTTTTCGCTGGTGTCTGCCAGAAACACGTCGATCTGTTCGATGGTTGGCGGCAGGCCGGTCAGGTCGAAGGTCACGCGTCGCAACAGCCGTTCTTTGTCGGCCTCATCGTTCGGGTTGAGACCCTCCAGTTCGAGGCGTTTCAGAATGAAAGCGTCGATGGCGTTTTTCGCACGAGATTTCTCTTTGACATCCGGTACGACCGCCTTCACGGGCGGCAGGAATGACCAGTGCCCTTCCCACGAGGCGCCGGCCTCGACCCAGTCTTTCAGAATCGCAATCTCGCCGGTCTTCAGTTCGCGATGAGACTCCGCGGGCGGCATCTTCTCATCCGGATCCGTCGAGTTAATCCGCCGCCAGGCTTCGCTCTTCGCAAGCCCTCCCGCGAAAGACTTCGTGATCCCAGCTTCCTCGTCGAACCGCAACTCCGCTTTACGCTGCCCGTCGTCCGGTCCGTGACAATGAAAGCAGTTGGCAGCGAGGATTGGCCGCACGTCGCGGTTGAACTTGACGTCCTTCGCGAATGAGGCTGAGCCGGGCAGCAGGGCAGAAACACAGGCAGCAATCAGAAATCGATTCATCGAATCAGCCAGTTGGAGTCAGTGAACAGGACGGTGAGAGTCAGTTTAATTCTGCACGGGATTCACGCCAGCGAGAGTTTTATCGAGTGGCGGTTCTGTCATCCTTGCCGACGCATTAACAGGCTATTTCTCGACGATCGCCAGCCGACTCCAGTAGGCGTGCTCGTACTGCCAGTTGTTGGGGTGGTTGTGAACCTCCACAACGATGTTCTTTCCGGCGAACTTTGAGAGGTCGACTTCCAGTTCAACCCATCCATCCTTCGCGGTGGTGGCATCGACCATTGAGCTGTGAATCTGCTCGGCCCCGACTTTCACGTTGAGTTGCCAGTCGCCTTCGGGATGCCGGTTGACCGACGCTGCCAGGATCGTCTTCTTTCCGGGCCGGACAGAAACGGGAGCACTCAGGATGCACGGGACATTCTGAGCCGGCGGCATTGTCTGGATGATGTCTTTCTTTCCGGCAAACTCCTTGAGGTGCAGCACCGGCTCACCGATTTTGTCGAGCGTGAACTGCGGCGCGACTTTCGCGAGCAGCGTGCCAGGATTCTCCGGACGCCGCGCCGAAGCCACGACGTTTTCGTTCGCGGCCACGTCGGCCTCAAGCGAGCTGCCGATTGTTTCGGGGATGTACTGAAAGTCGTCCTGAGTTCGCGCCAGATAAATCCCGTCAAAGTAAGCCGCCGTCCCGTCGGGGCAGGAAAACGCGAGGCCAGTCAAGCTGAATGTGCCAAACTCGCCAAAGATGTCTCGTCCTTGAGGCGTCCAGTTTTCCGGGATTTTTCGATCCAGTCTCAACACGGGTTCGGTGGCTTCGCGCGGGCCGGCGTCGTACTGGTAGCCGAACTGAGCACCACGGGCGTCCGTCTTCTGCGGTGCCCGCGGGTTGCGGACGTTTCGTTGGCGGTTACGCATCGCCACGGCCGCGGCGGGGGTAAACGCTCGCGCTGGCTTCTGGCGTCCGGCTTCGACTTCCGGAACGCCGAACTCGCCGTCATGCCCGATCCGCAGAGCGATGCCCGTGCCGCCATCCTTTTTCCAGGCGAACCGAAGGAAACGGTACTCGCCCAGTTGCGGGAATTCGCGAACCGGCAAACCGCCATCGCCGATCTGGTGAGCCAGTTCGCCGCCGGTGATTTTGAGCGACACGTTGCCGCTGGATTTTTCTGTCGTCGCGAGTGACGCCGCGCCCTCATCATCGCCGAGCAATTTGAGAAATCCTTCTTCCTCGTCAAACAGCTTCACGAGTCCAGGACGGCGACTCAGCAGCTTCGCGCCGCGCCAGTCAACGAGCGATTTGTCACCCTGCGAAATGAGAACGACCTCGACCCGCGCTTTCTTCCCCGAGAATTCGGACACCGGGGCGAGGATCGGATCCGGGTCGGCTCGTCCGGTTCGATCCGGAACCAACTGCTGCACAACGGCCCGGCCCTCGATCCTGATCTGAGCGAGAGTTGGTGTCGTCGCGGCCGGATGACGGCTCACGCAGATCGCCAGCCAGCGATCGCCGCTCTCGACGGACATCTCACGAGACAGCACAACGAACTGGTCCTGCGGCTGCATGGCCAGCCGGTAACGAGGCGCCTCGGGAATTGTGTCGTCGCGAAATCCGCTCACGTTGATTCCGGCAGTCACGGCTTTCTGCTCTTCCGCGGTCAGCTCGCCGGTCAGCAGTTTTGACGACAGGTTCCAGCCGCGAATCGCGAGCAGAGTCGCCGGTTGTCGTGACTGGACTTCGAGCTTCGTCTTCGCGGCGTCGAGTCGCCATTGAGGCTCAAGCCAGTCAATGCAGTCTCGAATGTCGAACGGGTCCGAGCCTTTCGGGCGAGTCGTGATGGCAGGATCGGCCTTAAGTTTCAGCGTCGCTGTTCCGTCGGCGGACGCGGTCACGTTGAGCCAGTTGGTGTCGGCCGTCTTGTCTGATCCGACGAGGACTCCGCTCTTGAAAACAGGCGCGGCTTCGTTTGTCGAGATCGCGATGAGAGCCTCAGCACTGCCACCATTTTCAACGACACTGTCGAGACCGAGCCGGCTTCGGATGCCGGTCACGGTCGGGTGCAGAGCGAACGCCAGCTCTGTCGGCGCGTGAACTCCGAAACCCCAGCCGGACAGCAGCGAGACATTTTTGAGTGGCGACCGCTGGACGCTCTGGTTGCGTTGCCAGTTCCAGCCACCACTGAAAACCGGATTGAGCCGCGCGGACGTCGGCTCGAACAGAGTCATCGGCGGCTCCAGCGTTGAAAAAAACCGCCATGTGCGAATCTCTTTGAACGGAACGGAAATCGGGTCGAGGCTCCAGGCGGGCTGGAACAGCGGATACCAGTTTTCGGACTTGTTTTTGTCGCCACTGAACTGCGGCTGGTAACGCTCGGTCGAGGCCGTCAGTGTGAGACCCGTCGAGGTCTCGACCTGCAGGAGTCGTGCTTCAAGATTCGGCGACAGCGTTGCGAGTTGCTCGAAGTAGACATTCCAGGGATCAGCGGCCGGCATGTGCAGCTCGGCGACCTGCGAGAACAACAGATTCTGAACGCCGCTTTCCGTCAGGAGGGAGAGAGCTGTCTCGGACCAGCGGACGACGCGAAAGCTCACCTGGCTGCCGTCGTGAAGAAACACGGTGCCTGGCTGATAGCGCTGCGGGTTGGTCGAGCGTTTTTGAAACACGACGCGACGCAGCCATCGCGTGTCGATGCGCAGAAAGGGAGTCGTCGGTTGACCGGGAACGTCGATCGAAATCAGTGGCTCGACGACGAGCAGTTCGGCGTGGACCTCAAACGAGTTTGAATCAGCCGGCACATAGTCGACGACTCGCCCCGGAAGGCAGTCACCACCAAGGAACTCGACGAACGCTTCCGGAGCAGTCGGCAGCGGCACGGCCTGATCGATCAGCCAGCGAAACGGATTGCCCGCGTCGAAGATCGGCTGCCCGGCGAGTTTCGGAACGGCGGCCTGGTCACCCCACTCGGTGACCTGCTCATCGTTGACCCGCTCTCCGTTGTTCCGCATCCCAAGGAATCGCTGCTTCGGTTCGAACAGTTCGGCCGACGCGGACGAGACGAGCACGCAGACGCCCAGCGCGAACACGCAAACGCGGAAAGAATCGCAGAGGTCGGAATCGTGATTACGCATGCCTGGCCTCAAGGGGAAGGAGCGGCGTCGGTGGGAGGGACTTCGGCGGGGTCGTCTGGAGGAGTTTCAGCGGGATCGTCGTGCTTCTTTGTCCTTCCGAATTTAAACGTCGGCTCCTCACCTCGCCACAGTCGGCCGATGTTGCTTTTGTGGCGGGCGATGATCAGTGCCGGCACCGCCAGGCTGAACAGAGCCAGAGGGAGCGATTCTCCAAACGGATCCGGCCGTAGCACAATGAGCTGACAGGATCCGAATACGAGTGCCGCAGTAATCGAACTCAGCGCGACGATGCGAAACATCGCCATGCAGATAACGAAGCCGACGAACCCGGCGGCCGATCCGATCGGGCCGAGGATCAGCACAACGCCAAGTGACGTCGCAACGCCTTTCCCGCCTTTGAACTTCAGCCAGCACGGAAACATGTGACCGACGATTGTGGACAGGCCCGTCAGAACGCCAACGAGCTGTACGGAAGATGTCGCGCTGGTTGAGGAGACAACGATCGGAATCAGCCAGACCGGCAGCAGACCTTTCAATGCGTCCAGGATCAGACACGCGATGCCCCACTTCGCACCAAACGTGCGGCTGACATTCGTCGCGCCGATGTTGCCGCTGCCTTTCTCGCGAATGTCGATCCCGAAGACGAGCTTCCCAATGAGAAGCCCGAACGGAATCGACCCCGCCAGATAAGCGGCAACGCATGCCAGAATTTCAATCAACGGTGAGTTCATCAGCGGCGGCGTAACGTCAGGCCGAGCCCCGTAGGACGGACGCCCACGTCCGTCAGAGCCCGGCAGAAAAGCGGTTCAATAAAATTCGGTCAGCGGCTCAGAACGAGCCGCGTCTCCCAAAACACTCCAACTTGAAAAACGGCCCGCTGACGGACGAAGGCGTCCGTCCTACGGGCCAGGGGTCACTTCCCGTCGACGACCGGGCGGTGTCGTTCGATTTGAGCTTTGAAATCTCCCAGGCTCTGCCAGTGCAGCGGCTGGTTGAGGTCGACTTCGGCGATCGCCACGGTGCTCCATTCTTTCGCACTGGCCAGCGGCTTGCCGTCGTGACCGTAAATCGCTGAGATGATCCAGTTCGACGAAACGTCGGTGTAGGTACTGCTGATGACGTAAACGTGGTTCTCACACGCCCGCGCTTCGGCGAGCAGCGGGTTGCAGCCCCAGACCGGCCAGGCAATGACCTCGGCGCCGTTCTTGCTGAGCTCTCGCGCGACTTCCGGGAAGAATCCGTCGTAGCAGATCATCATGCCGACTTTGCCGAAGCGGGTTTCGAAAACGGGGTACTCGCTGCCCGGCATGACGCCGCCCTCGATCTCGCCGCGCGGCAGCGTCACTTTGCGATACTTGCCGACGAGTTCTCCGTCCGGCCCGATCAACGCCGCCACGTTGTAGACCAGGTGTTTGTCCCGCTCGATCAGCCCGGCCACGATGTAGAGGTCGTGCTTCTTTGCGAGCGTCCCGAAGTACTCGGTCGATGGCCCCGGAATCGGCTCGGCCACGTCGGCGTAAGTCAGGCCGGTGCCGTAGTAAGTCAGCGTTTCCGGCAGCACGACCAGGTCGGCTTTCTTCGCCGCCGCGTCAGCGATCAAAGGTGCAAACTGCTCGCGTTTTTCCTTCGGCGTCTTGCCGGCCTGCGGTCGGTGATGGATCGTGGCGAGCCGGACGACACGCTTCTTCGGTGCCTCTGCTTGATCGAGTACAGGGTTCTGCCAGAGGACGCTCGAATTGGCTGGCCCCCAGCGGAAATGCAGTTCGACGCGAGCCTGCTTCGCTTCGGAGGGAACATGGTAGAGGCCGCCGACTTTCACCCAGCCATCTTCGAGCTTCTCGACATCCGCCGGGAACTCGGGCTCGGAACGAGGTCGCTCGCCGGGCCGGTACGACGCGAACGACGGTTTGTCGTGTCGGACCCGGTTGCCCTTCTCATCCTGCCAGATAATTCGTGCCATGGCCGCTCGACGAACGACGTCAACTCGATCCGTTTTCCGAGCCACCGAGAAGCGGTAGTACGCGCCGCCCTCAATCGGCAACGTTTTCGTCCAGGCTCCCATCAAACCGTCACGTTCGTCGGCGTGAATGGAAAGCGAAGTCGTCTTGCCATCCGTCGATTTCTCAAAGTGGAATCGAGGTTGAATTTCCTCACGCGGCGATTCGAATTTCCAGCCGTCGTGGTCGGGTTCACCAGCGGAGACTGAAAACGGAACTGTGGCGAGGACAACGACGATCAGCGTGAGTTGAGAACGCATCGAGATTCTCCGGGCTGGATCGGAAAGGTTTGGGCGAGGTCGCAAAACGGGAACTCGATCATACCGTTTCGCAGTGGCGCGTGCCCGCGCGAGAGCTGATCGTGCGGAGCTGAAGCCGCGGAACGGGGCAAGCCGACCGCTCGATTGCGGAGTGAATAATCAATCGACCGGGCGGCTTGCGCCGTTCCGCTAACTGGTCAAGGCTTTTCAGTCCCGGCCGGGACGTGGCAGTGAGTGCGGCTCGATCAGCGGGCCGTACATCTCGGGGCGGCGGTCGGCCATGCGGTCGATGGCGTGGCGGCCGGGCTCGCGGACGGCGGTTTTGTTTCGGGCAAGTTCCGGATCGATCTCGGCGTAAAGAATCGCTGCGGCCGTGTCTTCGGAAACGGCGAGCGTCTCGCCCTTTGGCCCGCAGATCCGGCTGCGGCCGATGAACTCGAAGCCGCGTTCGGTGCCGACTCGATTCGCCGCGGCAAAGTAAACGGAGTTCTCCATCGCCCGCGTGTTGAGCACGTGCGCGGCGACGCATTCGGCTCCGGGAGGCCAGTTGGTCGGCAGCGCGATCAGTTCCGCGCCGAGCAGCGTGAGAACCCGCGTCGCCTCGGGAAACGCGGAGTCGTAGCAGATGTTGAGCCCGACTCGAATTCCCCCCGCGTCATGCACAGCGAACGGACGGTCGCCAAACTCGACGTGCTGGTCGACGCCGAGGAACGGCAGGTGTACTTTGCGGTACGAGCCGACGACTCCGTCCGGCCCCGTGAGAACCGCCGCGTTGAAAACGGAATCGCCGTCAACTTCGATCATGCCGAACACGGCGAAAACGTTGAGCTCGGCACACAGCGCAGAGACGCGATCGGTCGCCGGGCCAGGAATCTTTTGAGCGAACGGTCGCGCCTCGGCGAGATTCTCAAAGCAGTAACCGGTCACGGCACACTCAGGAAAGATCGACAGTCCGGCTCCGTTGGCGGCAGTCTCGCGGAGGCGTTCTTCGATCGCCGCGAGGTTGAGATCAACCTCGCCGAGTTTCACGTCCATCTGCACACAGGCAATTTTCATCGGTTCGTCTTTTCGTTTTCCGGAGAACCAGACCTCTTAGAACGGACACCCACATCCGTCATGATCAAACGTTAAGACGAGCTGCTCGGACGGACGTGGGCGTCCGACCTGTGGGGTCTGCAATATTCAGTCCAGAAATTTCATTCGCTTTCTGATGTCGATGTTGAAACTCTGGTACCGCGTCAGCAGGTTGCCGGGGTGGAACAGCCGCGAGTGGAGCACTTCCAGATCCTCGTGGCCGATCGCGTCGGTGAAGATGGTTTCCAGGTACTCGCGGCCGATTTCGGAGGGCTGGTACCGGTTGGGGTCGTAGAAGGACGGGTGCAGTTGCCGGGGGCGGATCGTGCCCCACTGGTCACGCAGCTTGTTGGCAGAAATCTGGCTGAGCGTGAAGCCCGACTCGGGCGACCACTGCACCGTCGAGATGTGATTGTTCTGTTCGTGAATCAGCAGCTCGACCGCCTGACCTCCAAGCTGTGCCGCGTGGAACCGGTCGAACCGGACGGGGCGGCCACCTCGCTGAGTGTGCCCGACCTTTCGCGTAAAGATCGCCTGATCCGAATTGTCATGCGGGCTGTTCTTCTGGAAGTAGTCGTCTCCCAGATCAGTCCGAAGAATGTGCTTCAGCTGAACCGCCGCGCCACCCATCACGACATTGCCAGACGGGTCCACGCTGCCGGAGCCCTCTCCGAGCAACTGTCCTTCCGCATCGCGAACACCCTCGCCAATCACAATGATCACGTTTCTCTGCAGGTCGTAGATTTTTCGGACTCGGTCAACAAACTGCTGCCGATCGAGACTGACTTCCGGGATCAGAATGAAATCCGGCTGTCCGTACGACGCGCCAAGAGCGATGTAGCCCGAGTCGCGGCCCATGACCTCGACGATGGCGATTCGGCGGTGACTTTCGGCCGTCGTGCGGGTCCGTTCGATTCCTTGAGCCGCCACGTAGACCGCCGTTGCGTATCCGGGCGTCACGTAGTTGATCATCTCGGACAGTTCGATTTCATTCCGCGAGGCGACTCGGCGGAAGGTCGGCTTGCCGGATTCGGATTCCTCACGGACCCACTCATTCGGTTCGTCGATGTGGTTCAGGCCGAGGTCATTGTCGATCGTTTTCGGAGCCAGTACACACGGGAAGAGCTCCGACAGCGGCTGCATTCCGTTGATCGTTCCGTCACCGCCGATGCAGATCAAACCTTCGATTCCGAGCCGGCTGAATCGCCCCGCGATCCCGCTGAGAGCTTCCGTATGAACCCCGTCGATGTACGTTCGCGACGAACCGATGATCGTCCCGCCGACGCAGGGGTCGAGTTCCGGGATCGCCGTGAACAGCGGATTGAGCTTCACGTGAGGCAGCCGCGGATTCAGCATCCCCTCGAATCCTTCGAGAATTCCGTAAACCTCAATTTCCAGTTCGCTCGCGTGCTGGACGACGCCGTACAGAGTCGCGTTGAGCGCAGGGGTATCTCCGCCAGCCGTCAGTATGGCAATTCGTTTCATTGTGAATCCTGGTGGAACCGGTCGCGTCGTGCGGGGGATGATACACGGCCAGGCTCATCTTGAGACAGGCTTGCAAAGAGCGTATACCTGCCCTTTGCGTTCCGTGCAGTCGTGGTCAGTCATTTTTAATCGCGGCCCGAAGATCCAGCGAGATGGCTTTCAGTAAGAAACGCGGGACAGCCCTCTCGATGACGCTTCGGGCTGCAAAGCACACTACGTTCGGGAAAGTCTCATGCGATACGTTGTCGGTTGCCTTTGTTCTGCCGTCACGGCCAGCCTGTTTACGGCGTGGCTCGTGAATCCTGCTCCGTCGTCCGAGGCCGTGGCTCAGGGAACAAACCTGCTGCCTCTTCAGGTGCCGGGGGCGAAGGCAGTCGCCACCGACACGAGCAGCCTGTTCAATGAAGACGGGCTCACTCCGGAAGAGGTCATCAACGTGGCCGTTTACGAGCGGCTTCACAAAAGCGTCGTCAACATCAACACCGAGAGCACTCGAACGGACTTTCTGTTCGAGACTCAGTCGGAAGGCACCGGGTCTGGATCGGTCATCGACAAGCTGGGACACATCCTCACCAACTGGCACGTCGTCGCCAACGCACGGATCATTCGAGTGACGCTTTACAACGGCGAGACCTACGAAGCGAAAGTCGTCGGCTTCGACCCGCCGAACGACATCGCCATTATCAAAGTGGACGCCCCGGAGAAGACGCTCTACCCGATCACTATGGGAGATTCGAGCAAGCTGAAAGTCGGCATGCGGGTTCTGGCGATCGGCAATCCGTTCGAGCTGGAACGCACGCTGACAACCGGAATCGTGTCGAGCCTCAACCGCTCGCTGGAACTGCAGGACAACTGGTCGATCAAGTCGATCATCCAGGTCGACGCGGCGATCAATCCGGGAAATTCCGGAGGCCCGCTGCTCGACCTTCACGGACGACTCATCGGCATCAACACGGCCATCGCGAGTAAAACCGGTCAGAGTTCCGGCGTCGGTTTCGCGATACCCGTCAACCTCGTTTCGCGAGTGGTCCCGGAACTCGTCCAGCACGGGCGAGTCTTCCGCCCGGAAGTCGGCATCCAGCGCGTGTTTGAAACAGAGGAAGGCCTTCTCGTTGAGCAACTGACGCCGGACGGTCCTGCCAAAACTGCTGGAATTCGGGGGCCGACACTTCTTCGTCAACGACGCGGGCCGTTCGTGTTTGAGAAGCTCGATCGAAGCACGGCAGATCTTCTCGTCGCGGTTAACGGAAAGGACGTTCGCACTGTCTCAGAATTTCGAGAGGCGATTCAAAGTTTCAAACCGGGTGACACAGTCAAGTTGACGGTCATCCGCGAAAAACGGCGGATCGAAGTTTCGGTCGAGCTGGGAGGCGGCCCGCCAGCACGACGCACGCCGTAGGAAGGACGCCCACGTCTGTCGTTTATACATAAGTCACTTAATCGCCTGGCCCGAAGGTCATCCATGCGGTGGCAAGGTCGGTCATGCGGCGGATTCCGCTCCAG
>JAQBVJ010000058.1 GCA_027623235.1 Planctomycetota bacterium
TCCTCACGCTGCACCACACACGAATCAAACTCACCGGATAGAATACACTACACAATTACCCCCAGCTTTTCGCGAAGAACCAAATGTCAGAACTCCCCAAGCAGTATCAGGCGCAGGACGCGCAGAAGAAGTGGCTCGATTTCTGGAAGGACAATGGCTACTTCGACGCCAATCCCAACCCGGATAAGAAGCCACACACGATTATGATTCCCCTGCCGAACGTGACGGGGGCACTGCATATGGGGCACGCGTTGAACGGGACGCTGCAAGACCTGATCACGCGCTGGCGGCGGATGCAGGGGTACGAGGCGTTGTGGATGCCCGGCACCGATCACGCCGGCATCGCGACTCAGGCGGTCGTTGAGCGGCGGATGTTTGAAGAGGAGGGCCTCACGCGGCACGACATCGGCCGCGACGCCCTCGTGAAACGCATCTGGAAATGGAAGGACTCCTACGAGAAACGCATCCTCGAGCAGTTGCGACAGCTCGGGGCGAGCTGCGACTGGCGGCGGACTCGATTCACGCTGGACGACGTCTGCTCAAAAGCCGTGCGGCGGACCTTCTTCAAGTTCTTCAAAGACAGGCTGATCTTCCGAGGCAAACGGCTTGTCAACTGGGACCCGCACCTGCAGACGGCCGTCGCGAATGACGAGGTCTTTCACGAGGAAGTCGACGGCCATTTCTGGACCTTCACGTATCCGGTGGTGGAAAGAGGCGGAGAGGCGAGGGGTGAGGGGCAAGGGGAAAATATCCCTTCTCCCCCGGAGGGGGGAGAAGGTGGCCGAAGGCCGGATGAGGGGGGCTGGATCGAGATCGGTGAGAAGCTCGCGTTTTCGACAACCCGGCCGGAGACGATGCTCGGCGACTCGGCGGTGTGCGTTCACCCCACCGACGAGCGGTACGAGCACCTGGTCGGAAAGCACGTGCGTATTCCGGTGACGGGGCGAGTGATCCCGATCATCGCCGACGCTCTACTCGCGAAGAAGGACCTCGGCACGGGCTGCGTGAAGGTCACGCCGGCTCACGACCACAACGATTACGCGTGCGGTCTGCGGAACGATCTGGAGCAGATCAACATTCTCAACCCGGACGCGACGATCAACGAAAATGGAGCTCAGTACGAGGGCCTGGACCGCTTCGTCTGCCGAGACAAAATCGTGGAGGACATGAAAGAGCTCGGCCACTTCGTCGAAGTCGAAGACCGCAAGATCGAGCTGGCTCACAGCGACCGCTCGAAGAGCCCCGTCGAGCCGTACCTGTCCGACCAGTGGTTCGTGAAAATGGACGACTGGCAGGACGGCCGCCCCGGCCTGGCTCAGACGGCCATCGACGCCGTCGCCGACCGCCGCGTGCGCTTCTTCCCGCAACGCTACCAGAGCACGTACCTGGACTGGCTCGGCGAGAAACGCGACTGGTGTATCTCAAGGCAGCTATGGTGGGGACACCGAATTCCGGTGTGGGCGGGTATTGAACCGGCAAAATTGGATGATCCGAGGCTTGTAAAACTGATCGGAGATTTGGGATTCGATTCTGTCGCGCTGCCTGAAGTAAATGATCGCTTGAACGAGCTGGTTCCTGCAAAGTACCAGGAAGACGTTTGCTTCCAAACGAAGCCTACTGAAGATGGCCGATTTGAGATCCTCATGTGCATCGGGCCAGGACGGCCAGAGTTTCAGGAGATGGTCGAAAACTCCGGGCTCTTTGTTCAAGACGAAGACGTTCTCGACACGTGGTTCAGCTCCGCACTGTGGCCGCACGCGACTCTCGGCTGGCCGGACGAAACTCAGGATCCGCCTCTCACTGGGAGGGCCAACGAATCGGGCGAAGGCGGCGAATCAGACCCCTCGCCTCTTGCCTCTCACCCCTCACCCCAGAACGAAGTTCTCCCCTACTTTTATCCCGGCAACGTCCTCATCACCTCGCGTGACATCATCACGCTGTGGGTTGCCCGGATGGTCCTCACCGGGCTGTACAACATGGGCGACGTCCCGTTCCAGCACGTGCATGTCCACCCGAAGATTCTCGACGGGTTCGGGCAGACGATGAGCAAATCCAAAGGCAACGGCTGCGATCCGCAGGATCTGATCGATCGCTACGGCACCGATGCCGTGCGGTTCACGATTTCGTCCTTCGCCGGCGAGACGCAGGACGTCAAACTGCCGATGGGCTACGAGTGCCCTCACTGCGAAAACGTGATTCCGCAGGCTCTGGACGATGGCGGGCCGATGGTTAAGCCGGCCACGGTGAAGCAGTCGCTGCGCGGCTCGAAGGAACGGATTCTCATGCCGTGTCCGAAGTGCAAAAACGAATCGCAGTTCTCGACGCCGCAGTACGACCTCGACCCGGACCAGCCGGCGGCGAGGATGGTCAGCGACCGCTTCGAGTACGGCCGGAATTTCTGCAACAAACTGTGGAACGCCGCCCGCTTTGCGATCATGAACCTGGAGGGCTACACGCCGGGCGAGATCACCGAATCCGACCTGCACCTGGAAGACCACTGGATCCTCAGCCGCCTCTCGCGAGTCGCCGGCGAGGTGACAACCCTTCTGGGTCGCTACCAGTTCGACCAGGCCACCCGGGCCATCCGCGACTTCACGTGGAACGAGTTCTGCGACTGGTACCTGGAGATGATCAAGCCGCGGCTGAGGCGAGTTGAGAGTGAAGGAGAGCCTGAAACTCTCAACTCTCAACTCTCAACCATCAACTCCGCACAGCGGATCCTCGTGGGAGTCCTCGACAACCTCGTGCGTCTGCTGCAGCCGTTCACTCCGTTCATTTGCGAAGAGTTGTGGCAGAAGCTCAACGACATCGCTCCCGAACGCGGCCTCTTTAAACCGGAAGCGTCGGCCGCGAGCGTCATGATCGCTCCCTGGCCGGAGCTTCCCGAGTCGCTGCAGAACGAGTCTCTCGAAGCCCGTTTCGCGCGGCTTCAGGAAACGGTCGTCGCCGTGCGGAACATCCGGGCGGTCTACAACATCAGCCCGGCCGAACCCATCGAGCTGTTCATGAAATGCGAATCGGGTATCGCGTCCGAACTGGAAGCCTGCTCTGGCCAGTTCGACAATCTGGCCCGCACCGTGCTGTCCGCCGCCGGTGCCGAGGTCTCACGCCCGACGGCTTCAGCCAGCTTCAGCCTCAAAGACGCCGACGGATTTGTGCCGCTCGGAGGCCTTATCAACGTCGAAGAGGAACTTGAGCGGCAGCAGAAAGAGGCCGGAAAGATTCGAGGCTTCATCAAGGGTCACTCGGCGAAGTTGAGCAACGAAAAGTTCGTCAGCAAAGCCCCGGAGAACGTCGTCGCCGAAGTCCGCGAGACGCTCGCGAATCTCGAAAAGCAACTGGAATCCGTCGAGACGGTGATCAGCCAGCTCAGCGGCGGGTGATCAATGTAGGGCCGGTTCCCACCGGCCGAACACGAGTGTGAGAAGTTCCGAGTGAGTGCCCTCGGCCGGCGGGAACCGGCCCTACAGCATGGACTGAGCCAGATCGGTCGCGACGTGGCGGACGCTGTGGTAGTGGCACAGGCCGACGGCGACGGCGTCGGCGACGTCGTTGGGCTCGGGGATTTCTTTGAGTCGCAGTTCGTGTTTGACCGCGTGCTGGACCTGTACTTTGCCGGCCCGGCCGCTTCCCGTGAGCAGTTTTTTGATCTGTGTCGCCGAGTAGTGGATGACGGGAAGTTTTCGCTCGGCAGCGCACAGCAGAATGACGCCTCGGGCGTGGGCCATCAGGATGGCTGTCTGCGGGTTCCGCGTGTGCGAGAAGATTTGCTCGATCGCCAGCACGGACGGGTTGAGGTCGGCGATCACGTCCCGCAGGCCGGTGGCGATTTCGTGGACTCGCTCTGCCAGAGGCAGCTTTGCCGTGGTTCGGATGACGCCGCCCTCTCGCAGGATCGGCCCATTGGCCGAGTGCTCAATGACTCCGTAGCCCGTGCAGTTCAGGCCGGGGTCGATGCCGAGAACCCGGATGCCAGGGATGGGGCGAGCGTTCGTTTGTTCGGTTGCCGGCATGAGTCGATCGATCGGGTTTGTTCTGGCCCCTCGCCGCAGGACGGACGCCCACGTCCGGCCGAGCCGATTGCGGAGTGTGACGGACGTGGGCGTCCGTCCTACGGCGATGTCAGTCGCGGCGCCAGATGGTTCCGTCGGGGCGGTCTTCGAGTGTGATTTTCAGTTCGTTGAGGCTGTCTCGAATCTTGTCGGCGAGTGGCCAGTTCTTTTCAGCCCGCAGGGACGACCGCAGGCTGATGACAAGTTCCATCAGGCCTCCCGCGAGTTCGTCACTGGCTCCGGAATCGGCGGACTCGATCGGCTTTCGGAACACGCCAAGAATCTGGGCGAGTTCTTTCAGCAGAGTCGTTCCGGCGACCAGGGCTGCGACGGCGGACTCGTTGGATTTTCCGTCGCCTTCCAGCTTCGCCTCATTGATGAATCCGTTGAGGACTTTTCGCAGGTCGAAAAGAACTCCGACCGCTCCGCCTGTGTTGATGTCGTCGTCCATGCACTCCAGGAAACGGTCGCGCAGTGCGGTGAGCTCGCCGAAGTAGCCGGCTGGTTCTCCGGCGAGACTGGCTGAGGCATCGCGAGTCGCCGAGACATCCAGCGAGTAGAAATCCTGGCCGGTGATTCGACCGAAAGTCTCGATGAGTCGGTAAAAACCGTCGAGCGACCGGGCCGTTTCTTCGAGTCGCTCGTCGCTGAAGTCGATCGGGCTGCGGTAGTGCGTTGCCAGCAGGAAGAAGCGGACCGTTTCCGGATTGTGCTTCGCGAAGACGGCCGTCTTGACGGATTCTGCTCCCTGGCTGCCGGCCAGCTTCTGCGATTCCTGGTCTTTCATCTGCGCGACCAGATCGTCGGCTGCGGCCGGCAGGTCTCCGTGTTTGTTGTGAGCTCCGCCGACTTTGCCGCCCTGGCCACTGGCCCGCATCAGGCCGTTGTGCATCCAGTAATTGGCAAAGGGCTTACTGTGACAGCACTCGGACTGGGCGATTTCGTTTTCGTGGTGAGGGAACAGCAGGTCCAGGCCGCCGCCGTGAATGTCAAAAGTCTCGCCCAGGTACTTGCCGGCCATTGCCGAGCACTCGATGTGCCAGCCAGGGCGGCCCGGCCCCCACGGACTGTCCCACGCGGGCTCACCGGGTTTCGAGCCTTTCCACAGAGCGAAGTCGGCCGGGTTCTTTTTTTTGCTGGCCGCTTCGACGCGGTCTCCGGCGATCAAATCATCGATGCTGCGGTGGCTGAGTTTTCCGTAGTCGTCGTCTTTCTCAACGCCGAAGTAGACGTCTCCGTCGAGCGGGTAGGCCACACCGTCGTCGACCAGTTTGCCGATCATCGCGAGCATCTCGTCGATGTGCTCGGTGGCTTTCGGAAAGCGGTCGATCGTGTCGACGCCCATGATCTCCAGGTTTTCCAGGTAGTCCTGCGTCATTTCCTCGGCGAGAGCTTCCACTGTGACGCCGTTTTCATTCGCCCGGTTGATCAGCTTGTCGTCGACGTCGGTGATGTTGACGATCCAGGTGACGTCGAAGCCGGCGTACGTGAGGTATCGCTTGACTGTGTCAAAGATGACCGGCCCGACCATGTGGCCGATGTGAGCCTGCTTGTAGACCGTCGGCCCGCACAGATACATGCCGACCTTGCCGGGCTCGACCGGAGTGAAGTCTTCTTTGGTGCGGGAGAGTGTGTTGTAGAGTCGGAGAGGCATTTTATTGGCGGAGGGTTGAGGGGGGAGTGTCGAGGGATTTTGATTGATCGAGGATTGACCGTTTTTCGTAACCCGAAGCGTGAGCGAGGGCGGCTGGTGGTTCGCCCTCGCTCACGCTTCGGGTTACGACGAGTGCAATGAGTCCGTACGGTAAAGGAGAACCGCTGCTTCTGCCGAGATCGATTCACCGCGGCCGATCGGGCCGACTTTTTCTCCGGTTTTGGCTTTTATGCTGACCACATCTCGGTCGACTGCCAGCAGGCTCGCCACGTTCGAGGCGATTTGTTCTTTAAACGGCGAGAGTTTTGGCAGTTCCGCAAAGATCGTGCAGTCGAGGTTCGCGATTTCCCAGCCTCGATCACGGACAGCCTTTGCCGCTTCGGTGACGAACACGGCCGAGTCGGCTCCTTCCCACTGCGGATCGGTGTTCGGAAACCACTCGCCAATGTCGCCAAGTGCGAGAGCTCCGAGGAGCCCATCGGTCACCGCGTGGAGCAGCACGTCGGCATCGCTGTGCCCGATCAGGCCGCGGTCGAAAGGGACCTCAACACCACCCAGAATCAGCCGTCGGTCGGGGCCGAGCCGGTGGGAGTCGTGTCCGAGGCCAATGCGAACTGGCGGTGAAGCCATTTGTGTGGGTATCCGAATCCGTTCGGCTCGACCGGCGGTGATCAGGCCGGAAAAGCGGGCAACTCAAAGGAAAAACGACGTCCGAGCCGTCTCGGGCGGATGATAGTTGTGGCAATTCGAGGTCGCAATGTGACTCGTTTTACTGTGATCGTCAGCGACGGGTGCGCGGTCAAAAAAGGAACCGCAGATTCACACGGATGGACGCAGATTTCAGATTGAGGCATCCGCGTTTATCTGTGTGCATCTGTGGTTCACAAATTGCCTCACACGACGGCCACTTTGACGCAATGAATCGGCGGGAGAGATTCGAACAGGCAGTCCCAGTCTTCTCCGCCGTTGCGGCCGATCCACAGGTTGCCGGTCGTTGTGCCAAAGTAGAGGGCCGGCGATTTCAGATGGTCGAACTGCATCGAGTCGCGCAGCACGGTGAAAAAACTCTCCTTCTTCGGGAAGCCACTGCTGAGTCGGTTCCAGGAGTCGCCGCCGTTCTCGCTTCGCCAGACAGAGGGGCGTCCGCCAGGGCATGTTCGGGTCGAGGCCTCGAGCGGGACGACATAGACCACATCGGGATTGTCCGGATGAATGCAGATCGGGAAACCGAAGTCGGATGGCAGGCCTTTGGCGATCGATCGCCAGGTGTGGCCGTGGTCGTCGCTGCGGAGCACGCCGATGTCCGGCCTTCGTCCGCCGGGTCCGTCCCAGTCGCCCCACCCGCCGTGGTTCTGCATGTAGAGCCGGCCTGGAGCGTCCGGGTGGCTGGCGATCTTGTGGACGCACTGCCCGAATTCGGGGAACGGGTCGGGGCTGAAGCCGGCTCCGACGCCGGTGTTGGCCGCGGAAAACGTCTCGCCGCCGTCTTCGCTCAGGTAGTGACCGCCGGTTGAGATGCCCAGGTGAATGTGGTCTCCGTCCCGCAGAATCGTGTGCATGCAGAGGCCGCCATTTCCGGGCTGCCAGTGCTCGCAGTGCTCATGTTTGCTGATTCCGGGGATCATCTCCCATGAGTTGCCGTTGTCCGTGCTGCGGAAGAGGGCTGCCGGTTCGACACCGCACCACAGTTCCCGTTTCCCCTTACCGGGCTCCAGCGACCAGATATTCGCGACGGCTCGCCCGTCACCTTCGGGAAAGGCCGGAGCCGATTTCGTTTCTTTGAACGAGTTGCCCAGGTCTGTCGACCGGAAGATCTTCATGCCGAAGAACGGATGGCAGCTGGACGCGAAAATCTTCGGCGTGCCGCGCGTGTCGATCATCGCCGAGTACACATCGATGCCCGGCCCGAACGGACCTCGCAGTGAGAACCGGCGGCGTTTCTTCGAGGACTCGGCAATGAACAGACCCTTTTTCGTACCGATGCAGATGAGAACTCGTTCTGACATGTCATCCTCCAGAAACCGCGGGCATGATGAAAAGTTCGTCGCCTGGCGAGAGCGTCCGCTCGAAATCCGCCGGGGTACGAACGAGGGAATCGTTCACAAAAAGATTGACGTGACGCCGCACGGCGCCGGTTTCATCGCAGACACCTCGATACGCGGCCGGATGCCGATCGGCCAGCTGAATCAGCGCGTCCTGCACGGAGCCAGGCTGCACAATGACTTCTTTGTCGGCATTTCCAGCCCACTCGCGTAACGTCGGCGGAATGTGAATTCGGACGGACATGAAAAGGCTCTGCAGCGAGTATTTTTCGGGCCACAATTTGTAATCGACATGACGAATTCTGTCGTGGCGGGATTTTCGAACGATCAGACCGGGAGGGAGAGGCCAGCATGACCGTAGGCAGATTTCTCCGAAATCCGCAGTGTTGACGGGTCGCAACCTCTCAACAGGAGCAATTCAAAAACCAAACGTTGATCACGCGGGCTTTAAGTTGCCCGCCGAAAGACAGGCGGATTTCGGAGAAATCCGCCTACATTCGTGTTGGCAGCGGTGGCCTCGCCTCTCGATGCGCTCTTCTCCCGGGGCAGGGTGGTTATCATGGACAGCCTTTCGAATTTCTCCCTGAGATGGCGAGTGTCCCATGCGTGCTTTGTTGCCACTCAGACCGGTTCTTAAGTCGTCATTTCTGATCGTGTTTCTCGCCAGTGTCCTGCTGGTGGAGTCGATCGGCTTCACGGCAGAGGCGCGGCCGAATGTGCTGCTCATCATGGCGGACGATCATGGGTATGCGGACCTTGGGTGTGCGGGGCTCGCCGATGACGTGCGGACTCCGAATCTTGATCGGCTGGCGGAGCAGGGAACCCGGTTTTTGCAGGCGTATGCGACCTCGCCGATCTGCAATGCGTCACGGGCCGGGCTGATCACCGGGTGCCATCCGGCTCGCCAGGGAATCTTCTGGTACGGCGGCATTGGAATTCAGCGCGCGGACCTGCCGACGATTGCCGAGCTGCTCAAAAAGGCGGGATACGCCAACGGGTACTTCGGCAAGTTTCATTACGGAGGAGAGAAAGCTCACTCCGTTGACAGTCGCAGCTTCCCGATGAATCACGGCTTCAAAACGTTTTACGGTTTCGGCGGCGGCCGGAAGCACTACCTCGTTCATTCAGCCGAAGCGGAATCCACATTTCGTCTCATCCAGAAGGAGCAGGCTCGGCCAGGAGCGAGCCTCGAACAGGGAGCCATGTGGCGGAACAGGCGACAGGTCGATCAGCGCGGTTTCTCGACGGAGCTGTTTGGCGAGGAGGCTCGCACTTTCATCGAGAAGAACCGCGACAAACCGTTCTTCGTCCAGCTGTCGTTTAACGCCGTGCACAATTTCACGCATCAACTGCCCGAGGAATATCTGAAAGCCCACAACTTGAAGGGCTATTACGACTGGGACGCGGCCAGCGAGGATTACGACGAGTGGTACCGCCGCGGTCGCAGGCCGAACAACCCGGAGGGGCGGGCTCACTACCTCGGGCAGCTCCACTTTCTGGACGTTGAGGTCGGACGCGTCTTGAACTACCTCGACCAGACCGGGCTGCGCGAAAACACACTCGTCATCTACATCGGCGACAACGGCGGTTCGACGCCGATCTACGCGAACAACGGCCCGCTTCGCGGCAGCAAGTACACGCTCTACGAAGGTGGCCTGCGAGTTCCGTTGATCATCTCCTGGCCAGGCAAAGTGCAGCAGAGCCGGCTGTCCGGCAACGTGGTGAGCGCGATGGACCTCTTCCCGACAATCTGCGCCGCGACCGGAATCGAGCTCCCGGACAACCTCGACGGTCAGAACATCCTTCCCCTGCTGACGGGAGAGGAGCCATCACTTCAGCACGAGACTTTGTTCTGGGATACCGGTCACGAATCTGCGATTCGACAGGGCCAATGGAAGTTCCGCTCGACAAAAAACAACGAGCATGCGGAGCGCCAGGGAGTCGCCCTGGACCTCGGCGAATTCCTGCACGATCTCGACGCCGACCCCGGCGAGACGCGCAACCTGACCGCCGAGCACCCGGCCGTCGTGGCTCGGTTGAAGAAGCTCCACGCCGACTGGCGATCCAGCCTGGAGGACCACTGAAGTGGCAAACGCTGTCTCAAGCAGAACCAGGCGGGCCGCAGCGTGTCAGGCCCGTCGAGGGCTGCCTCGCCTTAATTGGATTCGTCAAACCCGTCGAATCGAGGTTTGACCGTCGCGCACAGCCTGCGTATGATCGCCGGACCTCAGGAGAAACCAATGCTGCTGAATTTGACCCTCGCCGCCGCTGATCGAGCTGGAATCGCCGGGATTCCCGCTGGCATCATTATTATTAACACCACCTGTTAGGTGGCGGCTCCTGGGATCACACGAAAATTGATCGTTAATAACCCTCAGGTCGCCGACCTGAGGGTTTTTCTTTTGTCTGTTGCCCGTGTCGAGTGAAGAGTCAAACGCCTTTCACCGACACTGACTGAAAACACTTTCATCCCTCACCCCATGCCACTTTGCCATCATGAAAATTCAAATCTACGACACGACTCTTCGAGACGGCAGCCAGGGCGAGGGTGTGAACTTCTCGCTCCAGGACAAGCTGCTGATCGCCCGCAGGCTGGACGAGATCGGCTTTCAGTACATTGAAGGTGGCTACCCGCTTTCCAACCCGAAGGACGCGGAGTTCTTTCAGCGGGCCGCTGACATGGACTGGCAGCACGCGAAGATTTCCGCGTTCGGCATGACACGACGCAAAGCGATCGGGGCGGACCAGGACATCGGCATGCTCGCGCTGCGGGACTCAAAAGCGCCTGTATGCACGGTCGTCGGCAAGACGTGGGATCTGCACGTGACCGAGGTGTTGCGTGTCGATGAGGCGGAAAACCTGGCCATGATCACCGACTCGGTGGGCTTCCTCGCCGGAGAAGGTCGAGAGGTCATTTACGATGCCGAGCATTTCTTTGACGGCTACCTCGCTAATTCCGAGTTCGCTTTGAAGACGATCAAAGCGGCCGAAGAAGCCGGAGCGACCCTCGCCTGTCTGTGCGACACCAATGGCGGGCGGCTTCCCGAAGAGATCGCAGAGGCCGTGCTCGCCGCCCGCAGCGTTTTGTCGATCCCGGTCGGAATTCACTGTCACAACGACAGCGACCTGTCCGTGGCGAACACGCTGGCCGGAGTCGACAACGGAGCGATTCAGGTCCAGGGCACGATCAACGGGATTGGTGAGCGGTGCGGCAATGCGTGCCTGCTGAGCGCGGTTGCGAATCTGGCCCTCAAGAAAAAGGGGTACGAAGTCCTGAAGGAAGGTTCGCTGGCACGTCTGGCGGAACTCTCACGCTATGTTTACGAACTGGCGAACATGAACTTCCGCAACAATCAGCCGTTCGTCGGTCGCAGCGCGTTCGCTCACAAAGGCGGCATGCACGTTCACGCGATCAACCGGATTGCCGAAAGCTACGAGCACATTAATCCGGAACTGGTCGGCAACGAGCGACGCGTGCTCGTGAGCGAACTGTCCGGTCGGTCGAACATCGTGGCCAAAGCGACGCAGTACCAGATCCAGCATGATGCCGAATTAATGACGAAGATTCTGGAGCGGGTTCAGGATTTGGAGGCGGTCGGCTATCAGTTTGAGGCCGCTGAAGCGTCTTTCGATCTGCTCATCAAGAAAGTTGCGGGCACTTACGTGCCGAAATTCAAACGCGTCCATTTTCGAGTGAACGTCGAGTCGCTTGCCGACAAGCCCGCAGAAACTGAAGCCACGATCAAACTGCTGGTCGAAGGCGAAGAAGTTCACGTCGTGGGTGAGGGAGACGGCCCTGTCAACGCTCTGGACGCCGCGCTTCGCAAGGCTCTGCTGCCGGTTTACCCGAGCCTCGGGGAAATGCACCTGGTGGACTACAAAGTCCGCGTCATCAACTCGGCCGAAGGCACCGCCGCGCGAGTCCGCGTCGTCATCGAGAGTCAGGACGACGACGATATCTGGACGACGGTGGGCGTCTCGGAAAATATCATCGAAGCCAGCTGGCTGGCGCTCGTCGACAGCGTTGAGTACAAGCTGTTGAAAGATCAGGGCGAAATTGCGAGCGGAGAAACGTCCTCTGCGAATCTGTCCGCAGCTCGCAGTTGATCCACTGGCGGTGTGTTGAAAAAGCAAAGTGGCACGGCCTTCCAGGCCGTGATTTACTGGGAACAGTCATGGGCAGGATGCCAATAGTGTTCTGCAC
Source organism: Planctomycetota bacterium (assembly GCA_027623235.1). GTDB lineage: Bacteria > Planctomycetota > Planctomycetia > Planctomycetales > Planctomycetaceae > JAQBVJ01. The sequence continues at coordinate 11,953 of JAQBVJ010000058.1, forward strand.
GGTTCTTGCCTGACGATGCGCTACGCAGTTTGATGACACAGAGTCGTTTAACGTTGAGCCGCAGGCGAAAATTGGGGCATGGCGGCGCTTTGGAAACAAGTCCGAGGGGGGCGGCGATGTCGCGGTGGTTCATCGCGAGCTCCGCCACCGAAGTTCTCGCCTGCGGCTCAACGTTAAACGACCGACGCAGATGCCGTGCCGAACAGTATTGGCAGAATGCCCATGCCACGTTTTTAACGGGCTGCTCAGGGAATAATGTTGAAGTGAGGCGCATCCCTTCCTAACGATCTGCATTTAACTTCAGACTCGCCTGGAATTTATGATGAGCACACCACGAATCTGCGTGATTCTCGGAGGTCTGGCCGCAGCGGGAGCTGTTCTGGGAGGTGTCTTTGGCGCGGTTGTTGGGCTGGTCGCGCCCGGCTACTACCTCACGATGTTCGGCAAGGAAGCGGGAGTGGACTTCAATCCGATTGAGGTCGGGCTGGGCCTCGGAGCCGGGCAGGGGGGCGCAGCCGGCTTCGTGCTGGGCCTCGTCGTGACAGGAATCTTTGCGTGGCGAGCTGCCAGTCTGACTGCCGACAGTTCGCAGTCTGAAGCGACGCCGGACGTTGGGTCGAGCTGGAAGCTTTTGCGGGCTGCGAAGCTGATCGGATTTGCGTTGCTTCTTGTGTTTACCTCCGGCGTTTCGTTTCTGGCCGGTGGAATCGCCGGTCAGTCGGACCTTTACCGGCGGCGCGCCGCTCACGAAACGTGTCTCGTCGAGGAACGATTGAACGAGGTCAGTCAGGGTGGCGAGTTCACGCGGATTGAGTTTTCGCACACCAGCAATGGCTTTGTGTCGCTGTCCGGGTCGGTCGCCTCGAAATCGGATTTCGATCGCATGTACCGAGAGCTGCAGGATCTGTTCGGGACCGAACGAGCGAACGATCTTTCTGCGAGGGTTGCGATTTCTCCCTCAGTCGGGCCGGTCTCAGAAGTGATGCCGGCGCAATAAAAAAGCCCCTTTCCTCATCGGAGAAAAGGGGCTGAACTGGTGCCTGCCTCTACGCGACGCGGGTCACTGCCGCGGATTCGGTTCGAAGCTGCTTGAGGTAACCATTCTCCCGCTGTTCGAGAAACCGCTCGATGCCTTCATCGATGATCGGCATCGAAACGCCGAGCAGGCGTCTTGCCTTGCGGCTGTTGAGCATCGTCTCTCCACGACCGAATCCGGTGACCGGCCTGGAAAGGCGGGCACGCTGGTCGAAGTCCGGTGCCGGCAGATTCATGGCGGCTGCAAGCTGAGCGGCAAACTGACACGGGTTGATTCTCTCTGCTCCGCCCGCGTGCAGAGGTCCTGCCTGGCCGGCCTCCCAGGCTTTCAGCAGAATCGCAGCGAGGTCTGACGCGAGGATCGGCGAGGCGTAACGGAGCGGGTCCAGGTCGGGCGTCGTTCCATTCTCAAGGCTGGTCAGAATCGTTTCGGCGAACCCTGGAGAATTCTCGCTGGAGCTCCATCCAAAGACGTTTGTCCGAACCACCAGAGCGTTCGGGCAGACCTGCCTGACGTCCGCTTCGGTCTGGCGAATCAGTTCCGCCTGCGGTGTCTCGCAGAAGTGCGAGTCTTTTTCGGCGTGAGACATCCACGGTCCGGTGAAGATGGCGTCTGAGGAAACAAAAGTGAAACCGGCTTCAAACTGACTGGCCGCTTTGGCCCAGGCGATCGCTGCCTGGTCCTCAATTCCAGTTGACGGAGCGGCGTCCCAACTGGATGTTGCGGCCGCGCCGCAGAAGACAATCTGATCAGGACGTTCCGTCTGGACAATCTGCGAGACGGTTGCCTGGTCGAATCGACGAAGTTGAGCGATGCGGCAATTCTCAATTTGAACGGCCGGCGAACTGGTGAGACCGACAGTCTCAAATCCCGGAGCCAGTACCGCCGCCAGGTTTGCACCGGCAACACTCTCGACACCAACGATTAAAACTTTTTCCATTTGCACCCGCCTCCCTGCGTCTGGTGCTGAAGTATTCCGGCAGCGGCGTCTGGAAAACCCGGTTGCCGGAAACCGATTCCTCGTGAACCGGTTGTGTCAAAGCCGGGCGAGTATAGGTCGATCAAGAAAAACCGGCCAAGACCGATCTGAGGTCAGTTTGGCGAATCACGAATTGTCGCTCTGGAATGTCACTGTTACTATCCCGCGCGACACATTGCTGTCTGGAAATCTCGGCCGCACCGGATGCGGTTTTCGCTTTCAATTCACGGATGGTTGGTTCATGAGCAGCACTCTCGAAGAACGGATTCGCGACAAGTCGGCCCTCGTCGGCATCATTGGCCTGGGCTATGTCGGGCTGCCGTTGATGATGGCGTTTGTCAAAGCAGGATTTCGCACGATCGGTTTTGACGTCGACCAGAACAAAGTCGACATGCTCAGAGCCGGGAAGAGCTACATCAAGCACATTGACGCCGCGCAGATCGCGAAGCTGGTCAAGGCAGGCCAGTTCGATCCGACCGCCGATCTGACTCGACTGGCGGAAGCCGATTGCCTGCTGATCTGCGTGCCGACCCCGCTCAACGAGAGCCGCGACCCGGACCTCAGCTATGTCGAGGGGACGACCTGGGCGATCTCCAATGTGCTGCGTCCGGGGCAGCTTGTCATTCTGGAAAGCACGACGTACCCGACGACGACCCGCGACGTCATGCTGCCGATCCTCGAAAAGAGCGGCCTGAAACCCGGCGAGGATTTCTTCCTGGCCTACAGTCCCGAGCGGGAAGATCCCGGCAATCCGGATTTCTCGGCCGCGGGCATTCCCAAAGTCGTCGGCGGTCTCGATGCGAAAAGTTGCGAGCTGGCCGAGGCGCTCTACTCGCACGCGATCGTGCAGATTATTTCCGTCAGCAGTCTGGAAGTGGCCGAGGCCTGCAAAATCCTTGAGAACACGTACCGCGCGGTCAACATCGCACTCGTCAACGAGCTGAAGGTTCTGTTTGACCGGATGGGCATCGACGTGTGGGAGGTCATCGACGCGGCGAAGACGAAGCCGTTTGGCTTTCAGGCGTTTTACCCCGGACCGGGACTCGGCGGGCACTGCATACCCATCGACCCGTTTTATCTGACGTGGCTGGCTCGAAAGCAGGGGCTCACGACGCGGTTCATCGAGCTGGCTGGAGAAGTGAACTCCCGCATGCCGGGCTACGTGATTTCTCAGTTGATGGAATTTCTCAATGAGCAGGGCAAGGCGCTCAAGGGGAGTCGCATTTGTGTTCTCGGCGTCGCCTATAAAAAGAACGTGGACGATCCGCGGGAAAGCCCGTCGTTTGTGCTGATGGAGGAACTCCTCGCCCGCGGTGCCGAACTGACCTACAACGACCCGCACGTGCCGTCGTTGCCGAAGACGCGGCACCACGATCTGCCGGCGATGACCAGCCAGGAGTTGACGCCGGAGTTCCTCGCGTCGCAGGACTGCGTGCTGCTGGCGACGGACCATTCGGCCTACGACTGCGACTTCATCGTGAAGCACTCGCAAATGGTGCTCGACACGCGAAACGCGACAAAGGACGTTGCGGAAGGTCGTGAAAAAATCCGCAAGGCATAAGGACGGCCGGAAAGAAGGGCGACGATGGTGGGCAAAATCGTATTGAGTCAGCCTCGGGTCAAGACGAGCAGTGTCCCGCGAAGGCGGCCGTCGATTCTGCCTGGCAGTGTGATCGTGCCGCCTGACGTCGCGATTTCGGCGAGCTTCTCCCAGTGAGAAAAGCTCATCCCTTGCAGCGGCCAGTTCTGACTCTGCCAGGCGAGGATGAGCGACTCCCGCAGCACGACGGGCGGCAGCCGATTCAGGGCCGTCGCGTCGAGGCGGAGGCTGTTCTCAGCGGAACTGAGCACGACATCCGGCAGTGCGGCTTCGGCGAGTTCGCGGACGAAGCCGCTGACCTCGCCAGCCTGCTGTGCGAGCGTGGCGAGAACGCGACGCACCTGCGGGTTGAACTGCTCTTCGAGAAGCGGCAGGAGCTCGTTGCGAATCCGGTTCCGCGTGAAGTCTGTGTCTGAGTTGGACCGGTCGGTGCGCCAGTCCTGGCCGATGGAACTCAGCCAGTTTTCGAGCGGCTCGCGTTGAATCCCGAGCAGCGGGCGGACCAGCGTGACGTTCTCGCCGAGCGGTCGGGCCGGGGCGATTCCGCGCAGACCGGCCAGGCCAGTGCCTCGCAGAATGTGGTGCAGCACGGTTTCCGTCTGATCGTCGGCCGTGTGCCCGACGGCGACGAACCGGCAGTCATGCTCGGCGGCGGCTCGTGTCAGAAATTCATAGCGGGCGCGCCGGGCGGACTCCTCAGAGGCGCTGGTGGTGAGAGCTTCTTTCTTCGCGTCGAGGCGTTCCACATGGCAGTTCACTTCAAGCGACCCGGCAAGAGCCTCGACCCAAACCGCGTCCGCGTCCGATTCTGCGCCGCGCCAGCCGTGGTTGAGATGGGCCACGACGAGCTGCACATCCAGATTCGTCTGCAGCCAATGCAGCCCGCGCAGAAGTGCGACGCTGTCGCAGCCTCCGGAAACGGCCACGAGGACTCGCGCAGAGGTGATGCCGAGCAGTTTCGCGGATTGCTCAATCTGCGACGGCGTTTTGCGGTTGTCCTGCGAGTTGTCTGTCACGCGGCGTTCCTCGTGGCGGGGGCCTTCTCTGTGTGAGCAGGAAATCGGGCCTGCGGAACCTCATCGACTGAAACTGCTGGTGGCGTCGATGTCAGGCGGCACGACCACGAGTTCGGTGTGCCGTTTGACGATCAGCCAGCGATAAAAGCGCCGGTGAAGCCAGCCCGATCCAAACAGAATTCCGGTCGCGATGAGCCCCTGGATTCCAGCAAAGCCCGTGAAGAAAAGCCAGACCGCTCCGATGCCGAACAGGATCATCAGAAGTGAGTCGCAGAGCTGCTTTGTTCCCCCCATGACCCGGTCGGCGGCCGCGTCGAGCGGAATGAGAAACTGCAGCCAGAACTGGTGCATGGCCACCAGGACGAGGAGCGGTTTGAAGCCGAGTGCGATCGCCTCAAACCACGGCAGGTGACCTCGCAGAGCCCATAGCCCGACACCGGAAATAAGAAACGACAGTGGCAGAAGAAACAGGCACTGCACAATGGCCGCAAGATTGACGACACGATGAAACCTCGGCCAGTCGACCGGCAGCAGAGACGCCGTGCCGCACTGCAGCCCGGTCCGGTCAGTGAGCAGCGAGGCTTCCGGCCGACGGAGAAGAGTCAGTCCCACCAGCCAGCCGGCAACACCAATCAGCGACAGCCCCTGCCAGCCAAGAGCCCATCCGTCGGCGACGAAACCCGCCACCGCAAGTGCGACGACAACACAGGCGACGATCGTGACGCGAAACGTGAGGTTGAGAATCTCCCCCCCGGTCAAGATGTCGAGGGAACGACGTTCCTCGTCAGAGAGCATGTCGTAAAACATCCTCTCGATCATCCCGCCTTCTTCCGGGTTCGTTGTGAGGAAGTCGCGGGAGCGAACCTCGGCCCGCAGTTCGGTCAGCGGGCGATCTTCCCATTCGAATTCGTCGAATTTATCCACGTATGGCAGGGCGAAGTCCCGCTCCGTACGAACGCGGGCGGTGGCTCCTTCCAGCAGCTCGAATTCGATGACCCGGTATCCGTCCTGCAGCTTGCGAGCGGCAAAAAACGCGGCGACGATCAGCGAGGCGACCGGGATCAGAAAACACCAGCCAAGGGCGGAATTCTGGAAGCTGCCCTGGATAAGACACATCAGGCACCAGCCGGTCGGCAGGAGCATCGTCACCGGGCGGAGGATGAAGTCGATGTTCGGAATCCCAAACTGCTGCTGAGCCCAGTTGATCCCGATGACAACGAAAAAGCCAACGGTGAACAGCACCGCCAGCAGACCGTCATTGCACCATCGTGGCAGCCAGGCAGCAAGGACCAGTGCCAGAGCTCCGTGGACGAATGCCTGGGCAACAGACAGTGCTACAGCCACACCCACAACAGCCCACGACTCCGTCATGGTCCAGCCGAATAATCCGAAATAACCCAGTGCCGGAAGCGACGTCATGACGAGGCCACCTGCAAAAAGCCAGATTCGGTCGTTGACCAGTCGGTCGTCTGGAACGGGAAGCAGACTGCAGACGGCAAGAAACTGTGATTCAGTAAGCTCGCTTCGAAACCAGTTTGCAAGACCGATGCTGATTGCGAGGGAAACCAGTGCTGCAGCCAGCACGAAATTCCAGACGATGTCTCCGCCATCCACTGTCGCACGACCCATTCCCGCTGGAAATCCGACGAAGAAACCCGCGCCAAAGACGACACCGACACCCATCGTAATTCTCTCGACGAGGGGGACGCGATGTTTCTTCCATTGCTCATGCAGCGCGGGCACGGCGCGGAGACGGGCTCGCGCGGCTTTGCGGATGAGCTTCTCTTTTGCGGAAGAAATGTGCATTTTGAAAGGGTGACGAGTGGACGGTCAGTCGAGAAGCTCAGTGCGGCGCGGACTACCAGGTCACTGAAGGCTCTTTCCGCTGCTGAGCCTGCATTTGCAGCTGAAAATGGTTGGACCGCAGCGTGATAAAGTCGATCGGCTGTTTGAGCACTCGCTTATTCTGCCACCGCTGTGCGAACCAGCCGGCTCCAAACATCAGCGCGGCGCCTCCCATTGACCACAACTCAGACGAGCCGGCAGCGAGCATCCCGCATCCGCCTCCGATACCGACTATCAGGACCGGAACAAATAGAAGTCCCTCACCAATCTGTGCCAGAACTGTTTTCGACGACTGGTGAGGCTGCAGGCCGATGAACCACCACTGATGAATCGCGACGATCATCAGGACAGCCTTCGACGCGATGAACAGAGCCTGCACCCAGTCGAAGCCGCCCTGCAGACCTGCGACGCCGGCCACACAGACAGCCACCGCGAACGGGGCGTAGATCATGGCCCGGACCGTGCCCAGCACCATGATCGCTCGACTCATTTCGCGATACGTGATCGGCACCAGTCCCATGAGGCTGGCTGTGTGTCCGGTACTGCATTTCAGAATGATTCCGGGCCACGACCGCCGCAGCCCCATAAAAAGCACGAACAGGCCCACATGCCAGGACATCATCAGAATCCGGATTCCGAACAGTTCCTGCGAAACGACAATCAGCGCGAGGCCCAGGCATCCCAGGCCCATGTCCATCAGCGTCCGCCGCGACCATTCCGGCCGGCCGCCACTCATGAGCTCGGCAATCCGTTGCTCGCGTTCAGTCAGAATCGAACCGACCATCCGCTCGATGAGGCCTCCGTTTGGCCACGAGTACGGTTCAAGAAACTCCCGCGATCGGACCAGAGCCGAGGCCTCTCCCCGCGAGAGTTCGACCTCTTTCTGATCGGGAACGAACCCCGCCCAGTCGCGGAAAAAACGGATGATCCGCTTCCGTCGAGTCACCCGGATGTCGGTTTTCAGATCGGACTCCGGCAAGGCGGCTGCCAGGTCGTCCTCGCCAGCGTCATCGGTCGGAGCCTTGAGCGTGGCCCGGGCGAAGAATTCTGAATCGAGCGTGATTTCCCAGGGATGGTAGACGGTTTTCATGCGAGCGTAGGCTCGCGTCGCTGCGTAGATCGTCAGCACCACTGGGACAAACAGCCAGGCGGTGATAGCGACCTCACCGAGGATGCCGAATTCCAGCAGCAGAAAAACCCAGCCGGTCGGCAGGACAGACAGCGCGACCAATCGGACTGCTTCGAGCTGAAGGATGTTCATATTGCCCAGCACGATGCTGGCCATAATCACCATGACGCCGACGGAAACCATTCCGCCCACTGCTTCCGCGCGAGCCATTTTTGGAAACCACGACGGAATGATGATCGCAAGGGAAGCCACCAGACTCCATTGAATCAGAGCCAGTCCTGCGACCATCGCCGCTTTGGCCGGGCCGACCTTCAGACCAAATGCCGCCGCCGCAAAGAACGACGACAGCACGACGAGAAACGCGAACGTGGCCCTCAGACTGAACCGTGTTCGATTGGCGAGGAATTCGCCGTCTCCGATCGGAAGCTGAGTGGCAACGGCCAGTGACCTCGACGAAACCAGTTCCCGCAGCAGCCATCCGCCATGCCCGAATGTGACGACCGCAGAGACCAGCGCTGCGACAATCGAAATGACTCCTCGAACGCCCTCGTCCTCGACCGCGAACAGGTACCCGCCAGCCGCGGGAAACCCGATGAAACCGACACACAGCAGAATCGGCAGGAAGAGAATTCCCAGGGCGATCAGGACGTAATACTGCCAGCCGCCGCGTGTTTTCCTGTACTGCCTTGTCCAGGCCGTTGACGCGAAAATCCGGGCTGGAGCTGCCCGTCGGATCGACTTGTAGCATCGAGCATGGATCATTCCGGCACCTCGCGGAGCCGCTCAAACAGGTCTTCGAGAATGTGGCCGTCCGACGCACCACTTGTTCCGCGAAGATGATTCATCTCGTCGAACGCGTGGACTTTTCCCTCAGAGATGATGCAGACGCGATCGGAAAACGTCTCGGCCAGTTCCAGTAACTGCGTCGAGTAGATGATCGTGTGGCCTTTCTTGACGGCCTCTCTCGCGCGGCGGCGGAACGAGGCGATCCCGTGCGGGTCCATGCCGGAGGCGAAGGGCTCGTCGAGGATCCAGACATCCGGGTTCACGGCCATCAATGCCACCAGGGCGGCTTTGTACGTCTGCCCGCGGGACAGCCTGCCGATCGCACTGTCGATCAGCGGGAGAATTTCAAATTCCTCAAGCAGCTCCAGCACGCGTTCTTCGACCGGGCCTTCGTCCGCCTCATACGCACGCAGAATCATCCCGATGTGCCGTAGAACGGTGGATTCGGCATACACGAACGGAAAGTCCGGCACGAAGTGGTACCGTCGTCGCAGATCGATCCGGTCCCGCGTAAAGACTTCCGAGTCGTACCGAATCTCGCCCGAGGTGGCCTGACTGATGCCCGCCAGGCAGCGAAGCAGCGTCGTCTTGCCGGCTCCGTTCGGGCCGAGAACCGCGACGATCTGGCCGGGGTCGATCGTCAACGTCACCTGGTCCAACGCTGGTTTCTTGCCGAAGGACTTCGTGAGGTTTTCAGTTTCGATGAGCATGAGGCGGGGTATTTTCGCGTGAGTGTCGGAACGGGTGGCTTCGGCAGAATCTCAACGGCGGATCGAAATTGTTTTGACTGAACCGAGGTCGCCGAGCTCAGTCTGAGAACATCACTCGGGGAACGCCAATGTCGATGACGCGGATCTCTCCGGTGAATTCACGCGAGGCTTCGTTCCGGAATCCGAGCTTCTGTGCGACAAACGTGGCGGTGAAGTCCGCTCGGACGGCGAGCGGATTGGACTCGTCGACCGGGCAGCCGGAATCACAGTCCAGGCCGGAGGGAAGATCGATCGCGAGTTTGCGCGCCGGGCACGCATTCATTTCAGAAATCACCGTCACGAACGGTTCGCGGAGCTTGCCGCGTGTGCCCGTTCCGAGAAGCGCATCGACGATCCATCCGGCACCGTTGAGTTCCGCTCGAATCTCTGCCGCATCGACGTTCGCGGAGTCGAAACAGCGCAGTGGCGTACCGGATTTTCGCAGCACGTTGAGGTTTACAGCGGCGTCGCCCGTGACGCTCGACAGTTCCGCAAAGAGCAGCACCTTGACGTCGCAGCCTGCGTTTTCGAGGTGCCTCGCGATAACAAACCCGTCGCCGCCGTTGTTGCCTCGTCCGGCGCAAATGACGACTCGTCCGCTGACTCCGAGTTCGGACAACCAGTCGAAGCAACCTCGCGCCGCGTTTTCCATCAGCACAACACCGGGCAGACCGTATTGCGCAATGGCGACTCGATCGACATTGCGGACTTCGTCGCGACTCATGAATTGCGGGACCATCTCTGAATCCTTCAGCGACTGCCTCTGCTTGCCGGTCAGGCGGATTAATCCTCGTCCTTGACCAGCAGTCCGGCCTCGCGGCACCAGCCGATGGCCTGCTGAATCCCGGTCTCAAACTGCACTTTTGGTTTGTAGCCGAGTTTCTGCTTCGCCTTTTCAATGCTGAAATCGAGGTTCAGGCCGAGGAATTTAATACGGGCATTGTTGAGCAGCGGTGCTTTGTTTTTCTCCGGCAGCCAGTACCAGTCAAACGGGCACCAGCGGTCGTAAAGTCGCTGCCAGAACTCCATCTGCACGGCCAGGCTTTTCGCAACGAACAGCGGGACATTGTTTTCCGGGACGGGGTAGCCGGCAAGACTCGCAATCGATGAGATAAATTCCCGTTTCGTCACAAGACTGCCGTCTGTGATATTAAACACCTCGCCAATGTGCTCATCTTTTTCCAGAGCCAGGAAAATGGCGTCGACCAGATTGCTGACGTAGGTGTTATTCAGCAGCGTCTTGCCGGTGCCCAGGAATTTGAATCCGCCGATTCGCAGCCGCTCGGTAATTCGCGGCAGGACGGTGCGGTCGCGTGGTCCGTAAATGAAACCGGGCCGCAGGATGATGGCCGGCAGTTTTTTCTCGTCGATGTGTTTTCGAACCAGCAGTTCGGATTCGGCTTTGGTGAGCGTGTAGCCGTCGATTCCGCTCACGCTGACCGGTTCCGTCTCATCCGTGCCGTGATGGTCTCTCGCCTGGTAGACTCCGAGCGAGCTGACATGGACGACTCGCTTGACAGTGCCGGCTTTCTCGACGGCCTCAAGCAGTGCCCGTGTTCCGTCGACGTTGACCTTCCGGTATTTCTCAACCGGGCCCCAGTCGCCGACTTTCGCAGCACAGTGGACGAGAGCCGTCACGCCTCGCGCGGCCTGATCGAGTGCTTCCAGATCGTTGAGATCTCCGTAAACCAGATCGACGCCCCATTCACTGAGAAGTGTCTTGTCGCTGGATTCCCGCACGAGGGCGCGGGTCTGGATACCGAGCTCGCGAGCCCGCTGACACACGTGGCTGCCGACCAGCCCAGTGGCTCCGGTGACTAGCAGGATGTCGTCTGACTGAAACTCCACGCGGTTCTCCTCGGTTCGTCTGGCAGCAACGGTGTGATTCCGACACGGGAATCGAATCCGGGACTTTAGCAATCGGTCCAGGAAGACTGTAGCGGTCCGTGGCCGTCGATGATCTCTGGGAGTTTCAAGAAGCTCCGAAAGGCCGTTTCGCTTCGCCGGAGTGTCGATGCTCAGGTGTCAGGAATTCTGAACACTGTTCCGGCTGCTTTACGAATTGGCCGGGAGATTCGGTCACAACGGAAAAAGGGACCAGTGTCGTGAGTGTCAGGAAGGCCAGTCCTGGGACCTCGACCCGGTGGACAGGCCGTCGCCTTCTTCTGACAGGTTCTGACGCCTGTGACGTTTCTGCGGTCGGACACTGCGGACAACCGTAACGGTCTGCGTGACCGGCTCATGTCGGGTGATGCGAGGTACAAGGACTGCTTGCCAAACCGTTGTGCCCGCTGAGTCTGCGCGCATCCCACAGTTCACGATCACTCGCACCAACTGCCATCCCAACCGGGCCCATACGGCGGATGCAATTCGGCAGGCCTGAACGACATGCTCTTTGAGCAGTTTCTCACACAGTTTCAGAGACGAATTCGGGCGAAGAATCGTCACGGACGGGCGGTCCGCAGGCGCGTTCAACTGCCTTCGGCTTCGATGCTGGCGTCGACACCGAGCAAGTTCCCCCTCGCCACGGAAGCTCTGGAAACACGGACGCTTCTGACTGGTTTCGTTGAGAACGGTGCGACACTCGATATCGACGTTCAGGCGGGCGAGACGGTGACCATCGTCGCCAATGCCACTTCCTATACTGTTTCTTCGACGGGGACCTGGTCAGGTGCTAACAGCGGAAACGTCACCGGGAATGGCGGTTCTATTCTGACAGTGACGGCGGCCGGGCTTGGCGTGTTTGACTCAATTCGTGTCACTGATTCCGGCGCCGCTGCGGCCTTTGCGTTTGGAGACAGCGGAACAAACACGTACGGCGATTCGATCAACGTCACTCTTGATAACCCTGCCGCAGAGACGGTTACGTTTACGGGCTCGTCGTCTTTCTCGTTGGCCGCCGGAATTTCTGCGACGACCGCGAAGAACATTGTCGTCAACGCGGGGTCGAGCATTTCTGTCGAGGACGGCAGTCTCACGCTCAATGCCAACTCCGGGGCGACAGCCGGCAACTTCGTGGGAATCGACCTCGACGATGCGGATCTGTCGAGCACTGGAACCGGAGTGATCTCGCTCACAGCGACAGGTGGCAACACTGCGGGGGACTTTGGCATCGACGTGCGGAATGGCTCGACCATCATTGCGAGCGGGACCGGAGCGACCGCGGGTGGGATCACACTGAACGGTACCGCGCAGGCGGCCGGCGACGACGGAGTTCACGTGGTGGGCGCCGGAACGGTCATCCGCTCGACCGACGGAAACGTGTCGCTCACCGGGAACTCGGCGGCGACGGATGGCGTGCAGATCACAGTCGGAGCCCTCGTCGAGTCGACCGGCACAACCGCGGATGCGGCAACCGTGACGATCATGGGGACCGGCATTCAGGAAGGTGTCGAGGTCTCCGGTGCGAACGCGCTCGTCCGATCTGTCCGTGGGACGATCGACATCGACGGGATCAATAACGGAACGATCGGAAACGAACATATCGGCGTCCACGTCCTGGCCGGTGGCGTCATTCAGTCGACGGGAGCCGCGCCTGTTGATGTCAACGGCACCGGAGGCAACGGAGCCGCAACCGGTGACGGCGTTCGAGTCTCCGATGCGAACTCCGCGATTACCTCAGCGACCGGCAGCATCCTCGTGACGGGCCAGGGCGGATCGGGCAGTGCTCAGTTCAACCGCGGAGTCCGCGTGCAGGCCGCCGGATTGATTTCCTCAACCGGTACGGGAGCGACCGCCGCAACGATTACCGTGATGGGAACCGGTGGCGCGAGCGGGACGGACGGGAACCACGGAATTTCCGTCTCGGGGGCGAATTCAGCGATCACGTCTATCGACGGCAACATTCAACTGACCGGACAGGGCGGAACTGGCAGCACTGATCAGCATATCGGCGTCGTCCTGCTGGATGGCGGCCAGGTGAGATCGACCGGAGCGACCGCCGACGCTTCTGACGTGACGGTGAACGGCACAGGGGGAACGGGCACGCAGAACAATTTCGGAGTGTTCATTGAGGGCGCCAGTTCGCAGTTCATTTCCACGGCCGGTGAACTCAGTGTGACCGGCATTGGCGGCAGTGGTGGCAACGACAATCGCGGCGTGAACCTGACTCAGGACGGAACAGTCATCACGACGACGGGGGCCATTACGGTTATGGGCTCTGCCTCAAACGGCAACAGTGCGGGAGTTCGGCTGAGCCCCACCAATGGAGGACGAATTCTTTCCAACGGCTCCGGGACGATCACAATCACTGCCGACGGCAACGGCACGGAAGCGGACCTGCAGGCCGGAGCGGACAGTCTGATCGGTGACGGAGTCGCAGCCGGAGCCACTGCGAATGCGGCCGCCGGAGTCATCACGATCAATGCGGACTCGATCGACTGGCAGGCGTCGCTGGAAGTGGAATCGGACGGGGCTCTGACGATTCAACCGCGGACTGCCGGCACGACGATCGGCATCGGGGGCGGCACCGGTGCCCTCAACCTCACTCAGGCTGAAATCAATCTCTTCCAGGACGGGTTCAGCTCGATCACCATCGGTTCCTCGACAGCAGGCAATGTCGACGTCCACAAAGTGACCTTGACCGATCCGACGACGATCATCGGCAACGTGATCAGCGACAGCACGGACTCGCCGAACATCACGATGAATCCGACCAGCCTGACTGTGACAATGTCCGGCACGGTGTCTCCCGGTGAGTCACCGGGCATCCTGAACGTGACCGGCAACTTCGCATTCGCCGATGGCAGCACGTTTCTGGTGGAAGTGGGAGGCACAACGCCAGGCAACACGGACACCAACCATGATCAGCTGGCGGCCACTGGCTCCGTGACGATCGGCACGAACGTGACTCTGTCGACCGTGCAGTTCATGGGGTTCGTCCCGGCTCCCGGGCAGGAATTCATAATTATTTCGCGCGTCGGCGGATCGGGCACGTTCGATTCGCTCGGCGAAGGAGCCACCATTTTCGGTTTCCTGGGCTCCGCGTTCGACGCGACGATCACTTACGCGGGAGGTGTCGGGAATGACGATGTCGTACTCCGGATCGCCGACCCGGGTGTCAGCGGCCTCGACGACGTGACATTTGCAGAGAATCTTGTCAACACGTCTCCGCAGGTCGTTGACTCGGATGTGACAGTGGTCGACGCCGACTCGGCGGACTTCGACAATGGGTCGCTGACAATTGTCTACAGCGTCGGCGGCGGTGTTGAAGATTCGCTCTCCGTTCAGAACGGCGGCAACATCACATTCAACGGAACGAACGTCAGTTTCAGTGGTGTGGGAGTCATCGCGACGGTCAACGGTGGGAATAACGGCGTCGCAGGTAGCAGCCTGATTTTCAACTTGAATGCCAGTGCGACGGCCGCTCGAGTTGAGGAACTGCTGGAAAACCTGACGTATGCCAACAGCTCGAATACACCGGCAGCGACCCGCACTATCAGCGTGACACTGAACGACGGAGACGGCAACACGAGTGCCGCCGAAACCGCAGTCATCACGGTTACGTCCAACAGCGAGCCGGGTTCGCTGACGGACCTGGACCCGGTGACGTTTCTTGAGAATACGGTCAACGCGGCTCCGCAGATCATCGATGCGAATGTCACGTTCGTTGATGCCGACTCGCCGACTTTTGTCGATGGTGGCAATCTGACGGTGACTTATGCAGCGGCGGGTCTGGCTCAGGACTCGCTGTCGATCAACAACGAAGGCAACGCGGCCGGACAGATTGGATTTGACGGAGCGAACGTTTCATTTGGCGGAACCATCATCGGCACACTGGATGCGATCAGTACGGGGGCTGGTGGCGTCGATTTGAAAGTCAATCTGAACGGCAGCGCGACTCCGACGGCGGTCGACGCGCTGATTCAGAATCTGACGTATGCGAATTCGGCGAATCAACCCGCCGCCACGCGGACAATCAGCGTGACTGTTGACGACGGAGACGGCGGCGTCAGCCCCGCTGCGACCGCTGTGATCACAGTGACTCCCGAAGAAGAATGCTATGTGGTGACAACCACTCTGGATGTGCTGGATGCGAACGATGGGCTCCTCTCGCTGCGGGAAGCTGTCATTCTCGCCAACGCTGACGGGGAAAACTCGAACATCAAATTTGGCGTAGCGGGAACGTTCACGCTGACGATCGCCCCCGGAGGCGAATCGACGCTGACGGGGCTTCCGGCTCTCATTGACCAGCAGCGAGGCGACCTGGACATTGTCGCGGATGGAAACCTGACGATTGACGGTACCTCGATCGCCGGTGACGTAATTATTGACGGAAACGGAGCGTCGCGAATTTTCCATGTTCAGCCAATGACCTTCACACTCAAAGGGCTGACGCTGCAGAACGGAGCGGAGTTAAATAGCGGGGTTGAAGACACGACAGGGCGAGGTGGCGCGATTCGTGCATCAGCGAATGTCGTGATTGAAGATTCCATTTTGCAGAACAATCGATCGGAAGGAGCTGGAGGCGCAATCAATTTGTCGGGTGGTGGCAACTCATTGACGATTCGTCGCACGACGTTTTCCAACAACTCGGCCTTTAACAAGGGCGGAGCGATCAACTCTGAGCGCAGCATCGCCGTGACCATCGTTAACAGTACGTTCTCCGGAAATACGGCGGACGCAAACGGAAACGGTCAAGGGGAAGGCGGGGCGATCTCAGTCCGGATGGATAATTCGACTCCGGTTTCGATCGACAGTTCGACATTCACGTTGAACTCTGCGGAATCAGGCGGAGCAATCCTCTGGCGAGTTGTTAATGGAGGGGCGAACCCTCAACCGGTCATTAGAAATACGATCATTGCACAGAACACGGCGACTACTTTTGGTGCTGACATCGGAGAGACAAACGAAGGCGGCGGCTCCACCTTCAGTCCTGATTACGACTACAACATTATCGGCAACGCGACCGGCGTTACGGGTGTTACGAATGGCGTCGATAATAATCAGGCAGGATCGACCGGCAGTGAACTCGATCCCATGCTGCAGGCGCTCGCGAGTAATGGAGGGGGCACACTGACTCACGCGATCCTGGCTGGCAGCGTTGCCGTCGACACCGGCAACTCGTTCGGCGTCACGACGGACCAGCGTGGAGAATTGCGACCGTCTGACCATCCTGCGGTCGTGAATGGCGCTGGAGATGCTGCCGACATTGGTGCGTTCGAGATTCCAATCTTTACTTTTAATATCACGACGGTGACGTGCATCGAGCTTCGATATAACGCCGGGACAAACGAGGTTGAGATCTTCGACCCGGTCGGTCTGACGGTGCTCGCCAGTAAGAACGCCGCGAGTCTGGCTGCGGTCGTTGTCAACGGGACAGACCTGACCGATGACAAACTGCAGATCAACTTCACAGGGTTTCCGACGTCGATACCGATCTTCTTTAATGGAGGGCTCGGGCCGTCCAATGCTGGAGTCGGCGCCGATGAGTTGATCTTTTTCAACAATGCCAACACCGCGACGACGTATGACTACGACGGAAGGGTTGTAAGCCTCGACGGTCATGAAGTGGGTTATACGGGACTTGAAATTCTGGCAAACCGCGGCACATCGACGACGCAGAACTTCAATTTTACGGCCGGCAGCGAAACGGTTTCGCTGGAAGACGTTGGGACGCCGATGCCCGGTTCACCTCGGCCGAATGCGGCCGGGCAATCGACTCGCCTGAACATCACAGGAGTCGCTCTGCCTCAGACGGAGTTCGTGAACCCGGCGACTGCCGGGATTGTGAACCTGAATCTCGGCGGCGGTGCGGACACCGTTCAGCTGACGAATGCAGTGACGAACTTTGCCGGATCGCTGGCGATTGACACTGGCGATCCGGGTGACGGTGACTTGACGAGCCTGAATCTGGCATTGACGGTCGGCGGACGATTCTCAGTCGTTGATTCCGCAACCGTGGCGGTGGGAGCTCCTCTCACCTCGACCTCGACAATTGCAAACGCCGTCAGCATCAGTGGCGGAACGGTCAATCTCAGTGACCAGGTGACTGCTGCGAACAGTACGGTCGTCATTGTCGCGACAGGGTCGATTGTTGACGGAAACGGAGCGGCGAAAAACGTTGTCGCCACGAGTGCTGTCCTACGAGCCACCGGCGGAGTCGGAACCGCTGCTGACCCGATCGAGACGCAGGTTTCAAACCTCGCCGGCACAGCCGCTGGCACCGGCTTCCATGTCAGCAATATGGGG
This sequence comes from Planctomycetota bacterium, assembly GCA_027623235.1. GTDB lineage: Bacteria > Planctomycetota > Planctomycetia > Planctomycetales > Planctomycetaceae > JAQBVJ01. Next base: position 29,283 of record JAQBVJ010000058.1, read on the forward strand.
GTGTTGGACATCACCACGGTCGACGGCACGATGGGGATCGCAGTGAGCAACGGTGGTGTTTCGGTTGTGAACGACTCACCCGTGACGGTGTCGCAGGACGTCACAGAGACGAACGGTGGAAATATTGCACTGACCGCAACTGACAATGCGGTCGGGCCGGAACCGGACACGCTCATCGTGAATGCCAGTGTTCAGGCGACGGGCGGGAACGGAAATATTTCTCTGGCCGGCGAGAATGTGACAATCAACAGCGGCGCGTTCACGCCGACAGTCTCGACGGTCGGAGGCGGAACGATCACGGTCACATCGATAGCCACATCGACACTGGGAGCGAATTCGACGGTGCAGTCGGCGGGCGGGGCGATCACGTTCACGAATGACGACATTGTCATCAACGCGTCTGCGACTCTGAATTCCGGAGTTGGTACGACGACGATTGAGCCGAGCTCGAACGGGCAACTCGTCACTCTTGGTTCCGCAGCGAATACGCTCAGCGTGTCGGATGCCGAACTGGACCGGATCACCGCCGGAGTCATTCACGTCGGGAGTGCGGCGGCCGGGAATCTGACGGTGGCCGAAAATGTTTCTCCTGGCGGCACGACGACGCTGCATCTTGAGACAGGCGGGTCTGTTGATGACGGAGTCGGCAATCAGACCGTCACGGTCGCGAATCTCGCCGTCGAAGCGACGAATGCCGTCACACTGGAGGGGGCAAACGATGTCGACACCGTTGCGATTTCCTCGACGAATGGGTCGGTGATATTTACGGATTCGGACGGCTTCACCGTGGGGACCGTCGACAGCGTTGCCGGGGTCGACGGTGGAACGGGCGCAGTCGCACTGACCGCAACCACTGGCGGGGTGACCGTCTCCAACACCGCGGCTGCCAATGATATTAACGCTGGCACGACGATTGCGATTACCCTCAGTCAGGACAATCAGACGCTGACAATTGCCGCGGGGGCCAATGTCGAGTCGATTGGTGGAAAGCACGTCTACACAGCCGACGAAATGGACATCGTCGGCACGATTACGGCGACCGGACAGGATGTGGCTCTGCAGCCGGCCAGTGCCGGTGAGGCGATCGATCTTGGCTCGGCGGGGATGGACGCGACGAACGATACGCTGGAACTTTCCAACGCCGAGTTGAACGCGATTACTGCTTCTGTGTTGAGAATCGGCCGGGATGATGCGAACGCCTCGGGGGCGATTTTGATCTCGATGCCGGTCGCGATCGTGTCTCCGCCCGCCTCGGCGACGCTCCACCTCGTAACCGGCTCGACAGTCACGCAGAACTCAGCGTTTTCGGCAAAGACACTCGGCATTTCGGCCGGCGGTGCAGTGACACTGAACGCGATGACGAATGACGTCGAATTCGTCGCCATTCGGACGTCGTCCGGCAACGTGACGTTTGAAGATGGCAACGGGTTTTCCGTTGGATCGGTGACATCCTGCGACCCGTCAGGCGGGACAGATACGACAAACGGAGTGGGGACCGCGGCGGGGAGCGTCTCGCTGGCGGCCGGGTCGGGGAATGTCACGGTCACGAACACGGCCGCGGCCAACGACGTCGAGGCGACCGGTACGATCACCGTGACTCTGATGGGTGACGACGCTCTGTTGACGATCAATGCTGGTGCTGATTCCGAGTCGATCGGTGGCACGCACAAATATACCGCTGACAAAATGGACCTCGCCGGCACGATCACGGCGACCGGGCAGATTGTCGTGCTGGCTCCGAACGAGTCGGGTGAGGCGGTCGACCTTGGCTCAACGACGAACGCTGCGGCTGACACACTTGAGCTGAGCTCTGCGGAACTGGCCGGTGTTTCCGCTTCGATTCTCCGTGTCGGCAGTGCGACCACGGGGGCGATCACTGTCTCCGCGAATGTGACGACTGGCGCAGCGACGCTTTCCCTGATCAACAACGCGGGGATTTCCGGTGCCGGAGGGATCACAGGGACGAACCTTGCGATTCAGTCTCCCGGTGTGGTTAACCTCAGCGCGGGAACTCACAACGTCGGCACTCTCGCCGCCAGTATCACCGGTGCGAACAACGCGTTTTCTTTCAACGAAAACGATACGCTGACGATTGGCACGGCCGACGGAATTACGGGCCTCACCACGAACAACGGAACGGCGACGATCGTGGCGGGCGGGCTGTTGACGATCGATGACGATGTCAACGTTGGCACCGGGAACTTCGTGATCGACACTGCCGGAGCCGGGCAGAACGCCGGAGATACGATCACCGCGGCCGGTTTCTCGATGATGGGCACCGGGACGTTTACGCTCGGCGAGGGCAACGATGTCGACACAATCGCTGCCAGCGTGACGGGATCGATCACGTTCAACGACGTCGATACATTGACTGTCGGCACCGTTGGTACAAAGGTCGGCATCACTACCGACGGAAACAGCCTCGCACTGACGACCGCTCAGCAGCTGACGATCGGTTCGGGAGCCGGACAGGACATCAACGTCGGAGCCGCCAACGTTGCTCTGACCGCGACGAGTGGCGGGGTCACGGAAAATGCCGGGTCGATCATCACGGCTGCTCAACTGGCGTTGTCCGGAACGAATGCCGGAAACTTCAGCCTGAGCGAGAACAACGCCGTTGGACTTCTTGCCGCGAGCATTAACGGGACACTCGGGTTTGTCACGACGACCGCTCTGGAAGTCGGAACGTCCAATTCGATTTCCGGCGTCACGACAAACAGCAATGCGGCGACCGTGCAAAGCACCGGCAGCATGACTCTGACGCAGGCAATCAACACGGGCACCGCGGCGACAACCCTGACGTCGACAACCGGCGGCATCATCGACAACAACGGGGCGGCGACCAACGTCACGGCGAGCAGTCTGTCGGCCACCGCTGCGGCGGGAATTGGAAGCGGCAACTCGCTGGAGACGACCGTCAGCACGCTCGCCGCGACGAACTCGACGAGCGGAAACATCGAGATCACAAACACTGGTGCGGCGCCGCTGGAGATTGGCACGGTCGGGACGGTTGTTGGTATTTCCAACTCCGCAGCGGGCGGCTCGATTTCCGTAACAAATGTCGGGGCGATCAACACGAACCAGAACGTGACCGCAGACGGCGACATCTTCATCAAGGCCAACGAGACCGCTCCGGCCACGACGGGAGATGACCTGACGATTGCCGCGACCGTCACGATTTCTTCGGCCAATGGCAACATCCGCCTTGAGGCGGGCGACAATGTGACGGTGACGGCGGGCAGCACGATTTCGGCGCCGAACGGAACGGTCACGATCAAGGGTGACTGCAACAACAACGACGCGGCCGGCACGACAATCATCGTCAACGGCACGGTGACGTCCGGTTTCGGTCTGACGGTAAACGGCGATACCGACGCAGATTCCATAACGCTCGGTGCGATGGGCACGGGCGGAGCGACGCTCAATGGCGGCGCGGGGGACGACACCTACAACGTCAACTTCCCGGCAGGAACGACGTTCGGCAGTGCGATTTCCTTTTCCGATTCCGGCGGAACGGACACGCTGAATGTGAACGGCAGCAGCGATGCGGAAACCTTTGTCGTCCGAACAACCGCAACGCTCGATACGGTGACGCGGACGGTGCCCGCTCCTGACGAGGTTCTGACTTACGGTTCGGAGATTGACGCACTCAACCTGACCGGCGGAAACGCAAACGACCTGTTCGACGTGCAGCCGTCGATGCTCGTCCCGATTGATATTAATGGGAACAGCCCGGTCTTCGGTGACCCGGGAACTCCCAGCGGTGCTCCGGTCGGGCCAGGCGATGAGCTGCGTTTCGACCCGTTCGGAAACCCGTTCAACATCATCCGAAAGCAGACGATCCAGACAACCAACCTGGGAGCCGGAGGTCCGTTCTTCGACATCACGTTCCGCAGCATCGAGACGTTCGGTCTGTCGCCGCTGGGCACCGATCCCGGGCAGCGGTTCGACTTTGATTTTCCGGTCGTCACGAATCCCTCGTTCACACCCATCACGCAGACGGGCTATACGAGCGTGCGACCGGACACACTGCTGTCCGGAGGCGGCGGCTTCGGCTGGGACACGGTCGTCTCATCAACGACGGCTCAGAATTACAATCCCACACAGGGTGAGCTGTTCGACCTGAAAGTGGACGGACACACGGGCACCAGCGTCCGCCGGTTTTCTGTCGACGTTGCCGGAAACGGGTTCTACTCGGTCAACGTGCTGGTCGGCAGTTACTTCTACAACCTCGATGATGTCTTTATCCGGAACGCGGATAACGGCGTCACAATCCTGAGCGGGATCGACGTCACGTTCGGCCACTTCACGTCTCAGCGATTTTTCGTGGAAGTGAAAGACGGCTCGCTCGATCTGGAATTCGGGGCGGGGACAGGCAGTTCACGCTGGGAAATTTCCGCAGTGGAATTCGTTCCTGCGAACAATCAGACGATCGCCGGCGCGGGCGGAAACTTCGAAGCCGACGGAGTGACGGTCGATTCGTTTACGGCGGTGGGAGCCGACGCCGGATCCATCGTGACGGTCTCGACGGATATTGGAACGATCACTTCGGCAGACATCGATCCGACCATTGACGGAATCCAGCATCAGGCGGACGGGACCGGAAACGTGGTGGTCACCGTGAGGCGTCCGTACCACGCCGGTGAAGCGCTGCTGTCGTTCGAGCAGGTCAACGGTCGTCGGCACGGCTGCATCCTGCCCGTGTACACGCTGCCGTCGACACGCCGGTTTGACTTCAACCACGGCGATTCCGCGACGCAGACACCAGTCGTCTCGCTGGCGAATCCGGAGGGTTATCTTGGTGTTGTTGAGACCGAGCTGCTCACGACGGCGACGAGCTATGGCTGGTTGACAGAACCTGTCTCACGGCGAGCGTTCCCGGTTGTGACCAAGGGCCCGCTGGTCGACCTCCGCCGCGACGGTCACATGGGAACCGGACCGCAGACGTTTCAGACGAACGTCCCGGACGGAACGTACGTTGTTCTCGCGACACTTGGTTCTTCGCGACACACACTGGACGATCTTGAAGTGCGGGTCAACGGGACGGTCGCCGCGACGGACCTGGATATTCTGTTCGGGCAGTCGACGCAGGTGCCTTTCGTCGTGACAGTGACGAACGGACAGATTCAGGTGACGGTCAGTGACCTTGGGGGCGAGCTGCTGTGGATGATTCAGGGGCTGGAGATTCGCGACCAGGCCACCGATGTCACAGCGCTGACATTCATTAATGCTCCGGGGAATGTGACCGCCAACGGAACCACCGTGACGCCGATCACGATCAGTACGCCCGGGCTGGCGGATGGAACGACTGTCACGGTCAGCAGCACGCTCGGCACGATTACCTCAGCGGACACGGTGTCTCAATTCACCGGGACACAGCTCGTGGTGGCCGGCGGCGAGGTCACCTTCGACCTTCGATCGCCAACGACCGCCGGAACCCCGACACTCACCGTTCACACCCTCAACGGTGACTCGTTCGGCCAGACGACGAATGCGGCGTATCTGAACTTTCTTCCGCCGCTACTTGCGTCGGCTACCGTACTGAATTCCGATGTCGACCTGCTGACGCAGAATCAGGCCGAGGCGATTCTGCTGGAGGCTCAGGCATTCTGGGCGGCGGTTCCGCTCACCAGTGCGCAGCGGGCTGCCTTGGATTCCGCCCGGCTTGTGATCGCCGATCTTGATTCCACAGAGGCGCTCGGCCTGGCTGACGTCACAAATCAAACGATCTGGATTGACGACAACGGCTCCGGGCTCGGCTGGGATGTCGATGGCGATCTGAGCGTCGATTCCAACCGGTACGACCTGCTCACGACAGTCGCGCACGAGCTCGGTCATCTTCTCGGCTTGCCGGACCTCCACTCGCACGAGGATTCAGGGCGACTGATGTCCGGTGTCTTGAACCCGGGTGAGACCCGCATGACGACGTCGGCCAGCGACGCATTCTTCGGCAGCCTTTCGAAATCGAGCGACGATGCCGATCCGACTCCGTTCGAGTGAGCGGAGTGGCGGCGGGTCGCGCAGGAGCGTCTGGTGCTGCGGTTCAGGTAGAATTCTGCTCGTCACCGGAGCGTGGCCCTCGGCGGCGAGGGCAATCGGTGATCGACAATCCTGCCCGTGTTGTGGACATCTTTCGTGACCGAATCAAAGCCGAACGGTTCTCCGGCCGAATTTCCTGCAGAGCAACCCGTAGAACGGAAACGTCATTGGGTCCGTCGCTTTATTATCAAGTGTGTGACGTTTTATTTTGTCGTTGCCGTTCTCGTCGCGGTGTTCCAGCGATCGCTCATTTATGTGCCGTTTCAAGTGGACCGGATCACCGTCGCGGATGCCGGACATCTTGCGGGCCGCACGGAACACGTCACCGTCGTAGCGTCAGTCGGAACGACTCTCAACGGCTGGAAGGTTCGTTCGCCCGGCGAGCGACAACGCACAATTCTGTACTGCCCGGGAAATGCCGCCAACCGGATTAACCGAGTCAGCACGCTGGACATACTGAGTGAAAACGGCAGCGAGATCTTTCTGTTTGACTATCGCGGGTACGGAGAAAACGCTGGCACGCCTTCCGAGGAAGCGATCGCTGAGGACATGCGGACGATCTGGAACTGGCTCACGACAGAGCAGGGGATTCCACCGGAGGAAATCGTCGTGTATGGCCAGTCGCTGGGTGGTGGCGTTGCGGTGAGACTCGTGTCCGATCTGGCCGCCGAGCAGATTTCGCCGGGCGGCCTGCTTCTGGTCTCGACGTTTTCGTCGATGGTGGACGCAGCGTCGAATAGGTTCCCGTGGCTTCCGGTGAGCCTGCTTCTGCAGGACCGTTTTCCGTCCGAGGATCGTATCGGAAAAATCACTTGCCCGATTCTGCACATCCACGGAGCTCGCGACCGGATCGTGCCGATCGGGCTTGGGGAGAAGTTGTTCGCGCGGGCTCCGAAGGGGTCTCGCAATAAGGTCGAACGGAAATTCGTCACGCTGCCGCTCGCCGGACACAACGATATTCTGCAGTCTTCACGAGAGGCGTTCCGCGCGGCCGCACTTGAGTTCCTGGCCCAGGTCGGCCGTGGGGAGTGATGTCTCGGTCGTTACGGCAGTTGACCGGGTGGCTGGCTTGAAAGCTGGACCTGAGCTTCAGTCACGCGGACTCGTTGATCCGGCGTCGCGATGAGGTACCGGTGAAGTCCGTTTTCATTCGCCTCAAACGTCGTCAGGCCTTTGTCGTCGACTGTCACATTTCCGGCAGGCGACAGGTTGAAATAACCTCGGTCCGGCCGGACGGCGTAGAGCACGCTGGTCAGGTCCCAGGTCGGGCGGTTGTGCGGCGGCGGGTTGTAGAGGTAGTACGACTCAGCCAGCGGATGGTGTTTCACGTAGCGGTAGTCCCGTTCGATGCTGACAGCGGGGTAGGGGATGGCGAGACCAATTTCGAAGCCGCTGAAGATGATGGCAGTCGGCCATCGTTGCGCCAGCGACTGTGCGGCCGGGATATCCTTGACGACGTTGTACTCGTAGTGCGGCTTGCCTCCGATCGGCGCGAAGGCTCCCGCCATGACGGAAAGCAGCTTGACCTTCTGCTTTGCCAGGTCGAGCCCGTTCAGCGGTGAGATGTCGTCGGGCGGGGAATCCAGCAGCCGCGCGAGATTGGTCGAAAACCCGACCTGAGCGATCGCGACCGAATGATCCTTTGCGGCGGCGAGCGACTTGCGGAGCAGCGCGACGGCCTCCGGTGCATCTTTGCCGCTCGCCAGATCCCGCGGATACCGCAGCGTGTCTCCGTCTTTCTTCCCGGCAAGAACGGTGAACTTGCTTTGTTCCGGAGTCACGCCATTTCGGACAACTCCGATCGGGATGTTTCCTCGCCCGTAAAACGTGTTGACCGCGTCGACGTACGGAGCACACTCGTCGTGGTCTTTCGTGATCGTCACGGCCAGCAGTTCGCACTCGCCCCTCGACTGCAACGAGTGAATCATGCCCAGGGCGAGGGCATCGTCCACGTCATTGCCGATGTCCGTGTCAAAAATGAGCGGGACCGGTTGAGCCCGGCCGACGGATGAGACGGCCGACAGGCAGGCAAGGGTCAGGGCGATGCGAACGGCTGCTCGGTGCTTTTTCATGGATGTCTCGCTGGTCCGCGGCAGTTTAGGTGGGTTCGAAATTTGAGCGTCGTACCGCAAAAGATTTATAACGGCTGCTCGGCAGGCCATCACGTAACCCACTGCCAGGGGATTAATCCTGACGATGTGTGCCGATCTCGAAAATCCTCACTGCCGGTTCGATGGAATCTCTTCACACCACTTCAAACCGATGAAATCACAGATGGTTTTCGAGTTTCTTGTCTCAACACGCTGAAGACATCGCTTCGTTAAGGTCGGAGAGCGTGCCGGACTGACTCTGCATGAATGTGTGTCCGGCAGAGTCGTCATTTCCGTGTCGCTTGTTTGCCTGGGCACTCAGACCGAAATGCGGTTCACGAGGATCAGCACGGTCATGACCACACCGGCCGCTGCGGGCAGCAGAAACGACGTTCGGATGTTTTTCTTCAGAGCGACATAGCCCATCGCGATTGGCAGGAGCGTCCACCCGACGGACGCACAGGCGAAGATCATCCCGACAGACCGGCCGGCGAATGCCATCTGGTCGTGAGCTTTGAGGTGGGTGAAGAGCTGGCCGATCACGTTCGGAAAGAACGGTCCACAGATCAGGCCAGCAAAGATCACCGCAGCCACAACGAGCCGTCGCGATCTGGCGACGACGAGGCTCAGCATCGTCAGGACGGCAAGGATCGCGATTCCCACCTGGACGAACTGAGTAATTCGGACCAGCTCGGCACTCTCAAGTTCGGCTCCGTGAATGAGCCATGCGGTCAGCAGTCGGGCTCCCATGAAGCACAGCCAGAACGCGGAGAGTGCCTGCGCGGCAATTTTCTCCGACGTCTCTTCGAGCTCGCCTTCGGGAGCGGACTCTTTGACGAGAGTCGTCGCCCAGTCAGCGGTCCCTGATTCAATCACAACCCAGCACATCATGGTGAAGCCAAGCAGCCAGATTGTCCGATCCGAAAGCAGCTCAGAAAATCCGGCAAAGGCAGCAGCCAGGTCACCATCCAGTTCTCCGCCGCCCAGGTCCTAGCCGAACGCCAGAGCGAACGGAATCGCGCCGAGCAGTGCGACAAACGTCAGGGCTTTGCTGAACCCGGCTCTGTTGTGAAGGAAAGTAATCAGCAACGGACACAGAAATGCTCCCAGGCCGAACAGGGCGTCGCCAATATTTGAGCCGGTAAACGGGTCTTTGTAGGCAGACGCCATGACCGGGTTGGCAACGTTGATCATCGCTGTCCAGCCGACTGCGAGCAGGACCGTCGCGAGAACGGCGACGCTGTACTTCCTGGCGTTTGCGAAGATCAGAAAACTGGCGACGACCAGCAGCGATCCGACCATCCAGACCGGCTTGCGGCCGTAGGTGTCTGACAGAGCTCCACACAGAATGATGACCGGCCCCACCATCAGGCCGAACGCTGAGATGAGCCCGCCGACCTTCGCCTCGTCCAGGCCGATCCGCTTGCTCAGCGGCAGCTTGATCGCACCGAGCGTGGCGTAACACAGACCGGTGACGGGAAGGCTGAGAACAATGAAGAGCTGCAGATATGTCATGATGGGCCGTTATGGATGACGAATGTAATTCGGCTTTCTGAGATGACTCGCTGTCATTTGTTTTGTGTGCAACGATCAGAGGTCTCAGCGATCAGCATATCCCTGCAGCGGCCTTACTCGCCGAGCTTCAATGTCGACTTGAGGAATCGCAGCAGCTCGAAGACCCGTTTGCGCGATGCGTTCTCCATCGGAAGCTCAGTCAGAAATGTCTTCAGCGGGACAACGCTGCTTTCGTCGCGACAACTCTGGAGCACTTTTCGAAGAGCTTCGTCGTCGCCAATGATTTCGACGATTCGAACCAGATTCTGACGAGTCGGTTTGAACTCCGCACCGGCGAGGAGGCTCACTCCGGACTTCTGCACGTCGAGCGAGCGGACTGTCATTGCGAAGCCGGATGGCCACGCGTCCGAGCCGCTGAATTGCCACTGGACTCGCCCGTTCGAGTGAATCTGCCCGTTCGTCTCGACGATCTCGCCGGGGACGTCCATCTGAAATCGAAAACTTTCCGGCGAATCAAAAATGCTGCCATGCACCCCGAAGATTCGCGTTGCGAGCCGATTTGTTTTTGCCTCAAGTGCCTCGGGACCGCCCGGCCAGGCCTGCTTGAAATTCTCTCCGGCCTCTTCCAGACGGCTCTTAAGCCTCTCGTGACGAGGCTCGTTGAGGCCACCGATCACGCCGGCCAGAGTTTCGGCTGTCTTCGCATCGACCTTTTCGCCATTGGCTTTCCGAATCGTCTGCGTAAACAGTTGCGTCAGAAAACGAATGAACTCCGCTGAGTCTTCTTTTTCAAGCTCCGTCTTCAACGTGACCTTAAGCCCGTGCTTCCGGCAGATTCTGGCGAAACTCTCACGGACTTTTTCTTCAGAGACGTCTTTCTCCAACGCGAGCTCAAAGACACCGTCAAAAAGTTCGAGCAGCCATTCCCGCCCTTCCGTCGCGACCCACGTTTCGAGTTTCGACGTGTCGTAATCGTCGCCGAGCGCTTCTCCAACGATCCTCGCTGCGGCATTGCCACCAGGTTCGGTCGCGACAACGATCGCAGCCCGAGCGTCGCCGAGCTTCACGACTTCTGTCAGGACTTCCTGCCACGAATACTCGATGAGAAGTCCGTAGTCCGTGCGAGTGGCCGTCCTGGCAAACGTGCTTGTCGCGTCCGAGTCGGACGCTTCTTTGCTGTAGTGATCTGGAATCTCTTTCCACGATTTGGAACTGCTTTTTGCGAGGAAATACTCGCCATTGAGTTCGGGTGACAGCTTTCGAAGGTCGCCACGGAATTCAAAATTCCGCTCCTTCACACGGAAATACATATCCCACTCTTTGAAGGCACCTTCACCTTGACGAGCGTTGGGCTGAAGGATCGCACGTTCGACGGATCCGTCTTCGTTCCACGTGGTCTGAGTGTGGAAATAGCCGACTTTGCAACCGGCGAGCGAGAACAGCATGAGCACAGCAAACGGGATCGCATGGATGGCCTTCATCGGCTGTTCCTGACGGACCGGCGAGCGAACGGCAACTCAATTTCTCAACCGGGTGATGCACAAACTCCGCAATTTATTCCCGCGCCGCTCAACCGGGTTCAGCAAATCCAGCCGCCGCCGAGAACACGGTCTCCCTCGTAAAGCACGACCGCCTGGCCGGGGGCGACGGCCGATTGTGGCTCGTCGAATTCCACATGGAACCGGTCTTCGTCCGTGACGGTAACTTCACACGGCGCGGCAATGTGCCGGTATCTGATCTGGGCGAGGCACCGAAACTTCGCCGGAACATTCTCGACCAGCCAGTTGGTTCGATCCGCCGTCAGGGTCGCTCGGCCAAGCTCGTCTTTCGTACCGATGACTACCTGCCGCGAGTCCGGTTTCAGACCGACAACGTACCGCGGCTCACCGAACGCGATGCCGATGCCTCGCCGCTGGCCAATGGTGAATTTTTCGTAACCGGGATGCTGGCCCAGCACGTTGCCGGAGGTGTCAACAAAGTCGCCGGCCGTTTCCTGCACGCCTCGAAACCGCTCGATGAATCCCGCGTAGTCGTTGTCCGGAATGAAGCAGATTTCCTGGCTGTCCGGTTTGTCGAAAACCCGCAGGCCCGCCTGGAGTGCCTTGTCGCGAATGAGAGGCTTCTCAAAATCACCGACCGGAAAAATGACCCGGTTGAGCAGGTCGCGGTTGATTCCGAAGAGGACGTAAGACTGATCTTTCGATCCGTCGAGACCTCGCTTGAGAGTCGGATCGGTCGCCAAAAGCGTTCCGGCCGATGTTACGCGCGCCGGCTCGGCAGGAGCCTCGCACTCCCGGAATGCGTTTCCGTTTCCAGCACCGATCCTCGCGTAGTGACCGGAGGCGATGAACTCCGCGCCGACCTGCCGGGCAAAATCCCAGAGCTTGCCGAACTTCAGCCAGTTGTTGCACATGACGCAGGGATTGGGGGTTCGCCCGGCAAGGTACTCATCGGCGAAGTAATCCTTGATCCTGCCAAACGCGTCCTTGAAGTTCAGCGCGTGAAACGGGATATCGAGCATGTCGGCCACACGCCTCGCATCGGCTGCGTCCGACGCGCTGCAGCACCCCTGCTTGTTCGGCTTTGCCGAGACGACGGGCAGGCGAAAATCACTGGCTCCGGCTGAATTCGCACCGACTCCCGTCGCGCAGGTCTGCTCCTCCGTCGCGCCGGACCTCATGAACAGACCGATGACGTCATAGCCCTGCTCCTGGAGCAGGACTGCCGCTGCGGAACTGTCGACTCCGCCACTCATTGCCAGCACGACTCGGGGCATTCTGGGAGCGATCTACATTTCAGTGAGGATTTTTTGGAAGTAACCCGACGAGACTGTGAGTTTTTCAACGTGGCAGGCACACTCCGTGTGCCGTCCGCCCGAACCTGCCCTCAACCCCGTATTTTCGGGGCATACGGCACACGGAGTGTGCCTGCTACTTTCAATTTTTCGAAAAACTCACAACCTCGACGCGTGAGCGAAGGCGCACGTCGATCGACTTTCGCACTCGCAGACGCATCCGGTTATTTTTAATGGTAACAGCGCGGCAGCCAACTCGACTCCTACTCGGCTCCGCCGAACAGATTGTCGAATTCTGCCGGGTCCGCTCCGAAGTCATCGTCCATTTCAGTCGCGATTTCCCAGAACAGACTCTGAGTCATCGCTTGAAGAACTGGCGTCGTTTCTTCTGCCTCAATATCCGATGTCTGATAGAGGACGAACAGACTCGTCGTGTCGCCCTCGCAGGATCGCAGGCAGGCTCGATTAATCAGCTCCATGCACGAAAAGTCGACGTCGCACCCTTCTGTTGGCAGGAGGCAGATCTGCTCGCTGGATTCGTAGATGTCGCAGTCGTCGTACTCATCCTGCAGTGAATCCACGGCGGCCTGAATCACTTCTTCCGCCGGCGGCCGATCCTGAAGGATTGTGAGCATCCAGAATGCAGTCCCGCCGCTTTCGACTGTGATAGCCACGTTGCCATCCTCACTGTCCTGAGAAAGCGTCCAGTCGGACGGATATTCAAAGCGGACTCCGTGTTCTTCAAAAACGTTCATGTGAAAAGGGCTCGTCTGGCAGATGTCTCAGGATTGAAGTGCGAATCCGATGTGTATTTCGCCTCACAAGGGACGGTATCGAAGACGCGAAAAAAAGGAGTCTCCGCACGACCTTGACCCTGCGGATTGACTCGATAGATTAGGCCAAGCGGGTTTTTACCACATCTCCAACGCACGCTGCAGATCGGGATTCTCCTGAACTTGCAGCATTGCTCCGAGCCGCCTCGGTTCTCAGCGAGAACCGTCTCTTCAGGATTGTTTCCAGGAGCGAGCTGGCAGCCCGTTGAGCAGTCCTTCCGGTAACTTAGTAACTTAATTGACAGGAGTGAGTCATGGCGTCAGTTCGCGCGCAAGAGGTTGCGGAGCTTCTGTGGGAATTGAAGCGGGCCGGAAAACTCGGCACATACACAACAGTGGCTCGACGAGCGGGATTCAGCCCAGGGGTCAACGGCCGAACCATGCAGACCGTCATGAAAACGGTCCGTCGCGACTGGGACCACCTGCAGTGGTGGCGAGCGATTCCGGATGATGGAGCGATCGAAACTGGTTGCGAGCACGCGGAACTTCTCCAGGAAAATGAGTTTTCCCTGTCAGAAGACGGCGAAAAATCAATCGTCGCGGACCTCGACACCCATCTGATGGTCTGGGTCGAGGAAGGGGCTGAGGACGCAAACGACGCTGAGGACGCAAACGACGCTGATGACGCAAACGACGCTGATGACGCAAACGACGCTGAGGCTGCAAAGAAATAACTTCCTTGCAAGTTCTCCCGGCACACGTTTGAAGTGTCATTCGAGTTGAAGTGCCAGTCGAGTTTCTATCGCGTGCGGAACTGTTTCCGCTCGCGATTTTTTTTTGGTTTCAAATCCCGACGGCGACGCCCTCGGCCGGAGCACCTCGCACCAGCCCG
>JAQBVJ010000002.1 GCA_027623235.1 Planctomycetota bacterium
TTCTTCAAACACCCAGGTATCATCCCCGTCGGAGTCGCCACGCCAGACAATGATGTCGTCGTCCGCCCCACCATTAAAGATGTCCCGGCCACCGTTTCCAATCAGCGAATCGTCTCCGGCGTCGCCATTGAGAATGTCATCGCCCCCGCCACCATAGATGGTGTCATTGCTGTCTGCTCCATTCAGCAGATCGTTCCCCTGATCACCAACAATCAGATCAGTGCCGGCGGATCCGGCAATCGTGTCGTTGCCACTGCCGCCAAACAACGAGTCTCCCGCGTCGAGCGGTTCGTCGTCGTCAATTATTGATATGTTCGCCAACAATTCCACTGCTAATGGATCATTCACATCAAGAATCACATCGGAGGGAGGACCAGCGGCAGTAAATCGCACTTGGAACTGCTCAAGCATTTCCAAGTCGTCGTCGCCAATCAAATCAAACGCAATAGTCCGCGTGACGTCACCTGCATTCGTTGTCGACGCACCCGCAAACGTCACTACTCCGGACGATCCAATGAAGTCTTGCCCCTGAACTGCACTCCCGTCAACAAAACTGTAATTCAATGTCACATCCTGCACCGGAGCACGATCAAGACGAATCTCCAGCACAACCTGACGATTCACGGCGCCTTCCACGACAACCCTCGTATCAACGGTAACTTCCACTGCCCCGACGGATGCGAGAGCTGAATCTACAATGCCCTGCGCCAGTAGGGGTCCCGGGTTCGTCATTGTATCAACTGCAAAATACAACGGCCCGCCGGGAGCGATCGGGGGCAGCCCATTCCTGACGATCGGCTGGCTCGACTCATTCGTTGCATCAGTCAGCATTGCCCAAGCTTCGAGCGGCCCGCGAACCACGCTACCAGCAACAAATGGATCTCCCTGCTCAAATCCCGTCAGTCCACCAATTCCGACAACCCGAATTTCACGGCTTACCAATTCATCAATCGTCTCCTGAAAGGCGGCTCCAGCCGTGAATGGGACACCAGCTACGCCAGCCGGTCCTGTCGGAGATCCACCCGCATTCAGAATGTTAGCCGCGACTGTGACCCCCCCAGCTCCACTGTAGGTAGGCGCGCCGTCATCACGAAAATCAGTCGCTGCGTCCGTCCCCACAAGAAGAAGCCTCACGAACTTCTGATTGTTGATGACATCCGGAGAGCGATAGCCGATGCCATTATTTGCAGCAATTGGAGACTGCGTTGGAGGGAGAATGGGGCCAGCTGGGTCGCTAAATTGGTCGGGCACGAATGAGCCAAAGTTTGGTACATCGCCAGTGGTATTGGGCATGATTTGGGTTGACAAGGGCCCGGCTGGCCCTTGGCCGAGTCGATTGCCGTTCGCGTCTCCGTCGAACCCATTGCCTGTCGCGATCTGGAAGAGCCCCTCAAGCATTGATTCTTGAACGTCAGGCGGGCCACCGCCATCGTCAGCAGTTCTGTTACGCCCCACTGCTAACGCTGCCGTTATTGAGTCCTGAAAAAGAATCGTATCAGTCGTGATGATCGGTTGATTCAAAGTGAACGGGCTTGTGTTCTCTGAGTCCCTATAGTCAATGAATCGGGAAACTCCAAACCCAACAGTAAACGTGGGCAGTAGTTGAGTTATTTGCTGCACGACGCCAGGCAATTCTGTCGACAGGATCGGAGCGACCGGTGCAAAGCTGCGCGTGTCATCAAGCAGAAATGCCAGATCAAGAATGGGCGCCGGCGGATCATCGTCGTTCATAATGATGGACTCGCCAAAACCATCAAGAATCTCAGCCCGCTCCACATTTAACAGCTGAACGAAGAAGTTCTCATCGCTCTCGACGAGCGTGTCTGCCACAACATCTACAGAAATAATCAGTGAAGTCGTTCCCGGTGCAAACGTCAGTCGACCGACGGCCGCATTGTAGTCCGGCGTGCCGATCGCCGGCTGCATGGACGATACAGCACTGCCGTCGATGGTTGAATAGTCGAAAACGACCTCATGAAAGAACGCGTCTGACAGCGTCACGGTAAACGAGACGGTCGTCATTCCGGTGTCGCCTTCCGGGTCGAGGGTCACGTCGTTGATTGAAAGGCTTCTGGGGAATGGGCAGACACTCGTTATGTTGTCTGCTCCCGCATCGCCCATGACGACGTCGGCGCCGCCGCCGCCGCACAGTTCGTCGTTTCCGGAGTTGCCGATGACGATGTCGTCACCGAGGGCTCCGTTGACCGTGTCGTTTCCGCCGCCGCCGAGCAGTGAATCGTCTCCGCTGTCACCAATGACGAGATCATCCCCGTTTCCGGCGTTGATTGTGTCATTGCCCGTGTTTCCAAAGACTGTGTCGTCTCCGTTTCCGGAGCGGATCATGTCGTTTCCGGTGTCTCCATCGATGAAGTCCTGACCGCCGTTGCCGAGGATCACGTCGTCCCCGTCTCCGCCGCGGATCGAATCGTCGGCCGCTCCACCGATCAGAACGTCGTCACCCGCCTCGCCCCGGATCGTGTCCGATCCGAAGCTGCCGTTGATAAAGTCGTTTCCGTCACCACCCAGAATGCTGTCTGCCCCTTCGTCGCCGTCGATGGAGTCATCTCCGGCGTTTCCTTCCACGGTGTCGCTTCCGTCTCCTGCGAAGATCGTGTCGTCTCCGTCACCGCCAAGAATGCTGTCGGCGCCGTCGCCGCCGTCGATCATTTCGTTGCCGACTCCGCCGAACACCGTGTCCATGCCGTCGCCGGCTTCGATCACAAGTCGAGCCGTCACCGTGCTCATTCGAGCATCGATCAAGTCATCTCCGTCACCGGCTCGCAGCGTGTCATCGAATCCGGACGACGACAGCAGCGTGTCATCTCCGTTTCCTGCATCCACGAGGATCTGCAACGGTTTCATGGTGACCGGATCAACGAAATCAAAATCGGCAGGAGCGACCCCACTCAGGTCGATCTGGTTAGCTCCGTCGCTGCCAATGATCGTGATCGATCGAATATTGCTCGCTGGAATCGGCGGCAGAGATGTGTCGACGACATTGTTGATGGTCAGCTCGATCAGCAACGGATTCACCGCCGACGTGCCGAGTGCAATCGAGTCGTTTCCATCATCGGAGACGATGGTGAGATCATTATTCGCGAACAGCGTGGAGACCGTCAGCAGCGTCCGCTGCTCAAGGCTCTGCACCTCAGTCGGGAGTGTTGCCCTGCGACGTCGGCTGGTCCGCTGCCGCATCCAGTTCTCAATGTTGCGTTTCCATGAGAGGTTCATTCTGGAATCTCCCGCTTTCATCCCTGAGATTTGCTTCAGTGGCCAACCGCGTTCGGTGGTCGATCGTCAAATTCGCGCAAACACACTTTTCACGCTCGACCGTTACCACTGGATCGGCAGGAGTCATCGGGAAAACTGATAAAACTGGCACCGATCGATACATTGGTCACAGCCGTGAGAATCGTCATAACCGGACTCCTTTCCCACCGCCGCCACAGCCTGCGGTAAGTGAGGCACACGGCGAGACTTATCCGGATCAAAATGTGACAGGAGCACTCGTTTCCAGCGGATCCGTGCGAGTCCGGCGTCTCCGGAATACGGTCAGATCATTCCGAGGCGAGCCAGAATGCCGTCGAGGCCAGCTTGCGTAATCCGAAAAGTCTTCCAGAAGCTCACGGGCACGAGAGAGCGAGGGATTGCCCACACCACTGGCCAAACCTGAGTCGTCATCGGATCAACATTGACTGATGCCATCTTGCCGGGACGATGATGCCTGACGAGAATCGAGCGACTCAGTCAGGAGCCGATTCCTGGCCAGCCGAACAGACTCCAACGGAACCTCGACATGCCGCGGCACAGCCACTCCGACGATTGCGGATGCCGACAGAAACCCTCTCAGAACCGTGGCCACGGCCAGCTTTCGCTCACGCGGCGATCGATGATTCAGGCGGGAGCCATCGGAGCTTTCGGGCCGTCGCTCGCCTCGCTTTCCGCAGCAGATTCGAATGGGCCGGCGAAGAACGTTCTGTTCGTCTTTCTGACCGGTGGAATCTCGCATCTGGACAGCTTCGATATGAAGCCCGCCGCGAACATTGATGTCCGGGGCGAGTTCGATCCCGGATCCACCGCCACGCCGGGTACTCAGATTTGCAACCTGCTTCCCGGACTCGCAAAACGATCCAACGATTACGCCCTGGTTCGATCGATCGCCACAGAGAGCAGCGGACACGAACAGGCGTGCCACATGCTGCTGACCGGTCGGCTCGATCTGCCGCCTGGCTTCACGACGAGGAATGCACCCAGCCCGAGCGAGTGGCCGACGCTGCCTTCACAGGTCATGTACGCGTTGCGAAATCAGCAGACGGCGATGCCGGCGTCAGTCGTCCTCCCGGAACCGAGCGTCAACGAGGCTGCTCGATTCCGGCCGGGCCAGTATGCCGGGCGACTCGGATCAAAGTGGGAAACGTGGCACGTGGATATCGCCTCGAAATGCCCTCTTGGCAACGGAGCGTGCCCGGACTGTTTTCGATTTGACGACGACGAATTCGATCATGTCCCCGAGACGGTCTTCGACACCCCGATGCTGACTCTGCCTGAGGGAGGTCAACTCCGTTTTGACGGCCGCATCGGACTGCTCAGCCAGGTCGAGCGGCAGCAGCAGGCTCTGCAACAGTCCACCGAATTGTCGAAACTGGATCAGCAGCGACTGCAGGCGATCTCCGTTCTCGCTGATCCGAAGACACGAGCGGCGTTCGACGTTGAAAACTCCGATCCGAAAGCTGTCGAGCGTTACGGACGAAACAAATTCGGTCTCTCTGTGCTGATGGGGCGACGCCTCATCGAAGCGGGTGTGCGATTTGTCCAGGTCAACCTTGGCAAGAACTCGACCTGGGACACACATCGCCGCAACTTTGTGAACTTGAAACGAAACCTGTTTCCGCACTTCGACCGATGCCTCTCCGCACTGCTCGACGACTTGAAGGAAAGCGGCCTTCTTGACAGCACGCTGGTGATCGTCAGCGGCGAATTCGGGCGAACGCCAAAAATCAACAAGGACTCCGGCCGAGACCACTGGGGCCCTGTGATGACCTCGATGTTCGCTGGAGGCGGAGTTCGCGGCGGCAACGTCATCGGAGCCACCGACAAGATCGCGGCTTACCCGATCGATAATAAGTTCACGGTCGAGAACATCGCCGGGACGATGTTTAACGCTCTTGGAATTCCGCGCGACGATCAGTGGGTCGACATCGACGGCCGCCCGCATGAGCTCTACCGGGCTGAGCCAATCCACGACCTGTTCTAACAGTCGTGGCCTTCCTCCTGGTTCCCAGTCTCCAGCCCAATGGCCCCAGAATTGTGCTGGATGTCGCCTTTCGCTCTGCGAAAGTAGCGCTGCTTTCGCGGAGCGAAAGGCGACAATCAGCGATCAGCCGGCACAACTCTGGGGCCATTGGATCCCGCCTGGAAACCAGAACGAGCGCAGACCTACGAAAGCAGCAGCATGCCCACCTGGTACGTAATCAGCGCTCCCGCGTAAGCCAGGCAGGTCATGTAGAAGAACGTAAACGCCGCCCAGCGCCACGAGTTGGTTTCGCGGCGAATCACCATCAGTGTCGAGGCACACTGAGCGCACAGAGCGAAGAACACCATGATGGAAAACACCGTCGGCAAATCGAAGACTTCGCGCCCGTCCGGGTGTTTTGACCTTCCCATCCGATCAACCAGTTTGGAGTACTCCACTTCCCCGTCGCCGTAGGAATCCTCGTCGCCGCCAAGGCTGTAAATTGTCCCCAGTGTGGCCACGATGACTTCGCGGGCCGGAAATGACGCGACGACTCCGACGCCAATCTTCCAGTCCCAACCGAGCGGACGGACTGCCGGTTCGATCGAGTGCCCGATCTTCCCCAGCCAGCTTTCTTCGATCAGCGACGCCGACAGCGCGTTCTGCTCATCGGTCAGCTTCTCCAGCCGATCCTGCAGAGGCAGTTCGTCCGGTGACGCGTCGACCCGGGCCGACGCTGCCTCAATCTGGCTTTCCAGCCGGTGAAGCGATTCGCGGTCTCCTGGAAAGTAGCCACCGGCCCACACGAGAATTGTCGTCAGGAAAATCAGCGTTCCGGCTCGCACGACAAATGCCCGGGAGCGGTCGTAGACACGAGCAAAAACGATTCCTGGCGAGGGCTTTTTGTACGACGGAAGCTCCATCACAAACGGCGGAGTCTCGCCTTTAAAGAATGTCTTCTTAAGCAGCCACGCGACAGGAATCGCAACGACTGCTCCCAGCGAGTACATCGCGAACAGGACGATCCCCTGCAAACTGACCCATCCGTCGAGGTATTTGATTTTCGGTAGAAACGCCGTCAGCAGAATGTAGACGGGCAGTCGGGCCGAGCAGCTCATGAGTGGCGCGACGAGAATCGTGACCATCCTGTCGCGTCGGTTTTCGATCACTCGTGTCGCCATGACTCCCGGGATTGCGCAGGCAAAAGACGACATCAATGGCACAAACGATTTTCCGCTGAGACCCACTCGCGTCATGAGTCGATCCATGACGAACGCGGCACGAGCCATGTAGCCGCAGTCTTCGAGAATCGCGATGAACAGAAACAACAGTGCAATCTGCGGAAGAAAAATGAGGACGCCACCGACTCCCGCGATGACTCCGTCAACCAGAAGGCTGCGGAGAGAACCCGGAGGAACTCGTGAAGAAACCTGACCGGACAAGTACGACTGCCCCGCCTCGACCAGGTCCATCAGCGGACCGCTCCAGCTGTAAAGGGCCTGGAAAATCACAAACATCAGGGCGGCGAAGAAAACCAGGCCGAACACGCGGTGAGTCAGCAGACTGTCAATCCCGTCTGAGCGGGTTCTCGCGCGTTTGGACGGCACATTGACCAGTCCTTTAAGCGTCGCCCGAGCCCACGCGTAGCGAGCTTTCGCTTCGGCGATCGGCAGTCGGCAGCCCACTTCCTTGAGCCGCTCGCGCGCGGCAACAAGCTCCGCAGCAAGCGTCTGGCCGTAAGTTTTGACCAGGCTCGTTTCGACCTGACCGCCAACGTCGATCAAAAGTCGTTCGACAACGTAAAACGGCACATCGGTCGCACCTCGGCCTGAGAGGCTTTCACCCAGCGCCGAACACTCCGCGTAAAACTCGGGCTGAAACGGTTTCGGTCGTTTCGGGGCGACCACCCGTTCGGGATCAACGATCGCCCGGCAGACATCGTCAACGCCCATTTTCCGGTGTGCCTCGCACACGATGACCGGGATGCGAAGTCGCTGACGAAGCCCTTCAACATCGATACTGACATGCCTTGCCTGGGCCACGTCCCACATGTTCAGAACAAGAATCACCGGCAACTGCAGATCGAGAATCTGACTGAGCAGGTAGAAATTCCGTTCCAGGTTGGACGCATCAACGATGCAGATGACGCCGTCCAGTTCCTCAACGTCGCGCTGGCGGCCGAGCAGAACGTCGACCGAGACCATTTCATCCGGAGTCCTGGGTGACAGACTGTACGTTCCGGGGAGGTCGATCAACTCAACGGTCTGCTGCTCGAAATGCAGCTTGCCGACTTTCTTTTCGACGGTGCATCCGGGGAAATTTCCGACGCGTGCCTGCAGCCCCGTCAGCGTGTTAAAGAGCGTGCTCTTTCCGGTGTTCGGGTTGCCGATCATCGCGAAGCGGCGGACTGACTTGAGAGTGGACTCAGAGGGAACCATGAAAAGCAAGCCGCGAGGAGGGAGGTAAGGCAGGAATCGAGGTCGAAAGGCTCGCTAATCCACCCGCGATATGGAAACCCGCCGAGCTTCTTCGGACCGGAGAGACAGGCGGTAGCCTCTGATCAGAAACTCCAGCGGGTCTCCGAGTGGAGCTCGACCGAGCAGCTCGATCTCCTCGCCATCGATCAACCCCATTTCCATCAGTCGGACGGCAATGGCATCTTCGCCAGCGACATCATTGATGATCGCGCGCTGTCCTGGAGAGAGAGTGTCGAGTGTCTCCACCGTTGTGTTCCTGGTCCCTGGAGTCACCGTGCCGAACTCTGCCGACGAATCGTGATGATTGCCGCTCAGCGTTTTTTCTTCTTATCGTCGTCTTCACTGGCGAAGTATTCCTCCGCCTTGAGCGGCTCTTCGAGAATCACCTTCAGGCCAATGGTCTCAAGGCGACCACCGCGTCCCGGCTTCTGGTGGAGCTCAACCGGAGCCCCTTTCTCCACAGCGGACGCATCGGTAATTCGAACGGTCACCGACGCTCCCTTGTCGATGTAGACCGGCTGACCTTTCAAAGCGGGAATCGTCAGAGTCAGAGTTTCATATTCCTCATAGTCTTTGTCCTGCTGACGACTCTTGATCGGCCCCTGCAGAAAGTAGCTGTTCACACTCTGGCCAATGGCCTTGTCAGCCTTCTGCACGCCAGAACGAAGCTTTCTTGCAGCGACCCCAAGGTGTACCGTCCAGTCTTTTACAAACAGCAGATTGTTGGTGAGTGTTCCCGTGCCGGACACGACGACTCGTTCTCGCAGGAACCCATCGTCGCCTTTTCCTTCGACGGCGAATTGAATTCTCGGAGTGATCGCGACCGTGACCGGATCGCCACCGCCCTCACCGAGAATATCGACGGAAACCACTCGTCCGCTTTTTTCGTTGATCTCAACCACCGTGCCTTTCACCGTGATGTAGTCCGGTTTGGGCGGCTCCTGATTCGGTGCCTCTTTCTTTGTCGCCTGGGCGAAAACGTTGACGGGTGCGGCCAGCACGGCGATTGAAGCAAGGCAAAACACTGCCGATAGAAACGGTCGAAGAGACATGGGAAGCTCCCGGGGTTGGTTGTCAGCCGGATTACTGAAGCACTGAGGATAGCCGGTTTGGACACGCAACATCCAGCGAAACTGCCGCCCGAGGTGAAAGAACGCTCTGCCTCGACAGATGAAGCGAGCCGGACGTGCTGACAACTTGTTGAAAAATCGAATTGATTTAAATTGATTTAGCGGAGCGGCGCGAGAGTTGTGTCGGGTGATCACCGATTGTCGTCTTTCGCTCCGCGAAAGAAACGCCACTTTCGCGAAGCGAAAGGCGACACTCAGCACAACACTGGGGCTATTGGGCTTACGCCGTGCCGCTCCTTTCGCGACGGGCTGCCAACGAGCTCTCTCGCTGGCGCATACGATAAGAGGCAAATTCGAACGCGTTCTCTGGTGCCGCAACCTGCGTTCGTTACGCCGCGCGAACCGCCGAGTCGGTCGCCTCAGCGAGGTCATCCGACAGCTCGTCGAGCAGGCCGCGGATAATCTGCTCGGCACTCAGCTTTTCTTCCAGCCAGCTGTCACGCATGTGTCGCCAGCGGGACTCGCGCTGCTCCCATTCTTCGGCTCGGTTTCGCAGCCGCGATTCCTGCTCGTGGAGTTCCCGTTCCCGCTCGTTCATCCGTCGGCCGAAGGCCTGCCGTTCTGAATCGAGCCGCTGAGTTTCGTCCTCAAGCTGTTCCTGAGCGAACGCGACCATCCGGGCCGTCTCGTCGTTCTCGTCGGCCGAATGACGCAGCTCGCGCAACTGGCCGGCAACAATGGTGCGAACTTCTTCAACTCGTTCCTGCGCCCGCTCTTCTCCGAGCTCACCGGTCAGCTCCGCCAGCGCTTCCTCGGCCGCGAGTCGGACTTCAATGTTCTTGAGACTGGTCTCCTCAAGCTCTTTGCGAAGTTGATCGAGCCGCGTCGTCCGCTCTTCCAGCTTCTGCCGTTCCCGTGCAAAGTCCGTTCGCAGTCCTTCGTGTTCCTGCCGCAGCGTCTCGCGCTGCTGGGTGAGGCCTTCCCGGAGTGACTCGACCTCGCGCCGGTCTTCGTCGTGTTCTTTCTCAAACTGGCTTCGAGTTCTCGCGAAGACCTGTTCCTCACGCTGCAGCGACTGTTCTCGTTCGACGAGCACGTCGCGATGCCGATCCAGTTGAGCACGACGGCGGCGAATCTGAGTGTCCGACGTCTCGACCGAGGCGAGCCAGCGTTGACGCTCGACGTAAAGTGTGTGCCGCTCCGAATCGATCCGTCGTGATTCGTCGGCGAGCAATTCCTCAAGTTCCGCCCGCCCGACCAGAACCGCCGCCTCTCGTTCGTCGAGGCGAGTCCGCCCTTCCGTCAGATTCTCCGCGGCTTCCGCCACGGCCGCCTGATGCGCAGCGATCCGCTGCGCGAGCTCTTCCTCACGAATCGAAATCGACTCGTCAGTTCCCGCGAGGCGTTGCCGCAACTCGGATTCAAACTGACCGCGAGCGGCCGCCAGGTGCGCCTGCTGGGCCACCTGTTCCCGCTCGATCGATTCCTGAAGCTGCTGTTTCTCCTGCACGATTTCAAGCCGGACCTGCTTCAGTGTCTCTTCCTGAGATTCACGGGTCCGAATCAGAGCCGACTGCTCTCGTTGCCGACGCGAATCAAACGCTTCGATCTCTTCCTGAAGCCGCTTCCGTTCGGCATCGATGTCGGTGGCCAGCTGCTGACGCAAGTCCTGCCGCTCTTCGTCCCAGCTCTCACGCAGTTCGGCCAGAGCCGCATTCTTCGCGATTCGGACTTCTTCTTCGAGCTGCTTTCGTCGCTGAGCCAGTGCCGATTCGCCATTGATCGCCAGCCGCTCCTGCTCCTGTCGTTGAGTTTGAAGCTCGATAAGCTCCTGAGACTGCTGCGTTTTCCAGTTCTCAACCTGCGTATGAAACTGGTCCTTCAACTGCCCGATTTCCTGCGAAGCCCGCTCGCGGTCCGTTTCGAGTTCCCGCTGCAGCTTCTGTTTTTCCTCTTCGAACACTGCGAGCTGTTGAGCACGCTGGTCGTCAAACTGTTTCCGCCGCTGTTCGAGATCCGTGCCGAACGTGACCCGACGACGCTCCAGCTCCGCTTCAAACGCCGACTGTTCTTCAGAAAGTTTCTGCTGATGCTCCGCCTGCAGTTTCTTAAACATTGCATCAAACTGGCGTTGTTGATCCGCTTTCTGATCTTCGAGCTGCTGCGCTTCCTGTTTGTTGAGAAACTGCTTCTGGTCGAGCTGCTCGCGACGAACTCGCAGCTGCTCGTCCCACTGAGCCCGCTGCGCGTCAAGCTCCGCGCGTTCGGCAGCGATTCGCCCTTCGTGCAACTCCCGTGTTTCTTCAAGCCGAGTTCGCGCTGCGCGTGTCTCCGCGGCAAACTGTTCTTCGAGCCGCTGCAGCGCCGCTTTGTGAGCTTCGCCTTCCCGCTCGAGAGCGGCACGCTGTTCGGCCTGCTGTCGCAACCAGTCTTCGCGTTCTCTCTTGAGCCGCTCGCGGTCTGCATCGACATCTGCCGCGATTGATGACCGCAATCGACGCCGTTCGGCTTCGAGTTCGCGGCGAGCGTGCCGCATCGCTTCCTGCTGCTCGTCGCGCTGCTGTTCAGCTCGCGTGGCAATGTCTGTCCGTTCCGAATCGACGATGCTTCGCGCATGTTTCAAAGCCGAGCGTTCGATGTCGAGCTCGCGATCGACGCCGTCTCGAAGCTGCTTTCGTTCCGCGTCGAGTTCGCGCCGAATTTGACTCAGCTCGGCGCCCTGCTGCTCCAGCTGTTTCTCGCGCTGCTCCAGTTCAGCGAGCAGTCGTTGCCCTTGAGCCAGCTGCTGCGCGAAGGCGCTTTCGCGACCTTTCGCCTCAGTCTGCAGCTGGGATCGATCTTCCTCAAACCCCTGCCTCAGCATGCGGAACTGCCGCTGCTCCTTGTCAAATGCCGACAGTTGGTCGTTGAGCCTCGCCTCGCGCCGGTCAAGTTCTCCGGCCCGGCTGCGCAGGTCGGAAGCGAACTGACTCGCCTGAACCAGCAGATCGGTGTCGTCCGCCGGCAACGGTCCCGCGGAACCGTAGCTCGATGAATGAGGCAAGGTGTGCGAATCAAAAGCAGCTTGATCGAAGCCGGACATTCAGCGAGTCCTCCATGACCCGTGTAGTGCAGAATCCGACAGCACGAAACGCATCGTTGATTTGCGCATCATGCCTTGCGGCTGAGATGACGACGAACCGTCACCGCCAATCCTCGATGGCGCAGGATTATCCGACGGATGCGGAAATCGTGTCAACAGGCGTTACTCGTGGCAGTCTGGAGAGTTACGGCAAAGAGAGCTGGAGGCGGCCATCAGACATCCCAGCCGTCGATGCTCTCTGCGAATCTCCCGAGCCCTCGCTCATCAAGCTGGCGTTCGACGATTTCCTTTTTCGAGCGGGCGTTCAACCCGTTCAGCAGACCGAGAATGATCGCTCCACACACGATTGAACTGACTTCAACAACCCGCATCGGCAATTGAAACTCGCGAAGGTCCGCTGAAATTTCGGCAGCACTGCAGTACTCCCCGAACTTCGTTCGGCCGTAAAGCAGCTCGATTCCACCCATGTCGCGCGCCCATTCGTAGTCGAACGGTCCGTACTCCAGGTTGCGATGGCGCACCCAGAATGCG
Source organism: Planctomycetota bacterium (assembly GCA_027623235.1). GTDB lineage: Bacteria > Planctomycetota > Planctomycetia > Planctomycetales > Planctomycetaceae > JAQBVJ01. Next base: position 12,394 of record JAQBVJ010000002.1, read on the forward strand.
GTCCCTTCAAAGCGAAGACCGGTTGGCGACGATGACACGACATCTCCTTCTGCCAGCGCTCAGCCCGGCGGATTTTCGCTCTCAGATTTACTTGCTGCTTCAGCCAACTGTTCCTCAGCCAACTGTTCCTCAGCCAACTGTTCCTCAGCCAACTGTTCCTCAGTCGGCACATCGATCGGCAGACCGGTCAGGCGGCGATGAATGAGCACGGCTCCGACGACGGCCGTCGTCTGAAACACCGCCCCGACAACAGGGACCAGCATCAGTCCGGTCACAACCGCGCCGATTCCCAACGTCGCTCCGCGCCAGGTCTTGGCAAACTCCTGTCGTTCGAGCCAGCGTTTGCCACGTAGCTCGAGCGGGAATCCCAGGAACTCACTCCCCAGAATAAACGCATCGACGTAAAGACCGAGCGAAACCGCTGCGAGCGAACCGACTCCCGGAACGACGTGCAGCGCAAGCAGCAGGACATTGACCACCACCAGCTTCAGCGAGGCCCGCAGTGCATCAATGATGCCCGCCATCGTGGAAACTTCCGCGAGCTCTTCTTCCTTCGCCCCGAGATGCAGCTCCACTTTCCTCGCGAGCTTCGAAAAAGCAAAACCGCAGAAGACACTCATCAGCACGAGATAGCCGATGAACGCGATTCCCAGAGTCAGGAGCAGCATCCCGGTAAAGTAAATCCACCATTGAATCCGGTCCCAGAGCCCGTCTCCGAGCCCTTGCGTCGCCCACTCGACCAGCCACTGCCCCAACCGAAACGCTCCCAGCCACACAACAAAGGCGACAATCACGTTCAGCACAACGGGCCAGACTCCGTACGCCCAGAGCGACGGATGACGGCACATGAAAAAGAAGCCGTCAATGCTCGCGCGGATTCCGTAACCGAATCCGCGAGTCAGCCTGACCGCTGTGGGTGGCGTTGAAGTGACTTTTGATGACGACATCGATCTCTGCTGATTTGGACTCGCTCTTCAGGCAGACCTGCACGAGCACGCTGGATATCGAATCGCCCCTTTCGCATCAATGCCAGCCACAGCGATGTCCGACGAATCTCAGCGTCGACCGGGGAGATCTCCCTCTCAGGTGGGAGCCTGGCAGAACAACGCACGTCCGATAAACTTCCACTCGACCTCAACGCCCATGCGTCCAGAAATCGGATTTATTATGCGACACATTCTTCTTTGCGTGCTGGCTCTCGTTCTTGTGTCTTCCCGTGCCCAGGCGGCTCCGCCCAACGTAGTCATGATCATCTCAGACGATCAGGCGTGGACGGACTACTCATTTCTCGGGCACGAGCATATCCAGACGCCGAACATCGACCGCCTGGCCGCCGAATCGCTGACGTTCACGCGAGGGTACGTTCCGGACAGCCTCTGTCGGCCGTCCCTCGCAACTCTCATCAGCGGCCTGTATCCGCATCAGCATGGCATCGTCGGGAACGACCCACCGCCACCAGCCGGACTCGATGGTCAGACCTCGCGTGAATTGCGTGCCAGTCCGCGATACCTGCAGAGGCGGATCGAGTACCTGCGACACATCGATAACGCACCACGCGTCGCTGAGTTGCTCAAGGCAAAAGGCTACATCAGCCACCAGTCGGGAAAATGGTGGGAGGGTCACTTCACGCGAGGCGGCTTCACGCACGGCATGACTCACGGCGACCGCACGAAGGGAGGCCGGCACGGCGACCTCGGGCTGTCGATTGGACGGACGGGAATGAAACCCGTTTTCGACTTCATCGACGGAGCGGTTAAAGACTCCAAACCGTTTTTCGTCTACTACGCGCCGTTCATGCCTCACACACCTCATACTCCGCCCGAGCGAATTCTCAAAAAGTACCGCGACAAAACACCGCATCTCCCGATCGCCAGATACTGGGCGATGTGCGACTGGTTTGACGAAACGGTCGGACAACTCGTCACCAGAATCGACGAGAGCAGCCTCGCCGAAGACACGATCATTCTCTATGTCACCGACAATGGCTGGATCAATCTGGAAGAACGCAGCGCTTACGCCCCCCGCTCCAAACGATCTCAGTATGACGGCGGAACGCGAACTCCGATCATGGTCCGCTGGAAAGGCCACGTGCAGCCGAAAATGGATCGCGAGCACCTCGCCAGTTCAATCGACTTTGTACCGACCATGCTGGCGGCAGCCGGCCTCGAGCCAACGAAAGAGATGCAGGGAATCAACCTGCTCGACGACAAAGCCGTTTCGAGCCGAAAGCGCATCTTCGGCGAGATTCTCGAGCACGATATTCAGCACATGACGGACCCCGTCGCCAGCCTGCGTTTCCGCTGGGTCATCGAGGGCAAATGGAAGCTGATTGTGCCTCACCCCGACCGGGAACCAAACGCACCGGTCGAGCTGTTCGACATCCTCGCCGACCCGCACGAACAGCAGAACCTGGCTGCCGACAATGCCCAGGTTGTCAGCGACCTGACGGCGAAAATCGATTCCTGGTGGAACGTCAGGTAGCGGCCTGACCTCTAACGAAGCCGCGTCCCGGTGACGTCGTGCGCCTGAATTGCGTGCCGGACGCGCGTGTACTTGACCGGATCCCGTTTGAATATCGTTCGCGATTCGGAATCGACGAACAAGTACAGCTGTCGGTCAAAAAAAGCTCCGTACTGCACACTGCCCTGCACGGCCTGGTCGGACTCCCAGAGGGCAACAGGATCACAGCCAAGCATCTTCGGCACAAACTGCCAGGGGGTCTGCTTGAACTGTTGATGCTCTTCCTCACTCGCGAGGTAATAAATGACCCCCTGATGCGTCACGGCAAGGTCCTTGCGACCGAGCAGCCACTGCCGCTGAGCGTTAATCGCAACCGGGCTGTAACCGTCGAGGCCAATTAACGGCGACTGAGTTTCCACCAGAGGACCGACGGCATTCGGCGAGACGGACGGTTGCGAACTTCCAGACTCCGGCCGAGCCTGAGGCTCAATCGACGACGCGATGGACTCACCGGATTGAAGCTGGGCAAGGGCGAGGGCGAGGTCTCTGGCTTTGCTCAGTACGACCTGATGTTCCTTTTGAGTCTGCGTCAGAAATCGAAAATACTGAGACTTCGATTTGCGACCGCTCGTGCTGCCAAGAATTCTCCCGCCCGGTTCCACGATGACGTCAGACGGATATCCAGTCACTTTAAAGCCTTTGACCAGCCAGCCGTGCTGATCGCCATCGAGTTTTAATCCGACGAACTGCTCACCGAGAACCTCTCGCATCGCAGGCGTCCCCAGAAACTCCGCTTCCATCTGGCGACACGGTCCACACCAGCTCGTGTGAAAATGAACGATCAACGGCAGACCAAGTCGACGGGATTCATCCCGTGCTTCCTTGTAGTCGTGCAGCCATTCTCGTGAAGCGAGGACTTCTTCGGGGGTGGTCGTCTGCGACAGAGCGAACCCCGCCCCGATCGCTACAACCGTCAAAGTCAATGTGCATGCAGTAGTCCATCGTCGCAGCATGACCGCTCTCCTTGTTGGCTGAAGACGACTCGCTGTCGCCATCCGTCAGCGCGATTGACCGGAGGACCAAACTGGGAGTGGCCCACCTTCCGGGTCTATCGACCAATCGATTGCAAGGAGTGGCTATCGATCGAGGTCCGCGTGTCCGTTTTAAACCTCACATGCCGGTTTTAACGGTTATGCGGAAGAGTGATTCGAAGCGACTTCAAAATCCCTCCCGCAAGCTGACTTCAGCGCACAAAAAAGCCCGATCGACGGAGGCCGACCGGGCTGAATGATCTGTTGCAGCGGGGAGTACTTCGCGTTCTATTCTGCGGTGCTGGCTGCAGGAGTTTCCACAATGTCGAGGCCAGGAATGGTCACGTCTGTAATCCGAACGACCGTGTGACGCTGACGATGCCCTGTGTGCCGACGGGAATTTTTACGCCGACGAAACTTCTGAATTTCCAACTTAGGGCCTTTGTACTCAGCCGTTACGACCTCCGCGGCGACCTGAGCTCCGTCAATCGAAGGTCGCCCGACGACGCTGGTTCCACCACCGTTGGCGAGAAGAACCTTGTCAAAACTCAAAGCATCCCCTTCGCTGACGCTGTCGCGGTAGTCGACAGTCAGAGTGTCACCCGGAGAAACGCGGTACTGGCGGCTGCCATCTTCAATAATCGCAAACATAACTCGACCTGTTTTCTGTTGGCATCAGTCCATTGTCTGCCCCAGAGAATACGTGCGTTCCCCTCTGAGGGCCATCCGTGAAGCGGGACAGAATAATCATCTGCAGGAACGATTGCGAGTCCCGAGCACCCATTTCCCCGATCGTGAATCTCATTTCCCGTCACACACCCGGAGTCGCGACTCGTTTCGTATGCCGGGCCGAATCCGAATACTCAATCACAATGTGATTTGGATTCACGTCGCTCCGGGCACGGATGCTGATTGTCACCTGGGATTTATCCTCAATCGCATTGAGGTCCCGACGTTTTCGGTTGCTCAGGTAGTCCGCAACCTCGTGATCAACCTCAACCGTGATCTGCTCCACACTGTCCTTTGAAGCCGTCGTAATCAGCTGCCGCATGACCTCAATGGCCACACTTTCAGCGGTCTTGACGAGCCCCGTTCCGGCACAGCACGGGCAGTCCTTGTAGATGCTGCGACGAAGTGACGGACGAATCCGCTGGCGAGTCATTTCGATCAGCCCGAACGGACTGATTCTGAGAATCTTCGACCGCGCCCGATCACGCTCCATCGCCTTTCTCAGGGCACGTTCGACGCCGCGCCGGTGCTTCTCCTCACGCATATCAATAAAGTCATTGACGATGACTCCACCCATGTCGCGCAGACGAATCTGGCGGGCGATTTCTTCGGCCGCTCGCAGATTGACCTGATAGGCCGTTTCCTCGGCGTCGTCGTCGACTCGACTGTTTCCACTGTTAACGTCGATTGCGACCAGAGCTTCTGTCTGGTCGATCACAATCGATCCGCCACCTTTGAGCGGCACATGACGGTGCTGAATCCGGGCAATCTCGTCTTCGATCTGGTACTTGTGGAAGATCGATTCCTGAGAATCGTAGTGATGAATCCGGTCGACCTGTTTCGGAAGAACTCCCCGCATGAACTCCCGAGCCCGTTCGCAGGCTTCCGCCTCGTCGATCCAGACCGCGTCGATTTCGCTTGAGTAGATGTCGCGAATCGTGCGGATGATCATGTCGCTGTCCTGGTAGATGTCGCAGGGAGCGGAGGCTTTCTGCAACCGCCCGACGATCGTCTTCCAGAGCCGCACCAGGTAATTCAGATCCCTCTCCAGATCGTCCGCCGACCGATCGACACCGGCCGTCCGAATGATGAAGCCGAGACCGGGAGGCGGCGCCAGCGCGTTCATGGTTTTTCGCAGCTTCCGCCGAACGTCGTCGTCAGGAATTTTGCGTGACACCCCGACTCGCTGCAGGCCGGGCATCAGCACCAGATAGCGACCAGGAATACTGATGTAAGTGGAAAGTGTCGGTCCTTTGGTTCCGATCCCTTCCTTGATGACCTGCACGAGGACTTCGCTGCCTTTGCGAAGAATCTCCTGAATCGGCGGCTTGTTGCGGACGCTTCGCTCGTTGAACTTGCGTCCGTTGCGCGGCGGTTCGGGCTCTCCGTCCTGCAGATGCTTGAAGTACTGCTGGTCCACATCGCTGACGTGGAGGAAGCCGTTGCGGCCGACGCCGAAATCGACAAAGGCGGCCTGGATACTCGCCTCAATATTAACGACACGGCCTTTGTAGATGTTGCCGACGCAATTATCGAGGCTGTTGCGTTCAACGTAAAGCTCTTCGAGAACTCCGTCCTCGATCAGGCCAATCCGGCTCTCTTCCGGCTGGCGAACGTTGATCAGCATTTCCTTCTTCATGAATGACCCCTTGTTGTGGGGCATTCTCTCGCAGGTTTTCCGTTCGCGTGCGTTGATTCAAACCAACTGTGCTCGTCAAGCCGCTGTTCGGCACGACGCTCGAATTCAGGTTCGTTTGATCCCAATGTTGAGCAAAAAGGCTCATGGCAAAAGCCAGGACGTTTTCACTCAGCCACCGTTTCTGAACGATTTCAGCAATGCACACAAATCGGCGAGAAGGTCTGGACCGTGACGGTCTGTTTCGGACGCGGCTTCAACCCGAACTTGCCGGGAAAAGCGACTTTCAGCCTGGCGCGTCTCGACTGCGACAAAACGAGACTCCGGAAAAACCTGCAGATAGCAGGGGTGACGTCGGAGCAGACTCGTTCTGAAGCTGGCCGCACGAAAAAAAACTCCTCGTTTGCCAACGTTTCGTCGGCACTGAAGCGAGAGGAATACCCTGATGGAATGAGTGTTCGGGATGGAAAGTTGTTCGGTTGCGAGCTGAGTAGCAGCTCGATTTTCCTTCGATGAGTTCGGGAATTCAGTCCACTGGCGAGTGCTCCGGATGAATTCGGGAAAGCTCTCCTCGAAGATAGTTTTCTACGTCTCGTGCAATATCCAGTGCGAGGGCGTGGCGGGCGATTTCTTCTGCCTGGCCGACCGACACATGACGGATAATGTCTTTGACCTCCGGTATGGAGATGGGAGTCACACTCAGCGTCCTCAGCCCCATTCCAACCAGAAGCGGAATAAACCGAGGATCAGAACTCATTTGCCCGCAAACGGTGACATTGATGCCGTGCCGGTTGGCGGCATCCACAACCATCTGGATCAATCGCAGAATAGACGGATCACCCGCACGGTACAAGCTGGACACATTCGGGTCTCCCCGGTCCACAGCCAGTGCATACTGAATCAGATCATTGGTACCGATCGAGAAAAAGTCGACCTCTCGGGCGAATTCATCAGCCAGCATGACAGCGGCGGGAACCTCCACCATCATCCCGATAGGCACGTCACGATTGAAGTCGATCCTGGCGTCGTCGAGATCCTCCATGACGTCGCCGAGGATCATTTTCGCCTTACGCAATTCCAGCAGAGTGGTCACGAGCGGAAACATGATGCGAACGTCACCATGGACGGCCGCTCGAAGAATCGCCCTCAGCTGAATTTTGAATTGCGGCGTGTCTCTCAAACTCAGCCGAATGCTGCGCAGCCCCAGCGCCGGATTATCGACCTCATAAAATGAGGCACCGGATGCCGGCACCTTGTCAGCCCCCAGGTCGAGCGTTCGAATCACGACCGGGCGATCACTCATCGACTCCAGCACGCGACAGTACGCGTTATAGTGGTCTTCCTCGGTCGGCTCAGTCCTGGCACCAAGATAGAGAAATTCAGTCCGATAAAGCCCCACGCCATCCGCACCGCGCTCTGTGCAGTGCTCGACTTCCTGCGGAAACTCAATATTGCCCATGACGTGGACGCGGACGCCGTCGGGCGTAATCGCAGGTAACTCGTGCAGTTCCGCAAGCCTTGCGTTTTCCTGCTTCCGCGACTCCAGCGACACCCGGTATTTTTCCAGAGTCGCCTCGTCGGGATCAATAATGACCTCGCCACGTCCCCCGTCGATGATGACGAGTTCACCCGGTGACACGTCGGCGAGAAAATTTCCGATTCCAACGACAGCGGGAATCTCCAGGGCCCCGGCGAGGATTGCCGTGTGACTGGTTCGACCGCCAACCTCCGTCGCGAATCCCAGCACGAATTCCGGATCGAGACCGGCCGTTTCGCTGGGCGTCAGATTGTGAGCCAGAATGACCACGTGTTCGGTGATGTGCGATAACTCGGGGCGTTTTTCTCCAAGAAGCGCCCGTAAAAGGCGTTTTTCGAGGTCGAAAACGTCGGCAGCCCGCTCTGCAAGATACGGGTTGCCAAGGTTCTGAAAAACCTTCGCGTAGTTGCGCAGGACCCGACTTGCCGCAAACTCCGGCGAGAAGCACTTCGTCCGAATGAGCCCTTCAATTTCGCCAATTAACTTCTTGTCCCGGAGCATCATCCGATGCGCCCCGAAGATCGCCGCATACTCGTCGCCGAGCCGCTCGCTTGCGACTCGTTGATTTTCTTCGAGTCCGATGCTCACCGCTTCAATGGCCGCACGAAAACGACCGACTTCGGACTCGACGGCATCGACACTGACAAATCGCTGGGGGATCTGGAATCCCTCAGACCCAAACAAGAGCGCCTCGCCGATGGCGACGCCGGGAGAAACAGCAATTCCACTCCGCGTCTGCATGATGGCCGTTGCCTCTGGGGTTACTGGATCACCTTATCCAGGCGTGTCGAGCGACTCTCAGTCAGCCCGCTTCACGTGCCCCTGAAAGTCGGACTCAAAAAGTTTCGCCAGACTGTCAACTGCCTCGTCCGATCCCGGGCCAGTTGCCTGCAGCTCAAGCTGACATCCCTGGCCGGCGTTGAGCGACATGAGATCAAAAATGTTGCTGGCATCGACCGCTCGGTCACCCTTAAGAATCCGAATCTCGCAGTCAAAACCGCCGGCGCATTGAGCGATTTGAGAACACGGTACCAGATGAAGACCGTTCTCTCCCTTCACCAAAACTTTCCGGGCAACGGAACCGCTCATTGTGGGCCAATTCCTCCCCTGGTTCACAGCCGAACCCGACAGACCAGCTGCCGGTTCAGGACTGCTTACTATCCGCTTCTGCGAGCAGTTCGACAACATCTTCCACAGTTTTTGACTGCTTCAGGAAGTTGCAGAATGTCTGATCACGGAGATGCCGTGAAATGTTTTCGAGCCCTCTCAGATGGTCGCCAGGTCGGTCCGGCGGAGAAATCAGCAGAAAGAGAATGTAGACGGCGTCGCCGTCCAGACTCGCGAAGTCAACACCATCGCTTGAGATCGCGACTGTCGCGACAAGCCGGTCAACAGACGGGTGCTTTGTATGAGGCACCGCAACTCCGTTTCCGATCCCGGTCGATCCAAGCTCTTCGCGTTTGAGGATCGCGGCGACGATGCTGGCTTCATCTTCAGCAGGGATGGCACCCGCGTTTTTAAGACTGGCGACCATTGCCTCAATGGCACCGGCTTTGGACACCGCTTCGAGATTCGGAATGATCGTCTCGGTAACGACAAATTCAGACAGATTCATCAAGACTTCTCCGAGACCAGGTGGTCGGAAGGAGTAAACAGCGATGATGCCACCCGTCGGCAGCATCAGAATCACAGACCGTATGCAGACGCGTTCGTCCCGTCAACACTCCCGATGCCGCAAAGCAAACGAATCGTTCGTGGACACCAGTGACAACGCAACCGATGGAAAAACATTGATTTATACGTTTTGTGGGAGTACCGACAGAATAGCCTCGGAACAGCGTCAACAGTGAAGTCAACAGTCAGCGTCTGCGGCAGGAATTCAAAGAATTGAGTCGACGTCAAATTCAGAAACCAGCATTCAGTGATGTATCGTCCTGAGCCTCTTCGGAACTTTCCTCTGTGGCCCGAAAATCCGTGCGAGGCAGGGATATCGACCGGGACGGCTTCAACTTCGACCAGAAACCTGCCCAGCGGCCTTCCGATGGACTGTCGGCCGGTTCCCGAAAATCCGATGGAGCCGGGGCATTCATTCGGCTTTCCGTACCGGCGAAGTGAAGATCACCACTCAACGGCGAATTCAGACGCTCTGACAGGTTGTCGTCACGCCGAGCCAGCAAGCCGGGAAGCTGGCATCCGGAAACGCATAAAGCAGAGACAATCAGCGACAGCAACATCAGGTTTTTTACTGAGCGCATCGTTTCCTCAATCTCGTTTCCGTTTCAACCAGCGAATCCGCGACACGAGCCCTCTAAATCAGACAGCTATTCCGGCTCACCGATTTCCGGCTCCCATTGATCTGGAAGAACATTCAACGTTGGATACGGCACCGGGTGGTCCTTGTTAACCGCCAGCGAAAAACGGCCAAGCTGGCAACCACTCATTGAAAGTGCCGTGACCATGAATGCAGTTAGAGTCCATCGCGTCATCGTTCTATCCCGCGACACAGAGAAGTGAGGCCGGCGCAGGGCACCGTGTTCTGTCGAGTCGCGTGATATCAGGATTCGAAAATTGCCGGAAGACCGACCTGCTCGCACCCAGACTCACGATGTCCCCGTTTTCCCGGCCGATTTCAGCGTCACAATGCTGATTTCGGGGCGGGCATTGATCCTCAAGGGATGCCTGCCACCCACCCCGCGCGAGACGTACAGCAAGGTGGGAGACGAATAAAAAAGCCCCCCTGCGTACCGCACGCCGTGAATACTCGGCGAGAAAACCGGCCCAACGACCGGCAGAACCACCTGACCTCCGTGATTGTGTCCCGTGAGCATCAGATCGACACCAGCCCGCCGTGCCCATGAGAAATTGTCCGGCGTATGGCTGAGCAGAAGCCGAAACAACTCGCGTGGTGAAGCATCGAAGTTCGGATGCCGTCCCATCCACGGACGCTCGTCCCCTCCAATGGCGATCGGCGGACCCATTGTGTCGAGAATCTGCACTCGGCCGGCCATGTCGAGCCAGCCGGATGCAGTCATCTTGTCTCGAATCGGAGTCGTATCGAGATACCAGTCATGGTTTCCCAGGATAAAGAATTTTCCAAGAGGAGCTTCCAGTCGCCCGATCGTGGACGGAATCCACTCGGAAAACTCATCCCCGTCCAGCAGATCTCCCGTGAAGCAGATCATGTCGTAATCGAGCTTCGCAACACCCTCGAACACGTGCTCGAAAAACGGCAGATCGACCGTCCCGATGAAGTGCAGATCCGTCAGGTGGAGAATCCGCAGCCCGTCCCATTCCTTCGGCAGTCGATCGAGCGTGAATTCCCGCTCGTTGAATTCCACGGTGAAGCACTCGTTTCCGGGAATCTTCGTCATGAACTGAAACGGTCCCTCACCGAGCGGTGGTCTGCCGAGAGCTTTTTCCACGTCAATAATCCGTGACGAAAAATCTGTTTGTTGACGCGGCGGTCGATGCAGCAGGTGTCTCGCACACGAAAAAACGAATCCCGCAAATCCGGCGAAGCAGATGCCAAAGTAAAACTGCACCGCAACCGGCAGACCTTCCCAGACATCGGCCGGCGAAATCGGGTGCAGGAAGACACCTGGAGAAAAAAATCCGATGACCACAAACACCCAGGACGGAAAAAGCGGGATCAGCAGGTCATGGACGTGGCGAATTTCCTTGAGATATTTCTCGTGAACCGGCAAAGCGTGAAGTCGATTCACGAGCGTCACAAGAAGCTCAGCATTACCCACTGAGAGGATCATCAGCCAGGAAAGATTCAGCCAGAGCATTGTCGACATCCCATCGGGCCCGCTTCGCGGACCGCCTCCTGCGGTTCGTCATACGGCCCGATCGGCCGACTTTTCATGACCGTTCACTCTTCTGCAACCACTCACAACAGGCACGAGCAACCTGCCATGCGTGCTCACGACTGAGACTGCGAGCCCGTCTAAATAAAGTGCGACAGAGATTACTCACAACCAACACAGGGTGGGTGCAGCAAGCCTCGATCAAATTGTGGGTTACTTCCGCCGGCGATTTGCTTCAACGATGACACTCTGCTTTCGAGAGGCCGGCTTGCGAAACCCACCTTGACGAACTTTCGGGGGACTCCACCCACCCTGCAAATAATCCGTGCTACAGGCCCTTCTTCAGGCTCTCGATTTTTCCTTCCTGAAGAATCGGCAGATAGCGGTTCGGAATCGCCAGAATGAAGCACGCGACGGAGGTTCCGAAGAGAGAACTCGGGCGGCCACCCGTGACGTACCTCGGATCCCGCCAGGCACCATCCTCTGTTGCGGAATTGGGCTTTCGAATCTGACTTGTCACCAGCTGATCACGAAGAATCGGGTAACACTCCTTCCAGTAGTCGCCTCCCACCTGGTACATCGCCTGCCCGACGTAATACAGCGAGTAAGCGTCAAACGGAACTCGGCCATCGCCCTGACGCGGCGGCTTCAGCTTCTTCACGGCATCGGCCAGAATGTCCATGTTCTTGTTGATGCGCCAGTCGTCGTACTGTCCGAATTCCTGCAGACAGACGACCCCTGCCGCAGCCATCGCCGTCGTCCCGTTGTGGCCGTCGTAGGTGAACTGCCCGGGACCGATTTTGATTTTCGGATCGTCGATGCTCCGCGCACCGTTAGAGGCCCGATACTTGCCTCGCACGCTTCGGATGGCCAGCTGTATCACATCGCGGCGAACTTCCAGCCCGCTGTCGACTGCGCTGCGAAGAGCTTTCGCCTGCATCACGACCAGGCTCAGATCGTGCCCGTATCCCTGTCGGCGAGCCCGGTAATCCCAGCCGCCGTCTTTCGCCTGTGTATTCGCAATGAGCCGCAAAGCCTGCTCCAGCACCTTGCTCATCCGCGGGTCATTCTTCATTCCGTGAGCCTGTCCGAGCACAAACGTTGCCAGGCCGTGGTTGTACATGTCGCGCTGAGGGTCCGCGATGTTGAGCAGCCCGGACGGCTTCGCGTTCCGCATCACGTAATCCAGAGCCCGATCGACAACCGCGCCATACTTTCCTCGCCCCGGAAGATGTCCGTCGGCAAGAAACGCGAGCACACCCATGCTGACCAGGCCGAGGTCGTTGGAGTCCCAGTTGCCCTGCGGCCCCTGGTTCTTCGCGAGCCACTCCAGCCCGCGAGACAACGCCAGCTCACTCGTCGGAGTGAATTCCCAGTCCCCTTCAGCCCGCAGCGACTGCGGCACAAAAAGAAGAACGAGGAGCAGCAGACTGATTTGCGTTTTCACATGAATCCCCTGCGAGACTTCCTGAGTCACTGATCAACTATTGAAAAAGTCTGCGTCCTGTCGCGGAGCGGCGCAAGCCTGATGGTACTTGTTTTCGATCTTGAAACACGGAGACACGGAGAGCACAGAGTCGAGGTTCACGGCGGATCTCTGTGTTCTCCGTGCCTCTGTGTTTCAGAAATTCCTGTGAATCCTCGGCGTAAGCCGCCCGGCGCTGGATGGGACACCCTGCTTACGCCGTGCCGCGACTTTATTTCAATGGGCTGCTGAGCAAAGCCTGGCAACTTCGACTGCTCCCGCAAAGCCCTACCCCAGCTGATCAAGCACAGACTTTAATTCATCCGGCTCCAATGAGACGCTGTTCTTTGCGAGTTCGTCCGCCAGATCGTCCGGTGCCTCTTCGTACTCAGCCACACATTGAGGATGAAGATACCCCGCGCCCGATCGGGCAAAGCTGCCCGTGTCGATCTCCCGCTCAACGGCGATCCGAATTTCTCCCTTTGAAATTGTCTCGCCACACACCTGGCAACTGGACCGGCCGGACGGAGCAAATTCGGCGTACGGAAACGTCGTCGGTTTCTGCTTCTTCCGATTCGCGGCAATCGTTTCTTCCAGCTCAGCTCGATCCGGAATGTCCTCTGCAAAGTCGCGCAGCGCTTCGTTGAGGTCGTTGGCCACTTTCTGAGCGGCACATTTCAAGTGAAACCACTGGTAAGTCACGGCGTCCTGAAAGACCGTCTCGTGTCCGAACCGCAGCTCGTCTTTTGCAATCTTCTCGCGACACTTCCGGCAGCTCGCCCGACCGGACTTTGCATGCTCGATGAGATGGGCCATTGAGTTTTCCTCCTTCGATCCCCGGCGTCGTGAATCGCAACCATTCCGGCTTTCGGTTGCCCCTGCCCTTTTCGCCGGAAAGCGTCTCTGCCCACAACCCGATTGTCAGTGACACCACACGGAGTCCACCAATTCCAATCCGCGTGAGGTTGCCCTTTGTTCGGCAAGAAAGACGGCATCCCGGTTAAGAACAAGTTCGTGTCACTGACTCGGCTTGACGTCCACGGCATTTTTTCGAGTGTCTGTTGTTGCGGCTTCGCTCGTCTCAGTCTTGCGGTCTGTCGCCTTCCGTGAGTTCTCCAGTACGACACCCTGCGACCCCGTAATTTTGACGGCTTCGTCCTTGCTGTTATCTGAGAGTGCAACGTTCCCGAAGACGTGAGCGGGAAGTTCAGACTTGTCGACGACGATCGCCGTGCCGAGAAACTGACTGGCGGTGTTATCGGTCGCTCGAACCTGTTTCGCACCAGAGGCGAAAAGAGCGTGGCGCCAGCGATCACTACGGTTGTCAGAAAACGACACAGTGGAACCGCCGTGGCCCCACACAGCGAAATTCGGCGGTCCCGGCCCTCCACGAGGTCCGTTGCCCTCGAACCGGTTTCCGGAAATCGTCGCTGTGCCCTCGACCATCACTCCGGCGACGCCGCCACCGGTGATCGTGTTGTCCATGACGACAGCGGATGACGCTTCACGTATCGCAATCATCGGTGGCATGCCACCGGTCCGCACCAGTTGGTTCCCTGCGATCCAAGCATCTGATCCGTTGCGGACTCCGATCGCGACGGTCTTATTCTCAAGGCATTTATTGTCAACAATCAGTGCTGAGGCCATTTCGCGTACGCCGATTCCTGCGGTCAGGTTGTCCCGGCATTCGTTATCAACGATCAGAGCCCGCGCTCCCGTTTGAGTCCCGATGCCGGCCTCGCCGTTTTTCACACACTGGTTGTTGCGGATCACCGGGAAGGACTGATCCTCGGAACCGATGCCCGCCAGCAGGTTTTCGTAGCAGTCATTACCTTCAATGATCGGCCGGGCCCCGGTGCGAGAGCCGATTCCCGCCATCTGATTCCTGTAGCATTTGTTGTCCCGAATCACAGCGACGGCTTCGGTCTCGGTACCGATGCCGGCCATCACGTTGTCAAAGCACTCGTTGCTGACAATCACCGGTCTTGCCCCAAGCTGAGAGCCGATCCCGGCCATTTTGTTGTCGTGGCAACGATTGTGGCGGATCACCGGCTCCGCTCCCGTTCGGCAGCCGATTCCTGCCATGCCGTTCTCGTAGCACTCGTTATGCTCGATGAGCGGGCGAGCCTGCGTACGGCACCCGATGCCCGCCATGGTGTTTCTGTAGCAACGGTTGCGGCGAATAATCGGCGTCGAGTCCTCTCGCGCTCCGATCCCGGCCATATCGTTGTCGTAGCAGTCATTGTCCTCGATGACCGGTGACGTCGTCGCTTCCGTGCGAACTCCGATCCCGGCGCGACGGTTGTTGTAGCACTTGTTGCCGCGAACGGTCGGGCATGCTCCTTCACTGATGCCGATCCCGGCACGCACGTTTTTGTAGCAGGTGTTGTTAAGAACCAGCGGGCTGGCATTTTCGTGTCCAATACCCGCGTAAAAATTCTCGAAGCAGATGTTTTCCTCGATGATCGCCGTCGAGCCGCGCATAGAGCCGATTCCGCCGCCCATGTTCCGGTAGGTCACGTTTCGGACGATGTGTGGCGAAACATACTTGCCCGGTGCGCCTGTGATTCCGATGCCTGTGTAGCCAATGTGATGCACGATGTTGTTGATCACGGTGCAGCGTGTGATTCCGAGAACGGCGATTCCGGCAGTGCCCGGCGCTCCGATCGGTTCCTTCGCCTGCTCCTCACCCTGCGTGGCGTGATGTCGGTTCCAGCTGTCCTCATCGTACTTGCCGACTCCCGTCACGCTGAAACCGTCAAGCGTCGAGTCCTCGACCATTGTGACGCCCGGAGTTGTTGCGTCTTTGACGTTTCCGTCGATGATCGTCGCCTCAGCACGCTTCAGGCCGAGCTTGCCTGCCGAATCATCACCAGCGCTTCTGACCGTGATGCCCGGTTTCAACTGGATGCGTTCTTTGTAGGTCCCAGCGTCAACCAGAACGACATCGCCCAGGCTGGCTGCGTCGATACCTGCCTGAATCGAGTCGTGGTCCTGGGGCACACGAATCGTGCCGGCAACCGCGTGAGACGTGACCGCAATGAAAACCGCCAGTGCGACTGCCGATTGCTGTCGGTACAGGCTCCGACTTTGTGAGCGGTTGGGCGAAGACATGATCTGGTTTCCTGCATTGTGGAAAAACTGGCGAGTCCGGTCCGGTCGCTGAACGGTGGATCCATCGTTCACAATTCTTCGTTCGACAGCGGGGTTTGGCTCGCGATCATTTTATTCAGGTCATCTTATTCAACAGCCAGGCAAACTTGCGACGCTCGGTGCCATCCAGCCGTTTCGGCATTCCACACATTTCCGATTCGGCAGGACAACGTCGATACCGCTCTGTCGGGAGACAAATCGCGGCGCGGCAGGAGCCTCGAATTCTGGGCACGCGGCGTCAGATCGGGAACTTGTTTCGAACCTATTCCTTGATCTTGTGTCCCCTCCTGCTGGCGAGAGGACCTCACTGGACCGACAGAAGCCCAAGGCTCGTTCGTTCAATCCGCATTCGAGAGGCCGGTTCGTGTCCGGATTTGTCGACGCCGTCGTGAGGCTCACTCGACCAGAAATACCTGACTGACGACCGCTGCGAAAGGACGCGGCTCGATTGTGTTTCCACGACTGTCGACGTGCAGTTGTTGAGGCATCTGGACTCTCCGTTGTACCTGTGTCGGGTTTGGATCAAAATGGCCATCCCACCGGATTTCCTTCCCTCCCGACGCTCGCCGTTTCGGCTTGCTGCCCACTCCGCGACATTCCCATGCAGTATGTTCCTCAACCTGTCGGTTCGGTCAGACTCTGTGTGCTGACATTTGGCGTATGGCTCGCGCTGGGTGTGCCGCTTGCCGCTCAGGACTCAGCTCAGCGGAATCAGGGGCAGGCGATCTATGCGAAAAGCTGTGCCGGGTGCCATGGAGATCAGGGACAGGGCGTCAAAGGGACTCACGAGGACCCGCTGACTGGCGATCGGTCGGTCGTTGAGCTGGCAGATCTGATCGATCGAACGATGCCGGAGGGAGAACCGGACAAATGCACTGGTGAGGAAGCCTCAGCTGTCGCGGCTTTTCTTCACAACGCTTTTTACAGCGAAGCTGCCCGAATTCGGAACGATCCGCCGCGCATCCGGCTGACTCGTCTGACGGGCACGCAGCTCCGGCAGAGTCTCGCGGATCTTTATGGACACTTCGCCGGGTCCGCCTCGTCGACGACCGAACGCGGTCTGAAAGGCGAGTACTTCACCGGTTCCCGCCCGAACAACGACAAACGGAAAATCGAGCGTGTCGACTCGACGATCGACTTCGACTGGAAGCAGGACGGACCCGGCGAAGGCGTCGATGCGAAAGACTTTTCGATTCGCTGGCGCGGCGGACTGAAGGTGCTGGAATCGGGCCGCTATGAAATTGTTGTCCGATCCAGCTGTGCATTCCTCTGCGGGCTCGGGCGCAACGAACGGGAATTCATCAACAATCGCGTGCAATCAGGCGACAGGACTGAGTTTCGAAAATCGGTCACATTGACCGCCGGTCGCGTCTACCCGATTCAGATCGAGCTTTACCAGCGAAAGCGAAAGACCGAGCAGCCGCCTGCGACGATTTCGCTCAGTTGGGTGCCGCCACACAGCACCGAAGTCCTCATTCCGGAACGGAGCCTCGTCCCCGTTTACGTGCCGCCAGCGTTTTCTTTGCAGACAAAGCTTCCGCCGGACGACCGCAGTTACGGCTTCGAAAGAGGACTGGCCATCGATCGGCAGTGGGACGAATCGACGACAGCGAGTGCCGCTGAGTTTGCTCAGATGGCCGTCGATGAACTCTGGCCGATCTATCGGCAGCGTCACAAAAATGACTCGGACGAAAATCGAGCCAGGCTTCGAGGCTTCCTCACCGAACTGGTTGAAACGGCCTTTCGCGGTCCGCTGGATGAGTCCTCGCGGCAATTCTATATCGACGCGCAAATGGCACAGGCAGAAGGCGATGCCGAAGCGACAAAACGCTGCCTGCTGGTGACTTTGAAGTCGCCACGATTTCTTTACCCGGCTCTCGATCAGGACCGGTCCACGTCGCAACGGGCCGCCAATCGACTGGCGCTGACGCTGTTTGACTCGCTGCCGTCTGATGAGTGGCTGATCCGACTCGCTCGGGAAGACAAGCTGCAGACGGCCGATCAGATTCGTCAGGCCGCTCAAAGGATGCTGGATGATGACCGGGCGCACGGGAAGATTCGGGAGTTCATGTCTGAGTGGCTCAACCTCAGTCATTTCACGGACCTCGTAAAGAGCGGCGAGAAGTTTCCTGGATTCACACCGGAGATTGTGGCCGACCTGAAAGCGTCTCTCGACGCGTCGATTGACGAAATTGTCCGGAGTGATTCGAGCGATTTCCGTCAGCTGTTTCTGTCGACTCGCCTCTACACGACGCCTCGATTGCAGCAGTACTACGGAGCCGAGTGGAAGCCCGCAGACTCGTCCAGCGGACTCTCTCAAAGCGGGACCGATTTGAAAAACAGCGCTGGACTGCTGTCGCATCCGTACCTGATGAGCGGACTGGCCTATCAGGATTCAACCTCGCCAATTCATCGAGGGGTCTTTCTGATTCGCAACGTACTTGGCCGAACGCTGAATCCGCCGAAGGAAGCGTTCACACCGCTCAGTCCGGATCTGCATCCAGATCTGACGACTCGGCAGCGAATCGAAAAACAGACCAGCCCGAACAGTTGTCAGACCTGTCATCTGAAAATCAACGGGCTGGGATTCGCTCTGGAGAACTTCGACGCCGATGGTCGATTTCGAGAGAAGGAAAGCGACCGGACGATCGATGCCACCGGTCATTACGTGACTCGCGAGGGACAGCCGAAGTCGTTCCGAGGGGCATCTGAGCTGGCTGGGTTTCTCGCCAGTAGTCATGATGTGCATCGAGCTTTCGTGAATCGCGCATTTCAACATTTCGTCAAACAACCGGTGGCCGCCTACGGCCTCGATCAGCTTGATGAGCTCACCGGGAATTTTCAGAGAGACGGTTTCCATATTCGCAGGCTGCTGGTGGAAATCGCCACAATCGCCGCGACACAAACAGAGTCCTCGCCGACAAAAGGCCAGAAAAATGACTGAGTACGCATCACGACGTGAATTTCTGCGTCAGGCTGGCTTGAGTGCCGCCGGGATCAACCTGGCTCTGGGGCTGCCGAGCCTGACTCGGGCGGCGGATTCCGGGGCGTCCCGCAAGCAGCGACTTGTGTTCGTCTTCAGCCCGAACGGTGTCATCCCCGATCACTTCTGGCCGGACGCGCAGAGCGAGCAGTTTGAACTCACCCGCATCCTGAAGCCGCTTGAGAAATTCAAAGATCAGACGCTGACGCTGCACGGCGTGTGCAACAAGATTCGCGGCGACGGCGACGGTCACATGCGAGGGATCGGCTGTCTGCTCACGGGAATCGAGCTTTATCCTGGTGACATCCAGGGCGGCTCGGACACGCCGGCGGGCTGGTCGAAGGGCATCTCAGTCGATCAGTATCTCAAGGATCAACTGCAGGCCGACCCGCGTACGCAGACTCGGTTCGGCTCACTGGAATTCGGAGCGATGGTGCCGGACCGGGCAGATACCTGGACTCGCATGTCGTACTCGGGACCGAACCAGCCGGTCGCTCCGATCGACGATCCGTATCAGATGTTCGACAAACTCTACGGCCAGGCCAGGAACCGGAAAGTCCTCGCCAGCGTGCTGGATGGACTCAAAGAAGATTTCAGTCGGCTCGAAAAGATGATCGGCAGTGAGGATCGACGCATCCTGCAGGAACATCTCGCCCTGATTCGTGACGTCGAAAAAGAATTGAAGTCTGATTCAGCTCTCAGTGCGAAACAGTCAGGCGTCGGGCACCCGATTCCGGTGCTGACGCCGAATGTCGAAGACCAGAACGACAACATGCCCGAGGTCTGCCGGATGCAGCTTGAGTTGATGGTCAACAGCTTTGTCGCTGACTTCACGCGCATCGCGTCATTTCAGATTACGAACAGTGTGGGGCAACCTCGCATGAAGTGGCTGGGAATTGACGAGGGCCACCACTCGCTGTCACACGAACCGGACAGCAACAAAGACGCCTACGAAAAGCTCATCAAGATCAACACTTGGTACTGCGAGCAGGTGGCTCATCTGGCAAATCGACTGGCCGAGACTCCTGAACCGGGCGGCGACGGCTCTCTCCTCGACAATACGACGATCGTGTGGACGAACGAGCTTGGCAAAGGAAACTCTCACACCCGAAACAATATCCCGTTCGTGATGGTTGGCGGCGGTCTCGGGTGGCGCACCGGGCGAGCACTCGACTTTAAGAACGTGGCGCACAACCGCCTGTTGATGAGCTTCTGCGAATCGATGGGGCATCCGGTCGAGTCATTCGGGAACCCGGATCATTCGCGTGGCGGCACGCTGCCGGAACTCGTCTGACGGACACGGGGAGAATCCCGGCTCAAGCGGCAGGCTCTTTGCTGAGCGAGGTGTGATCATGGATGATCCGCCGTCACGACCCGTACTGACTGTGGAGCGAACGCCAATGAACACAGTCGAAGCCACTCGAACCAGCCTGCTTGTCCGGATTCGTGATTTCCGGGATGAGCTGGCCTGGGGGGAATTTGCAAAACTTTACACTCCGCTGATTTACCGGTTCGCTCGGAGCAGCGGCCTGCAGGATGCGGACGCGTCACTCGTCACGCAGGATGTGCTCGTCACAGTGGCGAGGACGATTCACCGATTCGAATACAACCGACAGAACGGGTCGTTTCGCGGCTGGTTAAAGGTCGTGACGCGGTCGAGGCTGAGTGACTTTCTGCAGGCGCAGGGACGTCACGTTCCGGGGAGCGGCGACACGGGAATGCTGGCCGTGATCGGCGAGCAGCCGGATCCGAGCCAGCCGGACCTCTGGGAACGCGAGTAACGGCGCAGCCTGTTCGAGTGGGCTGTCGACCGAATTCGAAGCGACTTCGAGGACTCCACCTGGCAGGCCTTCTGGCAGACATCGGTCGACGGTCGCGATGCCGCATCCGTTGCCGAAGAAACCGGGCTGTCCGTCGGAGCCGTCTACATCGCCCGCAGTCGAGTGCTCGCGCGGTTGAGGAACGAAATTGAAACGGTCGATCAGTGACGAAACGAAACGTGGCAGTCTGAATTTTCTAACCCGAAGAGGTTGTGGAAAATCGGAACTTGAACCAGATGCGAACAGTCATGGTTGCTCAGTCCTTTTGTCCCGAGCCGGATTTGATTCGTGATCTGCTTTGCGGCGATCTGCCCGAGTGCGAGCAGGACGAAATGGGCTCGCACCTGGAAGTCTGCTCAAAATGTCGACAGCATTTTGAGGCCGAAGCGTCCGGGCCGGAATTCTTCGGCGACGCGGTACGGCTCAAGACTGACAGCGGATGGGAAAACGAAACAGCGTCGCTGGAGCGGCTTATGAGAGACATCCCGCAGCAGCTCAGCAGTGTCGCCGATGCGGCGTCGATCGAGTCCTGGTCGACTGAGGCCGTTGCCGATTTTCTTGAGCCCTCGGACGAACCTGGTCATCTCGGACGGCTGGGCTCTTACGAAATTGTCGAGGTCATCGGTCGAGGCGGAATGGGGATCGTTCGAGCCGATCGGCCTGGCGATTCCGAAATGGTCGAAATGGGAGGGCCGGGTGAAGAGAAAACTCGTCAACCGTCACTTGACGGCGTCGTGTTCATCCTGCCTCAAAACATACGCCGTTTTCACAGCGGACAACACACACACACGGTCCCGGCGGTGAGCACACATTCGAAGCCGTCCCGTCTCAGTTGTGGGGGCAAAGCTGCACGAGCGCGATTCGCGACGGCGGTCAGATGCAGTTCGTCGTTCACCGACGTTTTCACGATGTCGGTCAGCAACGGCTGTGGCTGCTCATCTGCGAGTCCGACTGGGAGACTGGGAGACTGGACCTGATGACGACGGCGTCGCGTTTGACACTCCAGAGTCGCTCAGTAAAAACGGCTGGCACAAATGGCGGACCATCACGAGCCACCCTCTGACGGACCGAAAAAGGACTGAGAGTCTGGACTGGTCGATTTACTACTGTGATGCCGCGCACGGCACGCAGTTTACGATCCGGACAAATTCACGCCGCACTCCCCTGCTCGTCTGGGGCTCGATCGCTCTGGACGGCCTCATTATCGACACGACGTGGGATCAAAGAGTTGCCACGTTCAACGACGGTGCCAGCGTGCCGCTTGGCAAAGGTCATCACATCTTTTCCAGGGTGCCCGACTTTCTGAAAGGACGCCTCTATACGCAGCGGAACGGTTACGTTGGGATCGCGCGGTTTGGCGTAACCAAGCCGCAGCGAGTGACAATCGGCCTTTACGACTGGAAGCACACCAGCGATGGCAACGCGTCCGGGGGATGGCAGGAAGAGTTAACAACGCCAGCCGGGCTGGAAGAAGACGGTTGGGTCTCTACCACTCAGCTGCACGCTGAGCACTCCAACGAAGCACTTAAAAGGAGCCACCTGGTACTTTTACTCGCGTGACTGCAAAGCCGGCGAGACTTTCGCCATCCGCAATCACAAGTACCAGGCGCCGATCATTCTCAGTCAGCGTGCAAACATCCAGAACGCTCCACTGCCAGAGACACCGATCGCGGTGACGGCTCCCGACATTTCCGCAGAGGATTCCGAACCACCGACCGCTCAGCCGAAAGATCCCCAGCGCGGCGCCGCCATCAGGCTCAATTTCGAGCGATCATCGACCCTGGTTGCCCCGGCATCTGGCGAAGATGCCGCCTACGGAGTCGGCGGTCCAACAGCGTTGACGAGTGATCTTCCAACGTTCTTTGCGGCCCGAGCGAAAGGCCGACACCCGGACGGCTCTGTGAGGCTTGTTGGTCAACTGCGCGGAGTCCGTCCCGGCGACACGGTCACGATCGATCGATTTGAGAGAACATCCAATCAGATTCGCCTGGTCTTGAGTCAGACCAGAAAGACAGACTCAGAGGACGCCGAAGCAGCCTCACGCGCTGACAACAGTTCGAAGAAAGCGGAGCTCGATACGGCGGTGTTTGAGAAGCTTCTCAAAGAATCTTCGGACCGCGACGGCAACGGTCGGTTGCTGCTTGCGTTTGCCCAGCATCTCAATCTTCAGGCCTGGCACTCG
Source organism: Planctomycetota bacterium (assembly GCA_027623235.1). GTDB lineage: Bacteria > Planctomycetota > Planctomycetia > Planctomycetales > Planctomycetaceae > JAQBVJ01. The sequence goes on from JAQBVJ010000002.1 coordinate 35,199, forward strand.
GCCGACCCGAATGAGGCGGCAGCGTTGCGACAACAGGCTCGTCACCATCTCGTGTCGGCTCGAAAGCTGTTTGAAATTGAACTGGCCGCATTGGAAGCACGATCGAAGCCTTATACCGGAACGATCGATCTCGAGGTCGGCACGACTCAGTTGGTCCACGGACAAAAGGCAGATTTGGAACACAGCGTTGCACTGCTCAATCTGGCATGGTGCCTCCATTCAGAGGCTGAGGCTCAGGATCCGGGATCCGAGAATCAAAGCAGACTCTTCATGCAAGCCGCTGCTGCCTTCGAAAAGATCTACCAGAGATATCGTTCGCAGACGACCGGCCTGTACGCTCGACTCATGCAGGGTCGAGCGCTGCAGCAGGTTCCTGATCACCGCGCGGCGGCGACTCTTTTTCACGATCTGTTGCACCATCCCGGTCGAAACGAGGAGATTCGCCAGATCCAGAATCAAGCACTGAACTTCACGCTGATCAGCCGGAACGAACTTCAATGCGACGCGCCGTTTGTCGTCAGCCAGGGCGCCGACTGGTTCGACTCCGCTTCGGCGGAGGACCGCAAGACGGACACGGCTGCCGGCATTCTTTGGGAGCTGTCCCGAGCCGTGCTGGCCGCTGCTGCCAGCGCGAATTCCGATTCGTCGCGGGTCGCGTTCCAGACATGGCGGAACCCATTAGAGGTTTCCGAGCGGAACCGCGTTCACCGCTCGATCCTGAAGCTGCTGACAGACGTCGAGACAACGGGGCCGCAAAAGGAATTGATCGCGAAGTACGAGAAAGCCGTTCGCGCGATGCTCGATGGAGGTGTTGCGTCCGAAAATACGGAAGAGCCGGGCCAGGCCGTTCTCTTTCAGATCGTTCTGCCGGCGCTGCCACCTGGAAACTACAAGGTGCAGGCCGTGCTTCAATCAGCCGGTGAGAACGTCGCGGCTGTCAACGGGCACTTTGTCGTTTCCGGCAACTCACAACCGGGTCGGCATCTGAAAGAACTGGCGACGAAAGCGATCCTGATGAAGGCGGCATCCGAGTCCGGTGAACCAGGAAATCAGACGCAGCAGTCAACCGGGATGGACCTCTCACCGTTGACAGCCTCGACGCTGCAGCACGCCGGCCTGAAAGCGTTTCTTGCAGACCATTCGCTGTTTGAACCGTACTGTTCAAGACTCGGACGGGACCGAAAACCGTGGGCACTGTGCGAAGTTCTGGATTTCCCGAATGTTGATGCGACAATCCATGCGGCGCGCGAGCTGACGAAACTTGCTGATCCCGACACCGTGTCTGTGCTGCTCGCCGCGGCAAAGCGCAACAACTTCGGAATCGACGGCAGCGAAAACGCGACGCTTCATTCGATCTACCGGGCAACACTGCAAAGAGCGCTGCAGGCGGCAACCGGACTGGCTTTGACTCCGAGCGGATTGAAACTTCAAACGACGCGACAAGGCAAAACGGTCACTCTGACTTCGGAGAGCGATCCGGATCTGTTTGCTGAGGAAGTCGACTTCGCTCGAGTCGAAGCCTGGCTGCGCGACATCTACCTCGCAGACGCCGCGCCGCAACCCAAGTGAATCTTGACCCGAAAAAAAACGCAGGCTGGTCGCGTCGGGCGTCGTGGAGAAGCAGATCGACCGGACCGAACAGCGAATCCCGGCTGGTCGAAATTGAACGTGGCAGAGTTTGGCGATTACGCGGCCTCGTCCGATCCTGAGGATGCTGCGGTCTGCCCGGAATGTGCCAGAACTGCCTGCCGATCCGGATGCGCTGCTTTCCCGGATTCGTCGCGTTGTACGGAACCGGACGCTTCTAGCGGCTGATGCCAGTTCTATCAGACGCAGGCCCTGCAACGGCCGATCCGAATCTTACGAATGTCCCGCGTGTTCCGATGGACCGGCCACGCAGACGGGTAATCGCGGATCCGATTTCTGTGGTGGCCCGGCGGAATCTCTCGCCACGGAAGGTATTGACGATGGGCTCTCACTGGCTGACTCGACTACGCACGCGCATGACCCGCCGACAACAACGTTCCCGCAACCGCTCGGCCGAGGTTCTGGAACAGCGGACTCTGTTGTCCGTCAACGCGCTCTTTTCCAATGGCACGTTGATCGTGCAGTCCGACGCAGCCGACTCGATCGTGCTGGGATCGATTGCGGGTGTCGTGACTCTTGATGTCAACGGAGCTCCAGACACAAGTCTCGCGCCCATTATGGCGAGCGCGGTCGAGTCGATCCTCATTACGGGCAGTGATGCGGACAACACGATCGACATTACCAATGTCACGGCCGCCGCGTTCAGTTTCACGGACGGGACAGGAAATCCCGTCTCCATCGACATCGATGGGAGAAACGGAAGTGACACGCTGCTCGGCAGCCTGGACCTCGTCGCGACACTTCGCGGGGGAGACGGCAACGACACGATCACGAGCGCCGCACCGGCCGACGTCATCCTGGCCGGAGACGGCGATGACACGGTCACCGGCGGAGCTGGCAACGACAGCATCGACGCCGGTGACGGAGCCGACCAGGTCACCGGAGACACCGGCGACGACACGATCATCGGCGGCGACGGTGCTGACACCCTGTCGGGCGGAGATGGACTCGACAGCATTCTGGGCGGCGACGGTGCCGACGTGATCACCGGAGACGCCGGGATCGACACAATCGATGGCGGTTCCGGATCGGATGTGATCAACGGGAACGACGGCGATGACTCGCTGCTGGGAGGCATCGGCGATGACATGATCTTCGGCGATGCGGGTCTCGACTTCATCGATGGTGGTGTCGGCAATGACATCCTGAACGGTGGAGTCGACGACGATCAGCTCTTCGGGTCGTCGGGGGACGACGTCCTCAATGGCGATGAGGGCGATGATGTTCTCCACGGAGACCTGGGCAGAGACACAATCCAGGGCAACGACGGAGCCGACACAGTTTTCGGCGGCGGCAATGACGACAACATCGACGGCGGGCCGGGAGACGATCTGCTGTTTGGAAACTCTGGTGACGACACCATCAATGGCGGAAGCGGCGGCGGAGCAGACTTCGTCAAGGGTGGTCGAGGCAATGATCTGATCAACGCCGGCGACTTTGATTCAGAGATTACGCCCATCATCACGATTCAACCGTTTCTCAGCGTTGTGGAAGGGCAATCGGGGGTGACTCCGGCAGTGCTCACCGTGGGACTGCAGCGGGCATTTCAGACGGCTGTGAGTGTGCAGTTCACAACAACCAGAGGATCAGCGGTTGATCCCAGCGACTACGCCTTCGCGACTGGCACTGTCACGTTCGCTCCAGGAGTCACGACACAGACGATCTCGATCGACATCATCGGTGACTCGGTTGTCGAAGGCGATGAGCAGTTTGCAGTGGATCTGTTCAATCCCACGATCGGCAGTGTCATCAGTCTCTCGCAGGCGATCATTCAGATTAGAAACGATGATGCCTGGGTCGCGCAGGGACCGGGCCCCACACTGAATGGGCAGGTTGAAAATGTTGTCCCCAACAACGAAGTGGTTGGTGCGATTCATACAGTCGTCACTCACCCGACGAACGCTGACATTCTATACGTCGGCGGGACGAACGGCGGTATCTGGCGAACTGATAACGCCACGGCCGGGTCACCGAGCTGGTCTCCGTTGACGGACGACCTGACGTCGCAGTCGATCGGCGCCCTCACGATGGATCCGGCGAATCCCAATCGGCTGCTGGCCGGATTCGGGCGATTCAGCAGCTTTGGCGGGGCAGGAGGCAACCTCGACGGACTGGCACTGAGCAACAACGGTGGCAACACATGGCAACAAATCACGGACCCGTTACTGATAGGTCGAAACATTTCCGGCGTAGTGCTTCAGGGCAATCTGATGCTGGCGTCAGCGAACTTTTTCGGCCCCGGAGGCGGCCTCTACCGAAGTGCCGATAACGGTGTGACATGGACGTTTATCTCAGGTACGGGGGGACTGACCGCTGGATCCATTTTTGATCTGGTTGCCGACCCTGGCAATCCGAATCGTTTCTATGTGTCAGTGGCAGGTGTTGGAGTCTTTCAGAGTGACGATGCCGGTGTCACATGGGCAAACATTTCAGTTAATGATGGGGCGGCCAATGGTGTTGACGCGACGATCGTGGGAGGCGGCAACAACAACACAGAGATGGCGGTCGCAAATAATGGTCGCCTCTACGTGGCAGTCATCATCAACGGTCAGCCGCAGTACATCGGCTTTACAGATAACGGGACGGCCTGGACGCGAATGGACCTGCCGACCACCCTGGAGAGCGATGGAGCGACCGAGGGATTGAGTCCTCGGGTCAAGCCTGGGGGCCAGGGGGCAATCCACTTCTCGATCGTTGTTGATCCAATTGACCCTAACACTGTCTACGTGGCTGGTGACCGCCAGGATTCCCCGTTTCCGAATTTCCTCGGTGCCAATGACTTCAGCGGGCGAATTTTCCGAGGTGATACGACGATCACGCCGACCGGAGCAACACCCTCGCCGCAGTGGGAGCACATGACGCACAGCAATGCGATCGCGGCGACTCCCGGCGGAGGGACTGCAAGCAGCAGTTCTCCGCACGCTGATTCACGTGAAATGGCGTTTGACGCGGCTGGCAATCTGATCGAGGTCGACGATGGGGGCGTCTACCGTCGCACGAACCCGCAGAACAACACCGGCGACTGGTTTTCAATCAACGGAAATCTCCAGGTCACAGAATTCCATGACATTGCCTATGACACGCTGTCCAATATTCTGATCGGCGGAGCTCAGGACACCGGCACACCTCAGCAGCTCACGCCGGGATCGTTCACGTGGGACAGCGTCTCGACGGCAGATGGCGGCGACGTCGCTGTCGATGCCATCAGTACGCCAGGTTCGTCGGTTCGATATTCCAGCTTTCAGAACCTGGCCGCATTTCGTCGCCGCACGTATGACGCGGCAAATACGCTGCTCAATCAGGCATTTCCCGCTCTGGCCGTCACAGGCATGGGTGCCGCTCTTGTGCCTCAGTTCGTAACGCCGGTGGTCGTCAATGAGGTGGATGGTCTTCGACTGATCATTGGTGGTGCCAACAACCCGTACGAATCGCTCGATCAGGGTGACAATATTACGGAACTCGATATTGCCGCCCAGGTGAACAGCGACTCAATCGCCTATGGTGGACGGCGGTTGGGAGTCGACAATCCCGAAGTGCTTTACCTGGGTGCCGGGGCGGGCGTTTTTGTTCGACAGGCAGGACTCGGGCTACCGGTGCAATCTGCTGCGTGGCCTGGCGGAACGGTCCGAGACATCGTGCTCGATCCTGACGACTGGATGACCGCCTACATCGCCGACCCCACAGGAGTCTTTCGAACCACCGATGCCGGTGCGACATGGGCGAATGTGACGGGCAATCTGCCAGACCCCGATCTGCGATCTCTGGAGTTCATCCCCGGATCCAACGACGCCGTTGTCGTTGGTGGCCGGTTCGGAGTCTTTCGAATGACGACGGCCGCCCCCGGAGTCTGGGCGGAGCTCGATGCGAGTCTGCCGCGAGTTCCGGTTTACGACATGGACTACGACGCCGCTGACGATGTGCTCATCGCCGGGACGCTCGGCCGCGGGGCATGGCTCTTCCCCAGCGCCAGTCAGGCCGGAATCATTGGCCCGGGGCCAGGACTGCCCATGCTGCCAACGCCCATCATCGCGGCTGGGGACACACTGCATGGGAACGAAGGCGATGACACGATCGTCGGGGCCGATGGAGATGACCTCATCGATGGCGGTTCAGGTAACGATTCCCTTCGAGGGGCCGCCGGCGATGACGTTGTGCTGGGTGGCGAAGGAAATGACCTGGTCGATGGCAGCAGTGGAAACGACACGATCTTCGGCCTGGAAGGAGACGACAACATCTTTGGCGGAGCAGGCAACGATGAGCTTGTCTGGCGAGGGTCGATCGACGGCACCGACAATTTCGACGGTGGTGACGGGCAGGACCTGCTCAACGTGCTGCTTGATCTGAATGCCAATTCCGTGACCGTTGGACAGGACCTCAGCACGCTGACCGTCACAGATGGTGGGGCCTCTGCGAGAGTCGCTTCCAACGGAATTCAGCCGAGCATGGAAGAAGTCCAGGTCAACGGCGGGCTGGGGGATGACATCCTCACGCTGACGGACATCAACAATGTCGGCACCGCGGTGATTCGGCTGAACGGTGAGGATGGAGCCGACACGATTTCCGCAGCGGGGGCGAAGATTGGAAATGTGATTCTGTTCCTGAATGGCGGACTCGGCGCCGACACGATCACCGGCAGCGCCGGTGGGGATTCGATTGCAGGCGGAGACGACGACGATGAGATCAACGGCGGCAACGGTGCGGACACGATTCGCGGCGGTCTCGGCAATGACCTGATCGCCGGAGGAGAAGGCAACGACATCGTGTTCGGCGACGAGGACAACGACACCCTCACCGGTGAAAACGGCGACGATCTGCTGAACGGTGGCAGCGGCGACGACGATCTCGATGGAGACGACGGGAACGATACGCTGCTTGGCGAACTGGGCAGCGACAGGCTGCTTGGCGACCTTGGAGACGACAGCGTCGTCGGTGGCTCCGGTGCGGACACGCTGCAGGGAGCCGCCGGTGACGACACGCTCGACGGTGGAGCCAACGATGACGTGCTGCTTGGCAACAGTGGCGACGATGTGCTCCGGGGCGGAGATGGCAACGACATCATTCGTGGCCACAATGGAGATGACACCATCGACGGAGGTGATGGCAACGATGTGATCTTCGGCCTCGACGGTGACGACGGAATCGTTGCCGGAGACGGAGCGGATTACGTCAACGCCGGATCGGGCGACGATATCGTCATCGGCGGAGACGGCCCTGATGAACTTCGCGGCGGAGACGGAAACGACATCCTCTTTGGAAACGACGGCGACGACACGCTCAGCGGGAACGGTGGCACGGACACGCTGGTCGGTGGACTCGGGGCGGATCAGTTTGATGAACCATCGGAACAGAATGAATTGTTCATGCTGAGTGCCGCGGTTCTGGCAAGTCTCAACGCCAACATCTGAGCGGCCCAAAGCCAACTTGCCAGCCGTCGCCGGAACGATTCGGCGACCGTGCTGGCTGGTGCGGTCACCTATCCCGATCGATTCTCGACAGCCCGTTGCAGATGACTCTTAAGCCGAGTCCGATCGGACAGCGCATTTCGAATCACCGGGAGAATGCAGAGTCCCGCCGGAAAAAACGCGAGCGATGCCCAGGCGAGCCCCGATGCGAGCTGACCGGAGAACCACCTCACAGCGATGGCTGAGACCACGAATACTCCCAGTGCTCGACCGGACAGCCGGGCGATCGTCAGCACGGAGAACATCAGGCTGCGGTGTTCCGGCGGGTTGACATCGTTGACCGCATTGCAGAGCAGCGGCGGCAGAGCGGCCGTCACGAACGCCCCCGCGATCAGCAGAAGCAGAAAAAACACAAAGGCCGGCGAGGTCAACGACGCGTCGCTCCACGGGATGCTCAGCCCGATGAAGTAACACGCAGCCATGCTCACGGTCATCACGGCGAGCAGAATCAGTTTTCCGTTTTCGCTGCGCCGGTCGGCCCGGTCCGCGAGGCCTGCCAGGACGACCGCTCCGGGAATCTGGCTGGCAAACAGACCCACCGTGAGCCACGTTGCGTCGACGGCTTTGAACCCGTGCTCGTCACGAAGCATTTCGATAAACCAGAACGCAAGGCCTCCGTCGCCAACGCTGCAGAGGAACGTCGAAGCCGCGAGCCAGGAATTCGTGTGAGTCGCAAACAGTTGCTTGAGTCCGCTCCAGCCAATCCGGAAGTCGTACGTGCTGCCGGACTCGAACAGTTCCTGCAGATCCTCTTCCATCGCACCGTGCCGGGGTTCGTGACGCAGCCAGACGACGAGCATAAATGCTCCTGTCCCACCAAAGCTGGCGAAAATGAGGAACGGCAACTGCCAGCCGAATGACTCGACGAGTAAGCCGCCCGTCAAGAATGCACAGCCCATCCCGAGTGTCTGACCCGTCGCAAGCCATCCAAACGCGACGCCTCGACGAGCCGGCGGCACGACATCAACAGCCATCGACATCGTGAGAGGAATGATCGCTGCGTTGCCGACGGCGGCGACCCAGAAGACCGACTTGAAGGCCCACTGCGAATCGACAAACGCCAGCGCCGCACAGCATCCGCCCCACAAAAGGGAGGCGAGAACCAACAGGCCGCGCCGCGAACAATGAACTGACGCGAACCCCCACAGCGGAGTGGCGGCCGCATAAATACAGAGGAAGCCTGTTTGAATCAGTCCGAGTGACGCCTCGTCGATTTTCAAATCCCGCTGCAGCTCGACAGTCATCGGAGACAGCAGCCCCTGCAGACCGAGCGCTCCGGCGTTCAGCAGGACCAGCAGAATCAGCGTTCCGCCCTCACCCCAGACCGGTGGCACGCTGGATGTGAGCGGATTTGATCCTTCCGTTTTATCCGCCTCTCCCGACGCCACTTCCGACATAGCCTCACCAGTTCGCGATTGGATTGAGATTACGGAGAACAATGCGGGAGGTGAATTCAGCGTGCCAAACAGGCCAGCCCGGAGCAATCGGCGGGAGTGTAGCAGGGCATCTCGCTGTGTGTGAGCCGCGGCGTTTCAAGAAAAGAAGCCCGGACTTATTCAAATCCGGGCTTCTCACTGGTTCTTAACGAACAGTCAACTGTCAGGGCAATTCAACCGTTTTCAGGTTCTGCGTTGTCTCACCGTCCTGAACGAGAATGACAGCGTGGCCTTCGCCCTGCTTGTCGAGCTGCACGACGCCTTCCCAGGGGACGGTGTCGTACGGCTGGCCGGCGGTTCCACTGATCCGCTCGTTGATGCCCTCATTCTTAGCGATGTCTTTCGTGCTGATCTTCATGATGCCGCGGGCACTGTTGGCCAGCAGCAGCCATTCCTGACCGTCTTTTTCGTAGACGATCATGTCCAGCGGTCGATTGCGGTTGCCGAGTTCGGCGACCGTTGTACCGCGTGTTTTCTCGCCAGCTTTCAAACCGCTCAGCGGAAACTTCACCAGCGGCGTGCAGACATAGCCGGCCAGCAGGCTCGGCTCACCGTTAATGTTGAACGGCACAAACGTGCGGATGGCGGAGTAATCTTCCAGCTTGCCATGAGCACCGTGGTAGATCTCGACGCTGGAGCCGGTGTCGGATTTGACAAACGGAAACGCGATTTCCCGAACCGCCGACTTCGAGTTCGACAGACCAGAGACGATGACTTTACCGTCGACCCACGCGAGATCGGTCACGGCGTCGTCCCGCAGGTTCGATTCGCGATTACCACGTTTAATAACTTTGTCTTCCGGAGCGCCCGGCAGTTCGACTGTCGCGTGAGGCACGTCGTCCAGCGAAACACGGCTCAGCTTGCCGGCGGCGTCGATCTTGACGAGGGCGGCACCAGCTTTCGTCGAAACGGCAACGTAAATGTTTCCGCTGAGCGGATTGACGGCGAGGTCGACGATCGCGGAGCCCGGCGAATCAAACAGGCCAGCGACCTGCTTATTCACATTGTCGATGTTGATCTGAGCCCGTTTGGCGCTGCCCTTGGAATCTCCCGTGTCGATTGCCACGACGGAAGCGGCTTTCGCGTCACCGACAAACAGAATTCCATCCGGGCCAAACGCAATGGTTGGTGCCGATTGCAGTGTGACCAGGCCCTTCTTCAATCCCCACTCAGCCGCCTGGCTGACACTTCCCATCGCGAGCATCCCAGTGGCAACGCAGCACAGCAGAAGTCGTTTCATCGCAGGCTCCTTGTCAGAAGAGGTACGACTCGGTGTGAGTCGAGGTGTGTCTCAAAGTGGATCCGCAGCTTCGTGGGCTCTTCCACTGAAGCCCGTGTCCGGTGCTCAGTTCAGGTCCCGCGAAGACGGGTTGAAATTCGGCGGGAGGGCGAAGCTCCCGCTGTAGAACGTTTGACCGTAGTGCTTCGTCAAAGCGGAATGATACGAGTCGCAGCTTCAGTGGCGTAAGCTTCCAGCTTGCGATGTTCGCTCACAGAACGTCGGCAAGCAGGATGCTTACCCCACTTTACACCCTGACAGAGCAGTAGGCGCATTTCGGAGAAATCCGCCTCCATTCATGTTTACAGCGGTGGCCTCGCCCTCCCGCAATCTCAATCCTCTTTTCGTGGGACGTTTGCTAAGCGTACTTTTGAAACGTCAACGGCACCAGTTCCGGGGCAGGTCCGGCGTCGCAACGATGTCGATCGCCCGCGGGCGGCGGCCTGAGCGGGCAGGATGGCCGTACCGTCGGCCGCTCGTGAAGGGAAAACGAAATTTACTCGGCGACCCGACGGAGCGGATAAATCACGATGTCCTCGGAAGCCTTCGCCGCCTCTGGGTATCTTTGCTTTGCCTTGTCGATCGCAAGTCCCTGCGCCGTGTCGTCCGTTCGATAAAGGTCGTAAAGATCCTGATGCTGCTTCGCCGGATCGGGTCGACCGAGTTCGGCGTAAACCTGACTCAGCAGGTAATGAGCGGTCACATTCTCGCTGTCGACGTCGAGCGTCTTTTTCAGTTCCGACTCAGCAGAGGCAAGCCACGCTTCACGCTCGGCTTTGCGTCCGTCGTACTTCTTTCTGCCGGCCTCGTCTTCAGGTCGCTCGGCCGGCAGGCGAATCTGTCTCGCCAGATCGAACAGCGTCAGCCCGAGCAGATTTCGAACCACGTAGTCACGGCTGAAGTCGAATCCGCGTTCTTCCGTTTCAGGAGTCCGCATTTCGAGCACGGCCCGGAAGTTCTTTTCCGCTTCGAGAAGATTCGACTGTTTGCGATTCAACATGCCGCTCAGTGTGGCGACCGTCCACGGCGGAGCGGGCGGGTCGGTGTGTTTTGCTGCGCGGGCCAGTGCTGCGATGCCTGCAGGCACGTCGCTTGCCAGCGGATAAATCCTCGCCAGATTCAGTGGGCCGTCGTACCGCCCCAGAGCTTCGACCTGCTTGAAGGCCTCAATGGCCTGGTCTTTCTCCTGCCCCTTCAGCAGCAGGCCGATGCCAAAATCATTCCAGCGCTGCCAGGGAACGATGGGCGAGGGATCATTCTTCACGACGCCGCCGGATCCGAGAACCGGAAACACGACGCGGTCGCTGGCAAGAACCGTGATCGGGAGATCGCGGAACCGCCCGGAGTGATCAAATCCCGGTGTCTTGATCTTCGCGCGTGTTTCTTCGAGCTGAATGATCCGCAGATACTCCGCATCAAACTTTCGATAGTTGAGCTGCAGGTCCACCGTCAGCGGTCCGGAAAGCTGGTCCGGCAGCGCGAGCTCGTAGTGCACCGTCTGCCCCGCTCCCGGCGGCATTTGATGGTTGTAGAGCGGCGTGAAAATGTCCTGAGCGTTCCGGCGGTTGATTCGGTCGCCGTTCTTGTCGAGCAGAAACACGTTGACACGATGCGCCGACGGATCGACATCCCCGGCCTCGTTCCGGTCCCCGCTCCTCGCGATAATTTGTTCGCCGTCCCGCACGACGACTTCCAGCCAGATGTCGTTTGAGTCGACTGTTCCCTGCGTAAAGTGGTGGCCGAGTTTGACCGTACGGATCACAGTCTCCAGCAGGTACGACCTGCCGGGTTCAAGGACGGGCACTTCCGGTCTCAGCGGAGCGGTGAGCGGCGCATCGAATCGCGGCGCGTCTCGAATTCCGAAAATGTCGACCCGCATTGAACCCGCCAGGAATTCCTGCTGCCGACGGATGGCCTCGTCGTCTTTCAGCCACCAGCCGATGGCCGTGTTGGCTCCCGGCGTGAGGTGATCGTGGATCTTCAGTTTGCCGGAATCGTCGAAGATTTTCGCACCAAAGTCCGTCGACTCGCGCAGCGGCATGTGGCAGCCGTTGCAGTTCTGCTGTGCCTTGGGCGGATAGTAAAAACTGCGGGTTCCGTGGCCGGAAACTCCGCTGAGCAGATACGAATCGTAGTGGTTCTGGCCGCGCAGAAATTTCTTGTAGTGGTTCAGCTCGAACGGCAGGCTGACCTTGTGGCATGTGCCGCAGAACTCTTCCGTTTTGTGAAACGGCTTCAGGAACGTCTTCTTGTGGAAGGCCGGTTTGGCTTTGATGAGCTGCTCGTTGACCCACTGCAGACCTCGGTTTTCGCTGAACGCGAACGGGTAGTGCAAAGGCTCCTCGATCGTGTAGTCCGCGTTGCCGATGTTGCTGTTGACGTTGGTAATCGCGTGGCAGACGGTGCAGGTGATCCCCGCGTGAGCGGTCGGGTCGCTGACGTCATCGTAGTCCGCGTTGTCGAAGGCGCCGCTGAAGAACGGGACGGGATCGTGACAGCCCGCGCACCAGCGGGACGCTCGGACATCGCCGTCCCTCTTCAATGACACCGCGCGCGTTTCTCGAACGGACGTCCGATAGGCGGGATTGTTGAACGAGCTGAATCGGTGCGCGCTGCGAGCCCAGTCGGCGTGAGCGTCCGCGTGACATCTCTTGCAGTAGTCGTCGTTCTGCAGAACCTTCGCTGGAATGAAATTGCCGGTGAGAGTTCGAGCGGGCGACGGCTCGAAGTATTTTTCACCCTCGGGCGAACCGACCATGTTCCATTGCCGAGGGTCCTGCGAGTGGAGACCGACCATCACAGCGATCGTACCGGCCACGACGGCTCCGTATGTCAGCCCGACTTTCCACTTGATCTTCGGTCCGACCAGGCGGTGCAGCCAGTAGAGCCAGCCACCGATGACCGGACACGCCACATGCAGCCAGTAGACCAGCGATCGGGTAGCCGGATGCTTGAGGTCGAAGACGCCGGAAATCCGAACGAGCATCAAGCCCGTCACCAGGACGACAAGGCAAGCGGCAAACAGAGCGTACCCGACACGCACGGCTCGCCGGTTGCGGCGGTGCATCGTGTTGCGCATGTGGACGATGCCGAAAATCAGAAACGGCACGACGATGAGCAGCCCCAGCACCAGATGGCCGAGGAACATCAAAAAGTAAAAATAATTCTGCCACGTCTTGCCACTGACCCATTCCAGCGCCGTCACGGCCGCCAGATATCCAGAGTTCGCACCCAGCAGCGCAAGCAGGGCGAACACGACGTACAGCAGAATTCGCAACCGCGGCCCGACGGCGCGGACGACGCGCCGCGGTGCCGGCGCGCTCTCGGGCAGGCCTGGCTTCGAGGCATCGCTCGCCGACGGATCGACGTCCGAGATCTGCTTTTCGTCAGGGCTTTCAGCCATTTTGCACCGATAGGTAAGAGAGAGTCAAAGCAGGGTTACGTCGCAAATGAGCGATTCCGCGGGTCCCGGAAAATTCTTCCGCGGTTTCCGGGTGTAAGAAACTCTGTTGCCGTTCCTGCGGGACCGAATGAGATTCTTCCAGATTCTGGCAGAGTTGTATCGGCCTGGCGACTCAACAAATTTCCTGTGGCACCTTAAACGAATCGGAAAGCCTGTTAGCATTCGCCGCTCACATTCCGGCCTGACCGCCCTGCCCTTTCTGGATCGACTCCCATTTCTACTGAAGATCACTTTGAGAGACTCTCCCGCCTGCTCGACCTGGAAACCGAAGCGGAAGCCGAACGGCTGGCTGAGCGGAGTCGGGGCGCCACAAGAGCGGACGCGGAGAAATCCGGCGAAACGCTTCTGGATCTGGTGATCACCGATCACGAACCGGGACTCGGTGGACGAACGGTTGTGACGCTCGTCAAACGGAATCGGACATTGCAGTTGCCGTGGAACCGGCTGCGGGTTGGTGCGCCGGTTGTGATGACTCCCGACGATTCGTCGACGGATCCTCAGCACGGCGTCGTCAGCGCGAGGGATCGCTCCTCGATCCAGGTGGCGCTCGACGATTGGCCCGAAGGCGATGGTTTCCGGGTCGATCTGGCCCCCGACGAAATTACTCGGAAGCGACAGCAGGCCGCGTTGCGAGCCGCACCGAAAGCTCGCGGCCGTGCTGCGGAGATCCGGAAAGTCCTCCTGGGTGAGCGTGATCCGCGATTCGACGACGAAACCGACTGCGAGTTCACAACGTCTCTAAATCCGTCGCAACAGGCTTCGGTCCGTTTCGCGATGTCGGCGCGGGATCTGGCGATCATCCACGGTCCGCCGGGAACCGGAAAGACAACGACGATTGTCGAGCTGATCGTGCAGGCGGTGTCACGCGGCGAAAAAGTCCTCGCCTGCGCGCCGAGCAACACGGCCGTCGACAACATCCTGGAACGACTCATTCGAGCACGACAGAAAGCCGTCCGGATCGGTCATCCCGCTCGCGTCAGCGAGGAGCTGCGCGACCACACGCTCGACGCGAAAGTCCAGGACCACGAGGCGATGAAACTTGTGCGCGAGATGTTGCGCGAGGCCGAGAACCTGTTCCGCCGCTCCGGGCGTTTTACTCGGGCACGACCGGCCCGCGGAGAGAAGCAGGCCGTCCGGCGTGAAGCGCGACAGTTGAAATCCGACGCGCGACTGCTCGAACAGCAGGCCGTTCAGAATGTGCTCGACCGGGCGGATATCGTGTGCATGACCTCGACATTCGGCGACGACGTGATTGGAGACCGCGACTTCGACCTCGTCGTCATCGACGAGGCGTGTCAGGCCACTGAGCCGGGTTGCTGGATACCCGCCCTCCGCGCGGATCGACTCGTCCTGGCCGGCGACCATTTCCAGTTGCCGCCGACCGTTCTGTCGGCTCAGGCAACGAAAGAAGGGCTGCAGCTGAGCCTGCTGGAGCGGCTTGTCGAGCACTACGGTGAGTCAGTGACGCGGAAGCTCGACGAACAGTACCGCATGCATTCTCACATCATGGACTTCTCCTCGTCGCAGTTTTACGGCGGCTCGCTGATCGCTCATGAGTCGGTCGCGTCGCATCTGCTTCACGATCTGCCACACGTCGCGGAAACGATTCTGACAACCGATCCGGTTTCGTTCATCGACACAGCGGGAAGCGGCTGGGAAGAGGAGATCGAACCGGACGGGCTCAGCAAACGTAATCCGTCCGAGGGCGAACTCGTCCTGCGAAAAGTCCGGCAGCTTCGAGAGGCGGGACTGGCAGCGAGCGACATTGCGGTGATCGCTCCTTACGCCGCGCAGGTCCGCTGGCTCCGGCAGAACGCGGACTCAGATCAACTTGAAATCGACACCGTCGACGGATTTCAGGGGCGGGAAAAAGAGGCGGTTGTGATTTCCTGTGTCCGCTCAAACGCGACGGGTGAGATCGGCTTTCTTGCCGACGCGCGGCGAATGAACGTGGCACTGACGCGAGCTCGGCGGAAACTCATCGTCGTCGGCGACAGCGCGACACTCGGCGGCAACGAATTCTTCGCAGATCTGCTCGAATACTTTGAGTCGATCGGCGCTTACCGCACTGTCTGGGAAGAAACCAACGATTGACAGCGGCTCAGCTGGCGTCAGGGCTCAACTGGCGTCAGCCGCTTCGTCACCAGACATGCTGGACAGGATCTGCGGGCCGGACTGAGCGAGCACCGATACGCCGATGCTCGTAAACAGATTTTCGGTGACGGTTTTCAAATCGAGGTTCGGGTCACGGTCTTTCCACGCGGCGACCAGAAACAGCAGCGACGCCCTGCTGCCGCCAGAAATAGCTCCTTTGATCGCGGCGACTGCGGCAACCTCGGGGGAAGCAATCAGCGAAGCCACGACGACCGCCACAACGGTGGCTGCAACCGTCATGGCCACTTTGTGCTCGCCGACCCAGACCCACGCGTCCCCGGCGGCGTCCTTCGTGACTTTCCAGGCGGCGGGCAGACTTGTCTTCGCCCAGGCAATTCCTTCTTTCGCCTCGACCTTGACCCACAACGCGAACTCGCCGGTTTCGTTTCGTGTGACCGTCCACATTTCGCTGGCGGAATCCGTGGCCCACTCTGTCGCGTCGGTGGCATTCTCGCGAACCCATTTCCAGCCGTCGGTCGATTTGTCCTTCGACCAGACCCAGGCCGCTGTTGAAGAGTCAACCACCTGGTCCTTTCCCTTGCCCACGGTATTTCCAAATACGGTGAGTCCGGCACTGGTCTTCTCGGAAACAAAATTCCAGGTCGATCCGGCAGCGGCCGTCGCGGTGTCGAGCACAGCACCCGCCTTGTCGGTCACCGACTCACCCGAATCCACAGGTTTGTCCGGATCGGTAGCCGTGGCTTCGCCCGAAGTCAGAGGGTCGGCCTGACCAGTATTGTCGACCGGCTGATCCGCAGGACATCCGCAGAAAGAGGTCAGGCAAACCGCTGCGAGAGTGACGTTCACAAAAAAGGGATGAGTCGATCGCATTGTGCTGATTCCAGTCGAAAGGACGTCGGGCAACGACGAGGTAGATTACCGACGGTCGCCGACACGGATCCAGTGGAATGAGTGGCGCGGGTTCGATTCGACCCGCCAGCTTTCGACTGATATCGTGCCGGAAATTTCTCCCGAATCGAGACTGTCGTGCCGACCGATTCCGCCAAACTGCCAGTCATCAGCCTGAAACCGCTTCTCAACGAAGACGGGAATTCCGCCAGCACTGCCGCTTCACTGGCACACGCGTGTCGCGAATCCGGGTTCTTCTACATCGTCGATCATGGCATCGACCTGGCCCGATTCCAGTACCTCGAATTGTTGAGCCGTCAGTTCTTCGCGCTGCCTCTCGATCAGAAGATGCGGCTCCGGATGGAGCTTGCGGGTCGCGCGTGGCGCGGCTATTTCCCTGTCGGAGCGGAATTGACAAGCGGGCTTCCCGATCAGAAAGAAGGCCTCTACTTCGGTTCGGAACTGTCGAGTGATCATCCCAAAGTCGCATCCGGAGTTCCGCTTCACGGTGCCAACCTGTTTCCTGAGCTCGATGGTTTTCGTGAAGCGATTCTGGGTTACCTCGACGAAATGACGCACCTGGGACACACCTTGATGCGCGGCCTTGCGCTGGGCCTCGAGCTCGACGCGAACTATTTCAGAGCCCGGTACACGACGGACCCGCTGATACTGTTTCGCATTTTCCACTACCCACCGTTGCCAGACTCAGCGACGAGCGAATCGACGTGGAGCGTCGGCGAGCACACGGATTACGGCCTGTTGACAATCCTGCGTCAGGACGAGATCGGCGGACTGCAGATCAAATCCGGTGACCGCTGGATCGACGCGCCGCCGATCGAAAACTCTTTCGTCTGCAACATCGGCGACATGCTGGAGCGAATGACCGGCGGCCTGTTCCGGTCGACTCCGCATCGCGTTCGCAACCGCAGTGCGCGAGGTCGACTGTCGTTTCCGTTTTTCTTCGATCCAAACTGGGACGCGCGAATCCAACCGATCCGAACTCCCGAAACCGCCAGCGCGGCGACTCGCTGGGACGGCGAAAACGCCTTTGACTTTTCAGGGACCTACGGAGACTACATCCTGCGGAAAGTCGCGCGGGTGTTTCCGGATCTCGGACCTGACAGCTCGTCGGAACACTGAAGTGGCACGGCCTTCCAGGTCGTGATTCGTTGAGATTTCGGCATGGGCAGAATGCCAATAGTGTTCGGCACGGTTCCTGCCTGACGATGCGATACGCAGTTTTATGACACAGAGTCGTTTAACGTTGAGCCGGAGGCGAAAATTGGGGCATCGCGGCGCTTTTGAAACAAGTCCGAGGGTGGCGGCGATGTCGCGGTGGTTCATCGCGAGCTCCGCCACCGAAGTTCTCGCCTGCGGCTCAACGTTAAACGACCGACGCAGAGGCCGTGCCGAACTGTATTGGCAGGATGCCCATGCCACTTTTTCAACAGGCTGCTAACAGAACGCGCCGGCTTATTACCCCGCGTCCGACCGTCAATAGCCTCCCAGCGTAAAGCCAGACAATGATCGAACCTCGCACAGCAACTGTCCGCCCCGTCCCGGAAGAAAACGCGACCGGTCGCGTTGCTGAAATTTTTGCCGACATTCGCACGACAAAAGGAATCGACTTCATCCCACGGTTCTGGCAGGTTCTGGCCACGAATCCCACTCAGCTGGAAGTGGTCTGGTCGAGCCTCAAACAGCTCATGCATCCGGAATCGCTCGGCCTGGAATCGAAGCTCGATCCAGCCGTGCGTGAGATGATCGCTCTCGCCGTTTCGGCCACAAACGGTTGCAGTTATTGCGTGAATTCTCACACAGCCGCGTTGAGGAAGCACGGAGCCGATGCGGCAACTCTTGGCGAGGTCATGGCAATTGCCGGCCTCTTCAACATGACCAACGCTCTGGCCGATGGCTATCAGATCGAGCCGGACGTCTTCCCGCCTCTCGACGAAGACCAGTCATGAGACGCGCAGCACGACAGTGAAAAACGGCGACGGCAAAAAGTGCAGCCCCCTGCCCTTGTTCAGTTTCGACGATTTTCATTCGCGAACCGGGCGAGCGAGAATCGCGAAGCCTCGCCCGGCTTGAAGGTCGATCCGAGCGAATGGCGGAACTCGCAAGCGCATAGAAAGACCCCGGGCAATTTCTGACCGGGGTCTGTTTCGTACTGTCTGTTTTCTCGCCGGACCTACTTCTTGCCGGCTTTCTTATTGGCCTTCTTTTTCGAAGCCTTCTTCACGGCCTGTTTCTTCGCCGCTTTTTTGGCCGCCTTCTTTTTTGGTGAGGCTTTTTTGGTGGTGGCCTTTTTCTTGCCGCCGCTTTTTTCGCCGAATACCTGGTCGTAGTTTCTCCAGAACTCTGGTGTCGTTCCGGTCCGCACAATCGGTCCGCCCATTGGTCGTGACTCCTGCTGAGTGTTTCAGGTGAATGAGGTTTATCGGCCGGTCAACGCAATTGTTGAAAGTGGCCACCGGAATCAACGAAGCCCGGATTCCGAATCTGTCAGTTGTCTGCAGGTTTTCTTGTCTGCAGGTTTTCTCAAATTAACGTCTCGCGATTGTCGGAGTTTTGACAGCGTCATCTGCTTTGTCAAGCGGCGGTTCCGAGCAGTACATTGCCTCTTCCAATTGGAAATCCCGTCGAAGCGGCTCGCGTGGTCGCTCGTCTCGACACATTCAGGAGCCCGCGATGCGGTCACATTCGGCAATGCCTCTCATCGTTCTGACGATGCTTTGTTTCTCCGGCTGCGGAGGTGACGAGGCCTCAGATCCCAGGACTTCCGACCCCGCTCAGCCAGCCGCAAGATCAGAATCGTCGGCCAACGAAAATGCGGCAGCGGCGAGCGGGACGAAAAACTCCGAGAAGGCAAAGGCTCAGGAGAAACCAGCACCGAAAAAACCGTCGCTCGAAGTCGCTGACGAATTTCGATTCCCGTCTGCTCCGAAAATTCTGCTGACCGACGACGAGCTGCGTGCCGGCTGGATTCAACTTTACGACGGACAGACACTTTTCGGCTGGATGCCGAATAACGAAGTCGACTGGCACGTCAACGACAGTGGCGAGATCGAAGCCAGCCAGGGCGAACCGGGGCTGCTCAACACAACCGTCCCGTTTGCCGATTACGAACTCCGCTGCGATTACTGGATGGCCGAAGGCGGAAACAGCGGCATTTTTCTTCGCACAATTGCCAGTCCGAGCGATCCCACGAAAGAGTGTTACGAGCTCAATATTTGTGACTCTCACCCGAAGTTCAAGACGGGCAGCCTCGTCGGAAGGGCTCAGCCGGGCAAAGTCGCGACGGGAGAAGGCGTCTGGAAAACGTTTCACGTCACGGTCGAGGGGAATCGAATCATCGCCCGCCTGGACGGCGAACTGGTTCTCGAATTTGAAGACGAAACCGAAGGACTGAGGACGTCCGGCTTTATTGGCCTTCAGAAAAACGAAGGACTGATTCGGTTTCGAAATGTCTTTGTCAGGCCGATCGGGGCCGAAGAGATTTCGAACGGGAAAGACCTTGCCAACTGGAACATCGTCGCCGGCTCGAAGAGCGAATTCAGCGTTCAAGACGGCGAGACTCATGTCGCAGGCGGTCCCGGTTTTCTTGAGACAAAGAAATCCTGGGGGGATTTCGTATTGCAGTTCGAGGCTCGTACCAATGACGCGGGCCTCAATGGAGGTGTGTTTTTCCGCCTGATCCCGGGAACCGAAGAGGCACCGTCCAACGGCTACGAACTGCAGATCGAGCACGTCTTTCTGGACGGCGATCGAACGAAGCCGAAGGACAATGCAGGGACCGGGGCGATCTTCCGCCGGAATCAGGCACGCTGGGTCATTCCGAACGACAAAGAAATGTTCCACACAACGCTTGTCGCTTACGGGCCGCGGTTCTCTTCCTGGGTCAACGGAATCCAGATGACGAACTGGCAGGACACTCGTAAGCCCGACGAGAATCCTCGGCGAGGCAGCAAAGTCGGCGCCGGCCCGATGAGCCTTCAGGGGCACGACGAAACCACCGATATCTCCTTCGGCTATTTCCGAGTGGCCTCCTACCCGACAGGTGACGCCGCGGCGGTCACGGTACCGGACGCGGCCAACTGAGAACTGGCACGTGTCACATTGAGACCGCAACTCGAAAGGCAGTAGAGATGACCTCGCTTCCACGCATCGTGATCCTCGACGGAGCCACTCTGAATCCCGGCGACAACCCGTGGACTGAAATTCAATCGCTCGGCACGGTCGAAGTGTTTGGTTTTTCGACGACAGACGAACTCGAATCACGGCTTGCCGACGCGGACATCGCAATCACGAATAAAGTTACGCTCGGCGGAGATTTACTCCGCAGACTGCCGGGCTTGAAATTCATTACCGTTACCGCGACGGGTTACGATTGCGTCGACGTGGCTGCGGCTCGTGAACTGGGCATTCCCGTTTCCAACGTGCCGACTTATGGGACAGATTCGGTTTCTCAGTTCGCGTTTGCGCAGTTGCTGGAGCTTTGCCATCGCGTCTCGCTGCACGATGCGGCTGTGAGAAACGGACGCTGGCAGACGTGCGGGTCGTTTTCGTTCTGGCTGACGCCGCAGATCGAACTGGCGGGACTGACGATGGGGATCATCGGGTTCGGTCGGATCGGTCGCCGAACAGGAGCCCTTGCGAACGCGTTCGGTATGCGAGTCCTCGCCGCGGACCAGTGGCAGCACGACCCACCGGACTATGACGGGTTCGAGTGGGCGGACGCCGATCGAGTCGCCTCTGAGGCGGATGCCGTGCTGCTGCACTGCAACCTGACCGACGAGTCGCGCGGGATGATTGACGCGAGCTTCCTCGCCAGGATGAAGCGGTCGGCATTCCTGATCAACGCGTCGCGAGGACCGCTTGTTGACGAGGCCGCGCTGGCGGCTGCGCTGAACGAAGACCGGATCGCCGGTGCCGCAACAGATGTCGTGTCGATCGAGCCGATTCGGGACGACAACCCGCTGCTCGGCGCAAAACACATGCTCATCACACCGCACATGGCCTGGTCGACTCTTGCCGCGCGGAAGAGAATGACCTCGACGACGGCCGCAAACATTCGTGATTTTCTTGCGGGCTCGCCGCAGAATGTTGTGAACTCAAAGTAGTGTGAGGCCGCGTTAGTTAACGGCGGCGGGGACGGGCTGCTGCTTCGGCTCGTCTGATTTGCGAATTCGATCGCTAAGGTCGTAAAAGCCTGCCCAGGCGAAGAAGACGAGGACCGCGATCAGAAACACGCTGGTCAGCACCGAGTTCCTGGCTTTGGCCCCGATCGTGCTTTCACGTCCGTTCAGAGCAACGAGGACGACAGCCAGCAACGGCATGAACGCGGCGCCGACAACAGCGTAGGCAAGCTGAACGGTCTCGAATTTCTGAAACAGACCGACCGCCGGGACGATCGCGATCGCAAACAGCGAGCCTCGATAAATCGGGTGCCGTTCCAGTTTCGGAGAGGTCAGCTCACTTTTCGTGAGATCGCTTTCTGCCGTCGTATCGTGATCCCGATTGAAGAGCGAGGCGTCGGGGCCGACAAGCCGCCAGCAATCGGCGAAGAGGTACGGGATACTCTGCCACACGCCGAGCATGCTGCTGGCGATGGCTCCCCAGGCTCCCGCCAGAAAAGCAAACTTCGCCGCGGTTCCCGCTCCGCCACCAATGGATTCCCGAAGATTCTCACCCAGAGCGACAATCAAAGACGCCCCGCCTGCACCGCCATCGACAGGCAGTCGGCTTCCAAGAATCACCATGCAGATTCCGAAGATGGCCGTTACCAGATAACCGGACATCAGATCGAGACGGCACGCACGAAGCTCGCCCAGGCCACTGCGGTTTTCTTCGCGAATCCAGTACCCGTAACACAGGATGGTGACCGTCCCGCCGACGCCTCCCATCAGCCCGACAGTCCATTTGAGCCCGTCTCCGCCGAGCTGCGGAATCCGCGGAATCACAAGGCCGGAAAAAACATTCCCCCAGTCGGGCTTCACCGCAACGGCTGCGACGATCACTGTGACGAACATGACTCCGATACAAATTCGCATCGCCTTTTCAAACAGCCGATATCCACCGTAAGTGACGAGTGCGACGGCGAGCAGGCTGTGTACGATTCCGTAAATCTGTTTGTTCGTGGCGGCGTCTGTCGTCAATGGAAAAATGGCGTGAGCCGCAATGCCGCAAGCGCTCATCAATGCGGCCCCGACGAAGAAACTCCACAGACACAGATAGGCCAGGAACGCCATCACGGCGACTCGACCAAACTGCCGCCGTGTTCCTTCAATCACGGTGGAGTCCGTCGCGAGCTGCCACCGGGCGAGTCCCTCATTCAAGACGAACTTGATGAAGGCCCCCAGAATCACCGCCCACAGCACGGCCGTTCCGAGCCGCGAGCCCGTCAGCGCGCCGGTGGCCAGGTCGCCGGCCCCGACTCCTGTCGCGGCAACCAGCAGTCCCGGTCCGATCAGCGCCAGACCACGAGGCGCTGATCCTGTCTGCTGTCCGCTTTCGCCCGGCATCCCGGCACCTCGTTTGATGATCAATTCGACTTTGTCATCGAGCTGCTAATTTCGGACACGCTCTTCAGCGAACGGTCACGGTTACTCGGAAATCTTCCAGAGATGTTTGTCGCTCCGCACGAACAGATCGCTGCCTGAGACGGCAGGTGTTGCGAGGATCGTTTCGCCCAGATCACCCTCGCCGATGATCTCTCCTTCTTCGCCGCTGGCGTCGACAATTTGAGCCGTGCCTTTCTCGTTGAAGAAAACCAGCTTTGTCCCGGCCGCGACTGGCGTCGAACTGAACGGTCCCTTGAGTCGCAGTCGCCACAGAAGACTGCCGGTGGTTACGTCGGCTGCCTGGAGGACTCCCGCCCGGTTGACGACGTACACCTTGCCGTCGACGACCAGCGGGCTGGCGGTTCCTGGCGACAGTCGATTGTCATTCCAAATCTGATCCGGCTCTGCGCCGGTCCCTGGTCGAAGTACGGTCAGGCCGTTGGACGGAATCAGAATTGATCCGCCGGACACGACCGACGACGGGATCGTTGAAGCGCCGTCTCCAAAATTCCAGGCCCGCTCGCCGGTTTTCGGCTCGACGGCCTCAACGCCGGCTGACGACTGAAGCAGCGCAAGGCTCTTGCCGGATTCTTTGTCTGTGAAGAAGGTCGGGGAAGTCCAGTTGGCTCGCTTCGGTCGCTCCTTCTTCCATCGCGATTTCCCGGTCTCCACGTCGAGGCCGACAGCGAATGACTCGGCATCGTTCTCGACCTGAACGATCAACGTATCGTCAATGACGATTGGTGAGGACGCCATGCCGAGACTGTTACTGGCGTTCGGGTAGTCGTGAGTCAGACCGCGGTACCACAGCAGCGTTCCGTCAAGATCGAGACACGCAACATCGTTGCTTGAGTAGAACGCGAAGATGCGTTTCCCGTCGCTCGCAGGAGTTGGCGTCGCGACACACATTTTGGGATGGCACATCGTCCGGCCGGTTGCCAGGAACTGCCTTTCAAAAAGTTTGTCACCCGACTTCCGGTCAAAGCACAAAACGTGCAGTCGATCCTGCCGGAAGCCACTGCTTGCTGTGACGTAAACGCGGTCTCCAACGACGATCGGGCCGGAGAGGCCTCGGCCAGGAAGTTCGATCTTCCAGGCGACATTCTCGTCACTTGAGAACGACGACGGGATACTGGCATCCTGCGCGACTCCGCTGACATCGTTGCCTCGAAACTGCCGCCAGTCCGCTCCCGTGAGAAACGCGACGCAGCCGAGTCCGCAAATCATCAGTGCAGCGCGGCGGATTGTTTTTTCGGGCACTCTCATTATTCCTTCCCTCCGGAACTGGCGACTCGCGGGTCTGACTTTGCAGCAAGTGCGGCGACCGGTCGGACGGCGATGCCGGATGAATCGCAAACTCGCAGTTGAATCTGGTATCGCTGAGCCCAGTCGTCTTCCTGCTCGTTCTGGCACAGCTTGAGCAGGATGACATTTTCTCCGGCCTTCAACTTCGCCGAGACCGAGTACTGGTCGATCGCCATGCCTCGGTGGTATTCGTCGCGACCAAACAGCAGTTTCCCATTGAGCCACAGTTTCCAGGCATTCGGGGTCCCGAAGCGAAACTGCACGTCGCCCGCCGCCTTCGCGTCGAATTCCGACGTGAGATACATGACCGCCCCCTTGTGCGGCGCGACTGATTTGGCGATGTCGACGATTCCAAATTCGTCTTCGGTCGAAATCTCTCCCCACGCGACTTCGCCTTTCTGCCCCTCCAGCTTCGCGCTGAGGTCAATTTCTGCCTCAGGTGGGTAAGTCTTGTTGAAGCCGACAAAGTCTGTGTTGTCAAAGGGCCCGACGATTTTCCAAGCAGTGAGAAACCCGAAATGCTCGACGAGGTTGACCTCTTCTCCGAGGCTCTTCAACGCTTTGGAAATTGTTTTGACCTGATCTTCATCCGTCGCACCGCTCAGAGCACTGCGGTAAACGGCGACGACTTGTTTCTCGCTGAGTCTCTTGTCGTTCGCCTGGTCGAGAAGCCGCTGCACTGCGTCGCGACGAAACTCCGGGCTGGAATCAAGCAGCATTCCGGGGATCAACCGCTCCTCTGCGGATTTATCGACGCGCAGAAGCAACTCATAGGCCAGGCGTCGCGCTCGCGGGTCCTGCTTTCCATCTTTAACGAGCTGTTCGAGTCGGCTGGCCGGAAGCTTCGCACCGTCGGCCAGTTGTCGATCGGCAATCGTCTCGGCGGCAGAACGCAGGTAGTTCGCAGCGAGTGGCGACGCGCCTTTAAATCCGGCGAGAATCTCTGGCAGCGAATCAACTCCGCCGGCAGAGAGGCCTGCCACGGCGACGGCTGCGGCTTCATTGCCGTTGCCTTCGGCTCCCACAGCTTTAATCTGCGAGATCAAGTTCTCCGTCTCTGCGGCGTGACTCGCGCCCGCCGTGACGAAAATCACTGTGAAGAGAATCACTGTGAAGAGAATCGCAGCAAAAAGAATCGCAGCCACTCCACCAGGGGCGAGTGCCGCCTGAATACGCATCCGGTTCATCACCGTCTCCCGTTCTAGCCACTCAATCGAAGCACCTGAGGTTGGTCAGGCAGACTTCGGGGAGGATAGCCAAACGGAAATGGAACCGCGAATCAGGTCCGCCGGAATTTCAGAGCATGATCGTTGCGTCGGTTGCGTTGAAACTTTCGTCAAAGTCGAGCTCAAACACGCTTCCCGCGTCCGACCTCAGACCGAGAAGCTCAAGCAGAATCAACGAACAGTCGTCGTCGAGTCCGTTCTGACCGCTCCACTTTTCAATGCGCGTCGCGACGGCTTTGAGGCTGTCGCAGGGACTTCGGCCATGCGTCCGTGCAAGCGTGTCGGCAAGCCGCTCGGGCTCAAACATGACACCATCCGAGTTCTTTGCCTCGGTAATGCCGTCGGTGTAGAAACAGAGCCGGTCGCCGGGTTTCACGGCGACGGATTCCGCTTCGAAATCGCCGTACTCGACAATGCCGATTGGAAGCCCGCCACCCGGCAATGTCTCGACCACTCCCCCCTTGCGGATGCAGATCGGCGTGGGATGGCCGGCGGAAGAGTATTGGAACTCGCCCGTCGACGTGTTGAGGACACCGTACAGAATGGTGAAGTACTGGCAGGTCTTTAAGTCCATCGGAAACTGCTGGTTCAACCGCTCCAGGACCTCGATGGGAGCTGCGATCCGGCTGACCGTGCCATCCGGGAGAACGTCGGCGACAATGGATGCCTGGCCGGCGACGGGTGTCAGAACGCGGTGAATCGCCACGGCCAGCAGGGCCGGTTTGATCCCGTGGCCACAGACATCAGCGACGTAAACCACGACGTGATTCTCATCGATCGGGAAGACGTTCATGCCGTCTCCTCCGAGGAAATCAGACGCCTGGAAACGGCAGGCAAATTGAATACAGTCCGACTGGCCGGTGTCTTCCGGAACGAGAGCCCGCTGAATGTCTGCGGCCGCTTCCAGCTCCTCGCGAATCTGCGCATTCGCCTGTTCGAGTTTCGCGGCTGTTCTGCGAACCTCGATGATCCTCTCTTCGAGCGCGTCTTCAAGACCAAGTACGCGCAGCCCGGAGTTGACTCGCCAGCGAAGTTCCGTCGGGTCAAACGGCTTCGTGACAAAGTCGTCTGCGCCTGCCGACAGACCTTCACTGACGTCGTCGCGCTCGTTGTTCGAAGTCACGATGATGACGTAGGCGTAGCTTCGCTCGGACTGCTCGCGGATTTTCCGACAGAGCTGGATGCCGTCCATGCGGGGCATTTTCCAGTCGGTGATCACGAGCCGTGTCGGGTTTGCCTGAAACTTCTCCCAGGCGTCAGCCCCGTCTTCCGCTTGAACGACTTCGTGCCCCTGCCCCTCAAGGATCGAGGCCAGAAACTGTCGCATCAGCAGATCGTCATCGACAATGAGAATCTTCATAATGTCTTCCGAACAATAAGTACGTCGTGATCACGTCAAATTCTGCCGTCGGTATTTCGTGGACTATTCCGCGAAGGGATCCCAGTCGCCACTCCGAGGCTTGCCGAAAACATCGCGCAGTACAGCCTTCGTCAGAAAGCGGAAATTCCGCCAGTACCGGCCAGCCGGCCGCGAGGGCTCCATGGCGAGGCGATACGCCCACTCCATGCCGAGCTTTTGAATAAGTTTCGGAGCCCGGGAGACATTGCCGACGACGAAATCGAACGACGCACCGACTTGAACACAGAGTGGAATGCCCAGTGACTGACAGTGCTCAGCGATCCACTTTTCCCCTCTGGGTTGCCCAAACGCGACGAAGAGAATGTCCGGCTTCGCTTCGCGGATTCGGTTGAGCATCGCGTTTTCCTCGTCGTCGGTCAGTTCGCGAAATGGCGGACACTCGGTTCCGGCGACCTGCAGTCCCGGATAGCGGTCGGTGAGAATTCCGGCCGCCGTTTCCGCGACGCCCTCTGCTCCGCCGAGCAGGAACACGCGGTGACCTCGCCTGGACGCCCACTCGTTCATGGAGAAGATCAGCTCCGAGCCCGCGACACGTTCCGGGATCGTCGTTTCACCGGGAAGCAATCGTGACCACCAGACGATGGGCATCCCGTCGGCAATGATGAAAGCCGCCTGGCGGTTGATCCGATCAAGTTCCGGAAACTCATCAGTCAGCATCACGTAGTTGAGATTGGCTGTGATGAAGTAGCCGGGTTCGCGGCTTCGAATCCGCTGATCGGCGAGGTACAGAGTCTGCTCGAGCGTCAATCGGGAGAACGAGACGCCCCAGATCCAGGAGGGTCTGGGAATAGCCACTCGCGAATCATCTGTGTTGAGCAGTCGCTCGGTTTCCTGAAGATTCGCGAGATGACGCTCGACATGACCGAGAATTTCTTTCGGGCTCTGATTGAGAGCGTCGAGTTCTCCTCGTGAGACATTCGCCTCTGCAATTGCGGCTTTGGTCATCGTCGTTTCCTCGTTCTGAGGGGATCACTTCAGGCGTTGAGTCATATGCCGGTCTGACAGTCCTGCCTCGTCGCGTTTCGTTGGCAGCAGGACGCATGAATGTAGCTCACGCTGCTCAGTCTCCTGGGAGGTGTCTGTCGCAATCTGCCTGTTTTGTCTGAGCGGTGACTTCGCGGCTATCCAGCCGACCTATGGTTGCGGCACGACCGGAGTCCGGCGCGTCCTGGCACCGGGCTCTGGTGGCCCAGAAACACCGCACCGACTCATTGCGATACTTCGATCCGGAAGGAATGTCATGACAACAGCGACATCGACTCACGAAACGTCAACACTCTCTCCACAGGCCTCGAACCTTCGCGACTCGATCGCGCGGCATCTCAGATACACCGTCGGAGTCACGCGAAACGACGCGCGGCGTACCGACGTCCTGAACGCACTCGCCTCCTCGATTCGGGAACGTCTGGTCGACGGGATCGAGGAAACGGAAACCCGATACAACGATGCCGGGGCCAAGCGGCTTTATTACCTGTCGATGGAATTCCTTGTCGGGCAGTCTCTGGAAAACAACCTTCGTAATCTGCACCTCTATGATGAGACGGTCGCTGCTCTGGCCGATCTTGGTTACGACCTGTCGTCACTGTTTGATGCGGAAGCGGATGCCGCACTGGGCAACGGTGGACTTGGCCGACTTGCCGCGTGCTTCCTGGATTCTCTCGCGACGCTCGGCATGCCTGGCTTCGGCTACGGGATCAATTACGAGTACGGGCTCTTCCGTCAGGAGATTAAAGGCGGGTCTCAGCGGGAACGCCCCGACGCGTGGATGACGGGCGAAACTCCCTGGCTGATCGAGCGCAAGGCGGAAGCGTGCCTCATCCCGCTTTACGGCCGCATCGTGCATGACTACTTCGCGATCACCGAAGACAACTGGACTCCGCAGGTTCCGCGAACGTACATCTTCTCCGGAAAAGCGGCCCCGGGTTACTGGGCGGCCAGGCAGATCATCCGATTGATCAGTCAGCTGGGACGGATCATCAACAGCGACCCGTGTGCCAGCCAGCACATGCGCGTTGTCTTTCTGCCGAATTATCGGGTCAGCCTTGCCG
Source organism: Planctomycetota bacterium (assembly GCA_027623235.1). Classification (GTDB taxonomy): domain Bacteria; phylum Planctomycetota; class Planctomycetia; order Planctomycetales; family Planctomycetaceae; genus JAQBVJ01. The sequence goes on from JAQBVJ010000002.1 coordinate 64,051, forward strand.
AGCGAATCTTTCCGGCGTCGGATCTCAGTGAGCAGATTTCGACAGCCGGTTATGAAGCGTCCGGAACCGGCAACATGAAATTCATGTTGAACGGGGCGATCACGATGGGCACGCTGGACGGAGCCAACGTCGAGATGCTTGAGGAAGTCGGCGACGACAACATGTTCATTTTCGGCGCGGACGCCGCGGAAGTTCAGCATGCCAAACACTCCGGCCGCTACCGACCGGAAGACTACTACAACGCGAATCCGCATATTCGTCGCGTGATGGACTCTCTGAATTCGAGCCGCTTCTGTCCGAGCGAGCCGGGTCTGTTCGAGTGGATCTTCCATTCGCTGATGCTCGACAACGAGTCGTACTACCACCTCGGTGACTTCGAGTCGTACCTCGACGCGCAGCATCAGGCGGGCGAGCTGTTCGCGGACCGAACCGCGTGGGCTCAGCAGGCGATCCGCAATACGGCGGCCGCGGGAAAATTCTCCAGCGACCGAACGATCCGCGAGTACGCCAGCGAGATCTGGGATATCCGTTCTTTCGTGTGATGTTTCCGGCTGAACTGAGTCCGCGAGCGTTGCCTCGCGGACTTGTCTGCAGCTGTGCCCTCTGGATGAGGGCACGGCGACAGGTTGCCTCGCCCTGGGCGATTTGCCCGCCAGCGGATTCAGAAACCATGACTCCTACTTCGCATCAAATTCCGCCAACTTCAGACGACGCCCAAGACGCATCGGACGATTATGACGATGTTGTCTCAGTGGCTGATGACGATCCGGATCGGGCGGCGGCGTCAAAGAGCGACTGCTCTGAGGGCGACACGGACTCTGTCCGTGAGAACGACCATGAGCAGAATCTGACCCGCGCACTTCAGGCGGCCGAGGACGGCAGTCGACACAAGACGGAGTTTCTGACGAACATGAGCCACGAGTTGCGTACGCCGCTCAACGGAATTCTTGGCATGTCGGAATTGATTCTGGATACGGAACTGTCTCCGGTTCAGAGCGAATACCTGGGACTGATCCAAACATCCGCGCACGACCTGCTGGCGATCATCAATGACGTCCTGGATTTCTCGCGAATCGAGGCCGGACGGTTCCGGCTCGTCCCTGCCCGGTTCGATATTCGGGAACAGCTCAAAACATCCATTCGAGCTCTGGCAGTGCGGGCTCAGCAGAAGGGACTGGAATTCGTTTATCGAATCACGCCTGGCGTACCGGGAACAGTCATCGCCGATGCGCGGCGGCTCGTGCAGGCCTTGTCGAACCTCGTCGGAAACGCCATCAAGTTTACCGAGCAGGGTGAAATCGTCGTTGAGGTCGCAGTCGCCTCTCAGACAGATTCGACGGTCACACTGAATTTTCAGGTCCGCGATACCGGCATTGGAATTGCGCCGGAAGCGGCGGAAACGATCTTTGACGCGTTTCGACAAGTCGACGGTTCGACGACTCGAAAGTTCGGCGGAACCGGGCTCGGTCTGGCGATCACAAATCAACTTGTCGAGATGATGGGCGGTCGCATCTGGCTGGAAAGTCGACACGGTAAAGGCAGCCTCTTTCAGTTTACGGCTGAGTTCGGACGGACCGCTGACGAGCGTCAGGACCGGACCGCTCTACCCGCGATTCTGAAGGGACTCGAAGTCCTCGTGGTCGACGACAGTCTCATGAGCCGGAAGGTTCTTGAGGAAATGCTCTGCCGCAACGGCATGAAGCCGACCCTCGTGGCCGACGGAACGATCGCGCTGCAGATGCTCGAGAAGGCTCACAAAGCGGGCTCGCCGTGGCCTCTGGTTCTGGTCGACGATCGAATGCCGCGCGTTCACGGATTCATCATCGCTGAAACAATCAAGGAGAGACCGGAACTCGCCAGCGGCCTGATCATGATGATCACGCCGGGTGACCGCCGGACCGCGCAGCAGCGGCTGAGAGAACTTCACGAAGCCAGCCGGCTGATTCCGGACTCGATCAAGTATCGCGAGGCAGGTGATCCTCACCGTCGCCGGACTTCCCTTGAGCGATGTCAGCACCTGGAGCTGTCCTGTGTGCTGAAGCCAGCCAGTGAAGAAGAGCTGATCCGTGTGATCTGCGAGGTGGCGGAAGAATCGGTCCAGGCGGCAAGGCCGGTCGGCGAAGCGAACTTGAATCGCGCTCCACGCAAGTCGGAAGCTCTGAAAGTGCTTCTGGCTGAAGACAACCGAATCAACCAGACCTGCGCCGTGCATCTGCTCCACAAAAAGGGATACGAGGTCGCCGTCGCAAACAACGGACGGGAAGTTCTGGCTTTGCTCGCCAGTGAGTTTTTTGATGTCATCCTGATGGATGTGCAGATGCCCGAACTCGATGGCTATGGGGCAACGATCGAGATTCGTTCGTCGACAGATTCGGTCATCAGCAATCTGCCAATCATCGCTTTGACCGCTCACAACAACGCAGGGGATCGCGAGCGATGTCTGGCGGCCGGAATGGACGGATACGTCGCGAAGCCGATTCAGCCAGGCGATCTGTTCGCCGAAATCGACCGAATCCTCAACAAAACAGAGAAGTCGGATCTGGTTGAGCCAGTCGACTTACTCTCAGGCGATGCGATCGCCGATGGAGACGATGAACTTCCCGTTCTTGATCGAGAAGAAGTCCTGCGACGTGTTGAGGGAAATATCGAATTGCTGAGAATTCTGGTCGGCACGTTCGAGTCATCCCGGATCGAGTATGTCCGCCACATTCGCGCAGCGGTCGATGCCGGGGACACGGAAACTCTGGAGACGGCCGCTCACGGGCTCAAAGGAGCGGTTGCGACGCTCGGAGGGGCTCGCGCCCGCGACGCAGCATTCCGGCTGGAAACAATGGGCCGGAATGGTCAGCTCGAACGAGACGCGGCCAACGCCGTGGGGGCGCTGGAGGGCGAACTGGGACGGCTTCAAACGGAGCTGAGGGATCTTGTTGCGGAAGGAACGGACTGATGGTGGAGGCACTCGCCAATGATGGAATTCTGGTTCTCGGACATCGCAATCCGGACACCGACGCGTCGGTGTCGGCCCATGCCTGCGTCAGTTTTCTACAGCGAACCGGACGCTATCAGGAACCCGTCACCGCAGGGATCACGGGGCCGCTTGGCCCGCAGCGCAGGCCAGCTACGTGTGCGAACGGGCCGGGGTCGCTCATCCGCCGCTCGTCACCGATCTTCGTCCGCAGGTTCGCCATGTGGCGAGGCGGACGACGGACTACCTCACGACATCGCATCGGCTGCGCGACGCCATGACACTGCTGATTCGGACCGGGCACAGCATGCTGCCGATCCTTAACAGCGACAATCGACTGCAGTGCGTCTTCAGCCATCGCCAGGACGCAAGTCGGTTTCTGCTCGGCTTCGATGCGGCGTCCGTGCTGAGCACGCTGCTCGACTGGAATGATCTTGCGGCACTGCCGGGCGCGACGTCGCTGGGGCAACTGCCCGAGTCACCGGTGCTGACGGGCAACCTGCATGTCGCGCTCGAGTCATCGACCGACCCGGAAATCGACGACGTCTTCGTCTGCGGCTCGCTCGACACGGCGGCCCGCATTTCCAGCGACAAGACACCAAAGTGGATTCTGTGCGTCTCGACCGTCGTTCCGCCGGGCGCGGGAGTCGACGCGCTCAACCGTCGCGGCAGCTTCATCATCCACTACCAGAACACGCTGACAAATCTGCTGTCGTCCCTGACCGGGCAGGTTCGACTCGGGTCGCTCAGTCTTGCGGGCGGAGCGTGCGTCGGCGAAACCGACTTTGTCCACGACGTCCGGGACATCATTCGCGGCGCGCGACATGCCCTGCCGGTCGTTAACGAACATCAGTCGCTCGCCGGTGTCGTCTCGGCCAGCGATCTGCGGAACGCTCCGAAGCGGCAATTGATTCTCGTCGATCATTTTGAGTCGTCGCAGTCGGTCCGAGGCGTCGAATTGGCAGAGATTCTGGAGATCGTCGACCACCACCACATTGGCGACATCGTCACGACGACTCCGGCGCGAGTCGACTGCCGTCCTGTCGGGTCGACTTCGACAATCATCGCGCTGAAACACGAAGAGCACGGAATCGAGCCGACACCGGAAGTGGCCATGCTGCTTCTGGGTGGTCTGGTGTCCGACACGCTGTGCCTGACCGGACCGACGACGACGGATTCGGATCGACGCATCGCACCGCGGCTCGCCGAGCTGGCCGGTGTCGAGCTCCAGGAGTTCGGACTGGATGTCCTGCGGTCCGGCGACGATCTCCTCACCGCGGACCCGGCCAGTATCTGGAGCCGCGATCAGAAGGTCTTCAGTATCCGGAACCAGAAATTCGCGGTCGCCCAGCTGGAAACGGTCTCACTGGAGTCGCTTCCGGAAGATCGCCTGAATGCGTTCCGGAAGGAACTGCTGGCCGACTTCCAGAAGAACCAGTGGCTGCTCAGTCTGCTGGTCGTCACGGATGTGCTCACGGGCAATTCGTGGATCACGGCCGCGGAATCGGGAGCGGCAGAAAGCGTCCTGCAGACATCGTTTGGCGACGAGCATCCTCAACCGGACTGGACGCTCGCGTCCGGTGTGGTGTCACGCAAGAAACAGGTCATCCCGCGTCTCATGCAGGCGCTGGCCGAGTCGAACTGAGCCGGCCCCGATCGGCGGCCTGTTCAATAACGATCAGAATTTCACGTATCACTTATCAGGAACATTCTCATGAAAACGATTCTTGTTACCGGCGGCGCAGGTTTTCTTGGCAGTCATCTTTGCGAGCGGTTGCTCGATCGCGGCGACGAAGTCATCTGTCTCGACAATCTCTTCACAGGCCGTAAAGAAAACATCCGACACCTGATGCGTCGTTCTCACTTCGAGTTCATGCGGCACGACATTGTCGACCCGTTCATGGTTGAGTGCGATCAGATTTACAACCTGGCCTGCCCGGCCTCGCCGGTCGCCTACCAGTACAACCCGATCAAGACGATCAAGACTTCCAGCGTCGGCACCGTCAACGTGCTGGGACTGGCGAAACGCTGCCAGGCCCGCATCCTGCACGCGTCGACGTCAGAGGTGTATGGCGATCCGACCGTGCATCCGCAGCCGGAAAGTTACTGGGGCAACGTCAACCCGATCGGCCCCCGCAGCTGCTACGACGAAGGCAAACGCGTCGCCGAATCGCTCTGCATGAACTACCACCTGGCTCACGGAGTCGAAGTGCGGATCATTCGCATTTTCAACACGTACGGGCCGCGAATGGACCCGAACGATGGCCGGGTCATTTCCAATTTCATTACGCAGGCACTCCGAGGCGAACCGCTCACCGTTTACGGCGACGGTTCGCAGACGCGTTCGTTCTGCTACCGGGATGACCTGATCGAAGGCATGATTCGTCTCATGGATCAGAACGAGGAAACCGGCCCGGTGAATATCGGAAACCCAGGCGAATTCTCGATGCTGGAACTCGCGGAAGCTGTGATCGCGGCCACACATTCCACCTCGACTGTCGAGCATCTTCCGCTTCCTCAGGACGACCCGCAGCAGCGTCGGCCGGACATCACGAAGGCTCGACAACTGCTGAACTGGGAACCGACGATCGAACTGGAAGAGGGACTGCGGAAGACTGTCGCGTACTACCGTGCCGAACTGGGGATTCCGGTTCGCGGGGAAGATGACGCGGTCGCGTCCGTCGCCGACGAAGCCCGCGGCGGTCTGTGTCTCAACGTTTGAAGTTGATGCCGCTGGGGACGAAGAAAGCCCGGTCGCGTTTTGCAGCCGGGCTTTCTGTATTCTGTCCGCCAGTTTTTTGCGTGACCGTTTCGGCTTCATTGAAGTTCGGGTGTCACACGATCGAGCGCTGTCGAGCTCCGACTCGCTGCTCCGCGACCTTCGTCCCCGGTTTCCAACTCGTGCCCCGGAAGTGAAGCAGCATCGGCAGAAATGCGTAAATCAGCCCGCCGGCTGCACAGGCGATAAGGGCATACTCGCGCCGCGAAAGTTTCTCCAGAACGCTCGCTTCCGTTTCTTCGGTGAGCGACTTCAGCGTTGCCGTCGACAGGTGATTTTCATTTCCATTGTGGTACGTCCCGCCAAGCCGCACAGCGATCTGCCTGAGCGTTGCCGTGTCCTGACGGGATTGCCGGCCGGCGATAAACGATCCCTTCGTGGGGTCGCCAATTCCCACGATGAGCACGTCCCTTACGGAGGCCGGCATTTTCGGCATTCCTGTCGCGGGCACCGTGTCGCCATCGCTGATCAGAATCAGTGTCGTACTGTGAGGTTTCCAGGGCTTCGCGAGTTTGACGGCTTCTTTCAGACCGGCAAACAGATCCGTCTCTCCCGCGACAAACGCGTAGTGCATCGGCAGGTCGCCAAGAATGTTACGCACGACGTCGATGTCCTTCGTGTCGACGACGACCGGTTTCGCCTCGTTGTAGACTGCGACAACGCTCACCCGGTACTGCTCCATCGGCACGCGTTTGAAAAACGATTCCATCACGTCCCGTGCTCGATGCATGCGACTCTGTTCGAGTTCCGGGCCGGCATCCTCAAGCCGCATGCTCGGCGAAACGTCCAGCACCATCATGACATGCTTGTAGTCGCCGTCCGCCAGCACCTCTCCTTTGTGAACTTTTGGAGTCAGGTCGATCAGCGTGAGCATTCCCCAGGTCAGCGCGGCCAGCGAAGCGACTCGCAGCAGCGGCGCAGACCGAGCCCAGTATGACGGACGACAATCCGGTCCGAACGCCAGCGCAGCGATGCGCCGAACACGCCGGGCATGGAGCAATTCGGCTCCCGCGGCGAGAATCAGAATTCCGGCTGCGGCCAGTTCTGCTACCACGGCGTGTACCTCAACCCGAACAGTGCCAGAAACGACATGGCGAGGACCGACAGCCCCGCGTACGAGTACGGAGCAAAATTGTCCATCGTCTCCGCGGAGACTTTTTCCATCTTCGTATCCTGCATCTCGTCGATTCGCTTGAAAACAGATTCGAGTGCACCCGGAGCGTCCGGGCTGAACACCTCGCCGCCGGTCAGCGCGGTGATGTTCACAACCGGTCCGGGGACCTCTGACGTCGCAATGTGGATGCCGTACACGACGATGTTGTCGTTGCGAAGCTTCTGTGCGATTTCCAGATCGTTGCCGTTGACCAGGTCGAAGCTGCTGCCATCGGACACGAGGATGATCATGCGGTCGCCCTCTTTGCGGGTGATCAGCACCTCTCGACAGGCCATGAGTGCCTTGCCGATGGCCGTTCCACCAAGCCAGGGGGGATGGTTCGGATTCTTCGGATCCATGAACGGCGGAGCGCAGCGAATCGCGGTCACATCATTCGTCAGCGGCACCCAGTGCAGCACCTCGTTCCCGAAGAACGTCAGGCCGAACGCGTCGCCCTCGCGGTAGTCGAGAAAACTGTCGATGGCCGCCATCGAGGCGTCATAGCGCGTGCCTTCTCCGAATGTCGCGGTCATGCTGCCCGACACGTCGACGCAGAATTCGATATTGGTGAGCATTTTCTGAGTCTTCGGCTCACCCATCTGAGTGGGTCCGGCCAGCAACACGATCACAACGGCAAGGATGAGAGCCGGCAATCGCTCTGCCTGATTGATGAGGAATCTGAACATTCGGCCGGCGGATTGCGTCCCGTAGTCAAACGGCAGAACGACCCGGTTTCCTGCCCGGTACCCGATGTGGGCAATGAGTGCTGCCGGGATCACCAGAAGGAGCAGAACTGCGGGATACGTGAAAATCATTCGCCAGAATCCAGTTGAAGTCGATCTTCAGGCGGCAAACACTGAAGCAGCCGTCAGAAACCTTTTGTAGCCAACCGGGTACGGCCGCGAACAGTCTTCACGTTCAATTGGAAGATTCGATCTGCCAGCCTTCATTCGGCTGCCGAAATGGAATGAGCGGCAAATCCGGAGTCGTCTGGCGGCCTCGATCCCAAGAAGAAACGTTTGGAGAATTCTCGCTGAAGTGAGCGCCGCTTCGCGACTGCGACATCATCGGCCAATCAAAAAGCCCTCTGCGTCCGAAGGCGCAGAGGGCTTTTCCCATTTCGTGTGGCCCTTCGAGTTCGAATCACACGAGTTCGCTGATGAGCGATCGATTTTCCATGAGGTACTGCGGCCGTCCGTTCGGGTCGGTCAGCGTGACGACCTCCGGATCGATGCCCAGCTGTTTGTAAACTGTCGTAAAGACGTGCTGCAGATCGACCGGGCGATCCTGCGGGCGTTCGCCGCGGGCGTTGGTCGAACCGATGAACTGACCGTGCTTGAAGCCGCCACCGGCGAGGAAGAAGGACGACGCCTGTGGCCAGTGGTCTCGGCCTGCGGTTCCGTTGACTCGCGGCGTACGACCGAACTCGCCGGACATCATGATGATCGTGTCGTCGAGCTGGCCGTGAGCGTCGAGGTCCTCGATCAGAGCGCTCATCGCTTTGTCGAGAGCCGGAAGCTGCTTTCCAAGAGTCACAAAGTTCTGGCTGTGAGTGTCCCAGCCTCCCCATGAGAAGGACACGCAGCGAACGCCCGCCTGGATAAGTCGGCGGGCCGTGATGAAGCGGTCGGTGTCGCGCCGTTCGGGGTAGCCGTAGCGGGCCACACGGCGAGGATCCTCCTGGCTGATGTCCAGAGCACCGGCAATCTCACCGGAAGTCACGATGCCGACAGCTCGTTCAGTGAAGCTGTCGAGGGCGTTCATCATGCCGCTGCCGTCGATGTCTCGTCGCAGATTATCGAAGCCGCTGAGCAGACTCTGGCGATCCGACAGCCGGTTGCGGGTGATCGATTGATTCAGAATCAGATTTGCCCGCCCCGTCGAATCCGGACGGTAAGCCGCGTTGACCTGGCCGAGAAATCCGGGACGAGTGGTGCCGCTCAAGTCGACAAACGTCGGAGCCGTTCCGCGTTCGGTCGTCTGAGCCGCTCCGTAGACTTTGGACATGACCGAGCCAACGCTCGGGCGGCCACCCAGAGAATCCAGCGATCGAATCGACCAGCCGGAATCGGACTGCGAGGACGAGTGCTCATTATTCACACCGGTCATCGAGCGGATGGCCGTGATCTTTTCGCCCATCGTCGCGAGGATCGGAAAGTGCTGGCAGATGTCGAAGCCTGGAACAGTCGTGGCGATCGGAGTGAACTCGCCCCGGTATTCGACAGGAGCATTCGGCTTCAAATCAAACATATCCATGTGCGACGGTCCACCGCCCAGGATGATGTTGATAATGTTCTTCTTCGTCGCCCTCGGGCCCGCAGCCTCTTCGGCACGCAGAAGGTCAGGCAGACTCAGACCGGCCATCGCCACGCTGCCGATCTTCAGGAAATGCCGCCGGCTCAAGCCGTCGCAGAAGTTACCCTTCTGACCGTTTCCAAAGAAATTGAACATCGTTTTGCCTTCGTGGGATGTGAAAATTCTGCCAGCCGGTATCGCTCGTCCGTGACGCGAAATCCACCCGGTTGAGAACCAGGAGAGATTACACAATTTATCGTTCCCATCAATCTCATCCGATGAGTCAAACGTACTCCTGACCGGTTGGAGGGACTGTCGTCTGCTGGTTTTCAGGGGTAGTATCCGGCAAGGCAGAGCGACGTTGTCTCGGGAGTGTCGTTCGTCCGGATGCGAGTTGAAGTTGGCCAGAAGTTGCGAGATTTGAAATGAGTCGTTTTCCCTTGTTTGCCAGTCGCTTGTTCCTCTCGATTTTCCTCGCCGCCACTTTCCTCGTGCCGTTCGGTTCCGTGCGAGCCGACGAAGGCGACGATGATTACAAGCTCGCCCTGGGGCTGTATCAGGACAAAGGCTGGACGTTTGCCGAGGAAGCCTTTCAGAAATTCCTCACGAAGCACGCCGATCATCCGCGAAGTCCACTGGCCAGGTTGTATCTTGGCCTGAGTCAGGTGCAGCTGGAGAAGTACGCCAAGGCAGCCAGCACGCTGCGCAACTTCATCAAGAAACACCCGAAGAGCCCCGACGTTCCGCACGCGGAATACCGCATCGCCGAATGCAGTTACCACCTCGGCAACCTCGCCGACGCGGCGAAGGAGTTTGAGGCGTTTTCGGCGGCTCATCCGAAAGACCCGCTCAACGAGTGGGCGTGGGCTTACCAGGGAGACGCACAACGGCGGCTCGACCAGTTCGACAAGGCGGCTGTCAGCCTGCAGAAATCGATTGAGCTGTTTCCGAAAGGCCGCATGGTGGACGAGGCTCGCTTCGGTCTGGCGCAGTCGACGGAGCGGCTCAACAAGACGGACGAGGCGATCGCTCTTTACCGAGTCGTCGCCGCGGACATGACGTCCAAGCGAGCGGACGCGGCACAGCTTCAGATCGGCAATCTCCTGTTTGGAACGAAGAAGTTCGCGGAAGCGACGAAGGAGTACGAGCTGCTTTCCACCCGGTTCCCGAAAAGTGACCTCATTCCCACCGCGCGGCTGAATGCCGGATTTTCTCTCTATGAACAGGAAGAATATCAGCGAGCCATCACAGCGTTTGATCAGGCGGAAAGCGGTTTCGAAAGTCGACCGGGGGCCCGATCGCAGTTCGTGACCTCCAGCTATTGGAAAGGACTCAGTCTGAAAGCCCTGGGAGCTTACGATGACGCGGCGGAAGTTTTGTCGGGCGTCGCAAAGGCTGGCGGCGAAGAGGCCCTCGCCGAGTCAATTCTCTACCAGCTGGCCGACTGCACGTTTCGAGCCGGCGATCTGGCGAAAGCCGAACAGCGATTCCTCGTCGTGACAACCCGCTGGCCGAAGGGACAATACGGCGACCACAGCCTGTACTTCGCGACGGAGTGTGCCCTCAAACTCGCATCGGATCAAAGTGGCGCCAACCGGACGAGGCACATCCAGGAAGCGGGACTGCTGCTCGACAAATTTGATCGCGATTTCCCGGAAAGCCGCATCAGCTTTTCGCACGACATGCAGCGAGGTCACTTCCTCGTTCTGCGAGACAACCCGGGCGACCTGAAGGCTGCCGAAGAACTCTACAACCGCATCATCAGCAGCAGCCAGAAATCGCAAACGCGCGGCGAGGCGCGATTCGAACTTGCGCGACTCCTGAAAAATAAAGGCGATGCCAAAGCCGCTCTGGCAATGATCACACCGCTCGCCCGTGAGGTGATGAACGATCCCAAAGCCGGGTTCTCCGAATCGCTGATCCTGTACTCACACCTTTCGCTTTCCGAGGGCGATCTCTCGGCTGTCAAGGACGCGGCCGACAGCTATCTGAAGGCCAATCCCACCGGATCCAACCGCGATCAGGCCCTGGCTTATCTCGCGCTCGCGTCGTGCCAGGCAAAAGACTGGCAGGAAGCGGACCTGGCGATCGGCCGGCTTCTCAATGATCACGCCGACAGCCCGATCGTTTCCCGCACGATCAACTCCGTTGCCGAGACCGCCTACGAAGGCAAAGCATGGGATGAGGCTATCCGATTTTTTAAGGTTCTGGCCGAGACCGGCGAAGAGTCTCCCTTTTTCCCGGTCGCTCAATCGGGGCTTGGCTGGAGCCACTTCAACAAGGGCGAGTTCGCGAACGCCGCAACGCATTTTCAGATCGTCGTTGACAAGACTCCCAAACATGAGACCGCGCCCGAAGCCGGGTTCAAGATCGGCGAGTGTCTGCTGAAGTCCGGAAAGAAAGCGGAAGCGGCAAAGGCCTTTGAATCCGCATTCGAAAAATTCCAGCCGGCACGCCGAGCATTCCTCGCCGGCCTTCAGGCGGCCCGGGTGTACGTCGATCTTGCCGATGTGAAATCCGCCGATGCGTCGTACGCGGCCGTGGATAAGACGTTTCTCAAGATTGCCGAGCATGACCTCGTTCTGAACGAGTGGGCTTTGCTCCTCTACGAAGCAGAAGATTACAAGCGGTCAGACTCGCTGTTTGCCCGGCTCGTGATGGAACACCCGGAGAGCAGCTTTGCGGACAACGCCCGCTTCAGCCTCGCCGAAAGCAAGCTGGTCAATGGCGATGAGAAGAAAGCCGCCGCTGAATTCGCAGCCCTCGCTGTCGACAAAACTGCTGACCCGGATGTGCAGATCGATTCGCTGTACCGCCTGGTCGGAATCGCATCTGGCAACGAAGACTGGATGACTGTCGTCGCACGGTCGGGCGAACTGAACGATCGATTCAAAGAGAACCGGTATCGAGTCGAGATGCTGTTTCAGCTTGGCAATGCGCAGCTCAATCTGAATGAGTTTTCCAAAGCCGAAACGGTCCTGCAGGATGTTTTGAAATATCGAGAAGCTCCGGAAGTCGCAAAGTCAGACTGGCTGCCTCACACCTGGATGCTGCTCGCCGAAGCGCAGGTCCGTCAGAAGTCCGATCCGAAGAAAGCCACAGAAGCACTCGCCACAGCAAAACAATTTCGCGACGAGATGCCAGATTCGCCACTCACCTATCGCATCGACGAAATTGCCGGCCGGGCTCTCCTTCGCGAGGCAAAGTTCGACGAAGCCCGAGCGGCATTCAAACGCGTCGTCGACTCCAAAGACGGAACGCGAACGGCAACTGCCGCGAAGGCACAGTTCATGATCGCCGAGTCGTTCACGACTCAAAAGAATTACAAAGAAGCGGCGGCGGCCTACAGTCGGGTCTACATCCTCTACAAGCACCCGGCCTGGCAGGAGCCAGCTCGATTCCAGATGGCGGTCTGTTATCAGGCTCTCGGCGATAAACCGCAGGCGATCAGCACGTTTGAGAATTTCCTCAAAGAGTACCCCGAAAGCACTTACCGGGCCGACGCTGAAAAGCGACTGCAGTCGCTCAAGTAAGGATAGTCGCCTTTCGCTCCGCGAAAGCAGCGCTACTTTCGCAGAGCGAAAGGCGACACTTGTTGATTCGCTGGCCTCAAGCAGGTTCCCGTCGTGAGGGTGAAAATCCGACCTGGTCGCGCGGCGATCAATGGCGGATTTCGAATCGGGTCAATGCCACATCGGGATTAACCGCACTGACGTCGGCCAGTTTGATGTTGGCCGCGAGCCTTTCGCCGACCGCCGCAAGGAATCCGTCGACTTCCTCCGGCTCACCCTGAGCCAGCAGTTCCACGGTCCCGTCGCTGAGATTCCGGACGAAGCCGACCACGTCAAATCGTTTCGCAATGCCACGCGATGTGTAACGGAAGCCGACTCCCTGGACTCGACCGTGGTAGATCACACGTTTCGCCTGGAAATTATCAGCCATACCAGATGTCATCTTCACCAGAAGGATTCTGAAACAAAAAACGGGGAGCCAAATTTCGGCTCCCCGTCTGTATCGTCGTCTGAAGTTTGTTGCCTCAAGCAGCGTCTTTCTTCACTGGCTTCCTGGCGTCTGGCTTCTTCGCACCCGGCTTCTTGTCGCCCTTGGCAGGACGCTTGCCGCTGTCCTTCAGCTTGGTTTTCTGATCGGCTGTCAGAATCGAATCGACTTTGGCGAGGTAGGCTGTTCGCAGTTCGCCCTGAGCTTTTCGAAGTTCAGCCTGCCTGGCTTTCTGTTCGTCGGTCAGTTTGACTGAACTGGCTGCGGCTTTTCGCTGTTCAGCTGCTGCTTTTCGCTGTTCAGGAGTCGCGTCCTTGCCGGCTTCACGAATTTTCGCGAAGGCTTCTTTCTGAGTCTTGAGCTGGTCTTCAGTCAGGATGCTCTGCTGAGCCTTCTGCAGTTCGGCGAACTTCGGGCCGAACTCGGCGTCGAACGGTGCAACGGCCTTCTGCTGTTCTTCGGTCAGCTCGATGCCACGCAACACGAGTGCAGAAACTGCAGGAGCCTTGCGGCCTTTGCCCTTCTTTGCGTCGCCTTTTCTGGCGGCGGCAGGTTTCCTGGCCTCGCCTTTCTTTTCGCCGGGTTTCTTTTCGTCTTCAGCCATGGCTCCACCGGCGATTGCCAGGGTCAGGGCCAGGCTCAGAAGTGTACGGAACGCTTTCATCTCAAACTCCTCGAGGGGATTCAGGAAACTGGATACTGCAAATTGAAAGCGAGTCATCAGGCTCGCCAGTGTTCTTACACGAACGCCTGAGCGTCACATTTGATTCTGTGAAAATGCCCGGCAATACACAGAACCGATAGAAAAACACCCCGGCAGTCGAAAACGGCCGGGGTGCTGATCGGGTTTAGCCAAACAGTTCGTTGATCACGTTTCCGTCACGGACGAGCATGATCGGCCGGCCGGTGTTCGTGTGGAATTCCTGCGTGTGGTCGATACCGAGCGTGTGGTACAGCGAGGCTGCCACGTCGTCCGGAGAGTAGCCCTTCTCATCCTTCGGCAGGGTCGCCAGGTCGTTGGACTCTCCAAGTACCTGTCCGCCTTTGACTCCACCACCGGCCATCAGCATGAACATGCAGCGTGGGTAGTGGTCGCGGCCAACTCGTTCGGTGTTGATCTTCGGCGTTCGGCCGAACTCACCCGTGACGAAAACAGTTGTCGTTTCGAGCAGACCTTTCAGCTCAAGGGACTGCAACAGGCCAGCAAGGCCGCTGTCGAGTGGCGGCAGGCGACGATCTTTCAGAGCGTTCCAGCCGTCTCGGTGAGTGTCCCAGCCGCCGAGCGAAATGGTGACAAACCGCGTGCCCGCCGCGACGAGTCGGGTTGCCAGCAGACAGCTCTGATCGAAGCCATCTTCGCCAAACAGTTTGGCGGACTCAGCCGGCTCTTTGCTGATATCGAAGGCTTCGCGAGAGGCCTTCGAGGTGATCATGTCGTAAGCCTGCTGTGAGAAGCGATCCAGGCCGTCGAGCAACTGGTTGTCTTTCTCGACAGTCTTGAACGTTGTGTCGAGATCGCGAAGCAGACTCTGGCGCTTTTCGACTTCCTGAATCGTGATGCCGTTGTCCAGCTTGATCCCGCGAACGCTGTAAGGCTGTCCGAAGGCTGGTGTCGAGCCTGTGTTCAGAGCGGCATAGCGAACACCCAGAAAGCCAGGCTTCTGAGCACTACGGGGAACGGCGACGAACGGCGGGATGTCCTGCGGGGCGGTCATGGACTTGCTGATGACAGCTCCGTATCCCGGGTATTCCAGCGACGGCAGCGGACGGCTGCCCGTGTTGACGTACTCGGTGCCCAGCTGGTGAGCTCCCAGTGTGTGGCTCACGCCGCGAAGAATCGTGAACAGGTTCTGGCATTTGGCGAGCTTCGGCAGGTGCTCGGAAATTCGAATGCCAGGCACATTCGTGTCGATCGGGTTGAACTCACCACGGTGCGTGTCCGGGGCGTCCGGCTTCAAATCGAAGGTGTCCATGTGAGATGGTCCACCCTGCAGATTGATGAAGATCGCGGCTTTGGCTTTTCCTTCTTTGACCTCGCCGGCTTCCGTCATCCGCAGGTAGTTCGACATGGTGAGGCCAGTCGCGCCGATCGCTCCCACTTTGAGAAAGTCACGTCGCGTCGCACCTTCGCAGTTTCTGTGAATAGCCATTGTCAGTCCTTTCAAAATTGCCTTTTGGCGAATGTGGTTGGTTTTGTTTCGGCAGGATGGGCACTGTTGCCCGTCTCTTTGACTGCAGCGAAGACGGACGCGAATGCCCGTCCTGACCGTTAGTGATTGACGATGAACTCTTTCGTATTGATGAGAGCCCACAAGACGTCGCGAACTCCGTTCAGTTGGTCTTCAGAGGCGTTGACGTAGGCAACCGCCTTTTCCAGTTCGTCGACCTTCGGCTGGCGACTGAGCGTTCGCAGATAAGTCGACCGGATGGCCTTCTCGATTTTTTCCGGTTCGGCTTTCTGGGCGAGACCGCTTCCTTCGTCGTCTTTTGAGCCGCTCCCTTTCAGGGCATCCAGCCGCTTGCTGCCAAACTCAATCCGGCGTTTCAGCTGGGCGGCGGCTTTTTCGTCCTTGTCTTTCTCGGCCTTTTTCAAATCGGCCTTCGCCCGCTTGATCTGGGCGTTGAGACTGGCAATCTGGCGAGCGGTCGTGTTCCCGCCGGCGCCTCGACCTGGACTGGAGACGCGCGACTGCTTCAGCCCGAGATCCGATGAGACCTGGTTGATCCAGCCACCCTTGCCACGATCGATCAGATCGTAAATGTACGAGTCATTCTGCAGGAAGACGGTCTGCAGCAGGCTTGGTTCCTGCGAACGGTCGCAGTCGCAATTCGACTCGCGAATCGATCGGCCGAAGACGGACAGAGCGTAGTTCTGCGGATTCTCGTTGTAGCGGGAACCAGCCGAGATCTGAGCAATGTTTCGGTCCAGGACGTCGGTGTGCAGTTCTGCGAATGCGTCGTCCGATGACGTTGCCGCGACGAGGGCATCCATCGCAACCTCGGCAGGCATCCGACGAGGGATCGAGTGGCTGAAATTGCGGTCATCCAGCAGGTTCGTTTCGTTTGTTGCCCAGGTCCGCTGGTAAGTATCGCTGCTCGTAATCTCGCGGTGGACCCACTTCAGGTCGTAACCGCTCGCCACGAAGCCGGTTGTCAGGTAGTCGAGCAGATCCGAATTGCTCGGCGGATTGGCCAGCGAAAGATCATCAGGCGGCTCGACAATGCCTACGTTGAAGTAGCACGACCAGATTCGATTGACGACTGATTTGGCAAAGAGCTGCTTTTTGTCTTCACGCAACCAGTCCATCAGCGGCTGCCGAGGATCTTCAAACTTGCTCAGGTCGGTTGCTTCCGCTTCACCCAGCAGTTTGGCTTCCCGGGCCCCTGCTCCTGCCCCGTTACGCTGCCGGACAGGTCGCCCTTTACCGTCATTTCGCGGTGGCTGTGGCACGTTCGTCCAGACTTCCTCAAAGGGCGTGACCTTTCCTTCGGCAATCTGCGATTGCAGTTGACGACGCAGGTCGTTGCCTCGCAATGAGTCATCGACTCCGAGCTCCTTCAGGATTTCTTTCGCTCCTTCGCGGGACTCAGGACTCCCTCGAAACCGGGTGTTGACGAAGAAGTTTTTGAACTGATGGAAATCGTCCATCGTCCACTGGTCGAACGGGTGTTTGTGGCACTGAGCACACTGAATGCGAATGCCCAGAAAGTTGTAGGCAAATCCAATCGCACGATCTTCCGGTGTCCGAAAGTTGTTTCGAGCCCAGTAGTGCGGCATTGTCGAACGATCAGCGTAGGTGCCATTCGCATTCTCTTTGCTGGCATAAAGCGGTGCCATCTTTTCACAGAACTCGCGATAACTCTCGCCCTTCTCACGGCTGTTTGCGAGGACGAAGCCTTCGGCGATTTTGTCGTAAGGTTCGTTTCGTTCGAGCCGGACTCGAAGCCACTCGTACCAGTCACGAGCAGCCATGGACCGAACCGGTGTGACATTGTTGAGCTGATCGTCGCTGTTTCCTGTCCAGTCCGCGAATCGGGTTGCCCACCACGCGGCGTAGGCCGGACGCTCCAGCAGTTCGTCAATCTTGCGGGCTCGCTTGTCGTCGCTCGAATCGGCGACGAACGCTTCGATTTCCTGCGGGGTTGGCAGCGTGCCAACCATGTCGAGCGAAACTCGACGCAGAAATTCTGTATCGCCTGCTACGTCCGACGGCATGACGCCCAGCTTGGACAACTTGACAAGGACGAGTTCATCGACCTTCGTGCTCGTCTTCACGAGCGGATAGTTCGTGCCGGCTTTGTCGCTGACAGGTCGAATGACGGGAACGGGCAGCACGCCGTTGTCATAAAACACGACGACGTGGGTATCACCCGACTGGTGGCTGGAGACTTCGCCGGTCTTTGAAACGTCGGCGATGACTTCGTCGTTGGTCTGAAAACGGCTCAGGCAGGTGACATCTTCCCGGCTGCCGTCGGACCAGACACTGACGACTTTCAGTTGAATTTTCTCGTCGTCCTTCGTGAAGCGAATTTCGCTCGGCGTGATTTCCAGTCGCTCGAAGCGAGGTGTCGTTTCAAGGTCGATCGACTTCGCTCCGCCGGCAATCCATTTCACAAAGAGGTTGTACTCCCAGCAACTTTTTTCGAATCGTTTTCCGCCGCGGTGAGGCTCTTCGAGGATCGCCTTCTGGATCGCGTAACTGCCGGCCGCGTCGTCCGTGTCGACTCGATCGACCAGACCTTCGTGGTCCATCTTGAAGTCATACCCGAACAGAGAGAGGCGGAAATCGCCCTGCCCCTGGAACGACCCATGACAAGCCCGGCTGTTGCAGCCAACTTTGCCAAGCAGCGGCACCAGGTGGCGACGGAAGTTCGGAATTTCGTCGGTGTCGCCGGTTGCGAACCGCTCGGTGACCGGTTTGAGTTCGGGATCAGCAGCGGCCGAAATTGAGACCTGGCTGAGCCCGATAATCAGCAGCGTTAAACCGATTCGATTCGACATAAAACAACCTCTTCCTGAAAACATTTCATGGAGGACCACGAGGCCAAAACCGCGAAGCAGAATTGACAGCTCGAAAGGAAGGCGATTGATGACCGTCCGCTCCTGCGGGGATCAGCAATCGGGTTGGAAGGTGCTTTGATAACTTCTTTTAAGGTGCGTCTTTGGAACGAGTTCCACCAATGGGAGACTCTTTCCGCGGGGGTTGTGCTCGAATATCAGACGCGTTCTTTACAGTGGGCTTCTTTACAGTGGGCTTACTGGGGGCCGGATTCTTCGAGCGGGGGGACGCCGACTGTGTCCGAGCTCGGCCTTTCGCGGCAAGCGTCTTCCGCAATCGGTCGATTTCGGCATTGATTCGTTCCTCCGGATTCGCGGCGAGCATGTCGATCTGTTCGTCCAGCCGCTGGTGCCGGGTCTTTGCCCGGTCCCGGTCCAGTTTCAGGCAGGCCAGCCTGGCTTTCTGGCGAGAGATCATCAGGTGTCGCAGCTTTTTCTCTGTCTCTTCCGAGGGGTCCATCGAGAACCGAGCGGCCTCGAGACGAATCCTCGAGTCGAATTTCCAGATCTGCACCAGGGCCTCATGCCGCTCCGGGTCCCGCTGTTCGTTCCGGCCGATCCGGTCCGCGTCGCGAGCAACTTCCCGCACGGCATTTTCGTAGTGCTTCTGATCAGCGCCCTTGAGTCCGCTCAGCAGGTCCGCCAGTTCGCGATGGTGCATCCGGGCAAAGTTGAGGGCACGCTCTTCACGTTCGGGAGTCACCGGCACGCTCGAAAGTTCTGCCCGTTTCTTCGCGCCGATGGTCTTCGCGGCACTGGCTCGCTGAGCAGTCCGTTCTACTTCCGATTTCTCAGCAGCCACGGACTCTGGAGCTGGTTTGGTGACGCGCGTCGGCTCTGCTGGGGGATCCGCCGCTGCGGTGCCCGCCAGAAGTGCAAACATTAATGTCAGCAGAATCAAACGCACGTCAGTTCTCCAGAGTTTCGTCATCGTTACCGACCTCACCACGCTGGTTCTCCAGAGCGACCAGCATCCATTCCGGCACGCCGGCGACGAGATCCACAGGTGCCAGGCGATCTTCACCCGGCACGCTGGGGGAGTCATCATTCTCGAGGATTGGCGGCAACTGAATTTCTTCCAGATGTGGAGCTCGTCCCGCCTCTGTCCACAGAACTGCGAGTTCGCGATTCCGTGCGGCATCACTGGAAAGCCGAGTTTGATTCAGCTCGTGAAAACTCGCGACCGACAGCACGAGGACCATCGCCAGGACACTGACTGCAAAACTGATCCAGCGAGCGGACTTTGCCGGGCCACGAGTCGCAACGACTGTCACAGGCACAGATTTCGTGTGTCTGCTCCGGGCCGGAGCACTCTCGACGGACTCAGACTCGAATACCGCCCTCGCGGAACAAACGGTCTGAACCGCGATCGAAACGGCTTCGCAGGCCGCTTGATTTGTGCTCAGTCGCTCTTCAAATGCAGCGGCCTCGTCACTCGTCATTTCGCCCCCGACGTAGCGCAGAGCCAGCCAGCTCAGCTCGTCGGACTGCGTGTTTTTCAATTCGTCGCTCATTGGAAATCGCTTCGTGAACCGTGCGTCGCTGAACCGCGTGTCGCTGTTTATTCCGAGTCACGGTGTCGAGAAAGAACTCGCTGCAGCTTCTGCATCGCCAGTCGCATCCGTGTGAGGACAGTTCCGAGTGGCACGCCGAGCTCTTCCGCAATCACCGCAAAAGTCTTGTCTTCGTAGATTCTGCTGCGAACGACGTTTCGCTGATCTTCCGGCAAGTCGCCGATCGCTTTCCGAACCGCTTCAACCGTTTCGTTCTGAACCAGAGCTGACTCTGGAGAAACCTGATCCGGTCGATCCAGATCACGATTCCAGACGGCTTTCCTGAGGAGTTCCTGATGTCGGGCTCGAACCCGCCGCACCAGCATCGCCTCATTCCAGCCAACTCGAAACAGCCAGCCGCGAGGGCTTTGCCACTTCAAGAGCAGCTCTTCCGCCGTAATTCCTGCCGTAATTTCTTCCGCTTTCACCTCGCCGGCTTCAAGCTCCGCCAGAAACTCCAGAGCCTTTCGAAACACAACCTGAACGACCTCAGAGGCCTGGTGCCGATCTCGAAGCACTCCAATAAGGAACGCTTCCAAATCCGCCCCGTGCTCCCGATAAAGAGCCTCGACGGCCCTCACGTGAACAGGTGTGTCGTCGCCCCCAGAGCCAGTCGCTCGTTCCGGGCTGCTCGAAGATTCTGTCACCGCCGAAACCGGTTTCCGTGCTGAGAATCAAGCGGTCGGGGAGATCAATGCGCACCGCAGGCCGCCTATTTCAGCGATTTGCAGATTCCCGGAAAACTATGCCAGGTTGCAATGTGGGGCCGCAGAACACCAACGGCAAGACTTCCGCTGGTTAATTCAGGCTGAACCCTGGCGGGAATGTCCTCTGGCCGGTCGGCAGGATCGGCTTGCGACACTGCAGTCGCAGCAACTGCAGGACGAGGTCGCTTCGCTGGTCGACGTCAGACTGCTCAAGCAGACGGTGAGCGTGGAACGCGTTGAGCCTCATCGCGTGGGCGATGACGTCGCACAACTCGCCAAGCGGCACTCCCTCTTCCATCGTGGACAGCAACTCCGCATCCATGTCGAGCTTCGGGAAGATCTGGCGGAACGCACTGACAAGTTCCTGCTGGCGCCGGATTCGGTCGATCACGGGCGGCAGCGGATATTCGTCTTCGATGACTTCGACATGACCAAGACGGTACGGCAGATCGGTCATCGGTTCACCGGTCAACCTGGCCCGGCACAGGCCCTGTGTCAGCAGATGAAAACGGCCATCTTCCAGACGTTCTTCGGCAACGACTCGTGCCAGACAAACAGTCGGGTGAATCGAACAGTCTTTGGTTTCATATTGAGGCTCCCATCCGTCTTTCAACAGGGCGATCGCCAGAACGCGGTTTGCTTTGAGGATGTCCTCAACCATGCAGCGATACCGCGGCTCAAAAATATGGAGCGGCAGCATGACGTTCGGAAAGAGCGTCGCGTTGGGAAGCGGGAAGAGCGGCACAGTTCCGGAAAAGTGCGGACCCGAAAAAGCTGAGTCGGCAGGTGAATTGCCCGAATCGGAGAAGTCCCAGGAGTTCATGGCGGTGCGTCTCGATTCGCGTTTCTGAGTCGTCGTGAGGCCGTTCTGTCCAAATCGGCTGCCCATGGTCAGTGGTCTATGGTGTCGCGTAACCGTCCGGGTCCACGAATCGAATCACTGGAATCCGTTCGTCCTGAAGTTCCACTCCGTCGGGATACACCTCACCCGCTTCCAGAATTTCTTGAAAGCAGTGTTCCAGATCGAGCAGAAACTGCAGCAGGTCCATCTCCCAGAAAGGCGACGGATACTTGTCCAGTTTCTGGCGAGCCGCAACGTACATCTTCCTCGCCCCACCCAGGTTTCCGTTCCAGAAATGGAACATCCCGACGGAGGCCTGGATCAGTCCCTGCAGGAAAAGATGAGGCTCACCGAGCGTCTCCGACCACAGTTCCTCCAGTACGTCGTGGCACTCGAAAAACTCCTGCTCATTGAAAAGCCGGATCCCTTCCAGATACTTTTCCGGCAGCTCATCCATGACCGCTCCGTTTCCAGATTGACACGCTGAGACGAATGCCACAGCGGGGGTGAAGAGTCTATGAGCGTTGAATTCAGAATTACCATCACAAACAGTCGGGATTCGCATAGCCGTCATGACTGATTCCATCGAGCCGGAACTTGCTGACAAACGTAAACGAGCCCGCAAAATCGTCAGAATTCTCGCGCGAGGATATCCGGACGCCGTGTGCGCCCTCGCCCACGAATCGGCATATCAGCTGACCGTGGCGACGATTCTTTCGGCTCAGTGCACGGACGAAAGGGTCAACGCGACAACGCCTGCCCTCTTTGCGAAGTACCCGACGGCGGAAGCTCTTGCCAAATCGCGCCAGGCGGACGTCGAGAAGATCGTCCGTCCGCTTGGCTTCTTCCGGAACAAGGCCGAGAACATTCGCGGCTTCGCGAAGAAACTGATCGAGGACTTCGACGGCGAGCTTCCGAAGACGCTCGAAGAAATGACGACACTCCCCGGAGTCGGCCGCAAAACAGCCAACGTTGTCCTGGGAACCTGGTACGGCCTGCCGACGGGGGTCGTGGTCGATACACACGTGAAGCGGATTTCGAATCTGCTCGGTCTGGTCGACACGAAAAACGCGGACATCATCGAGCGGGAACTCAACGAGATCCTGCCAAAGAAAGAGTGGATCATGTACTCGCACCGAGTCATCCACCACGGCCGCCAGGTCTGCATCGCTCGTCGCCCGCAGTGTGCCAACTGTGCCCTGCTCACAGTCTGCGAGCGGGTCGGCCTGAACGAACTCGCCAATGAGTGATGCGGTTCGTGCGATTTCAGTGGGTTGCCCGCATGCACTCAGATTTTCGGATCGAGACCAGAATCTCGGACAACGCCCGGCAGACCAGACGGAGTTTCTCCACCTGTCTTTCAAGCCGATCGATGTCTGACAGACCGCTGGATGAAGGCCCGGTCGGTTCTGACTGACGCCGCTGCTGCTCATCAGCCCAGACGGCATCGTACAAGTTGTCATTCAGGAATGTTTCAAGCTGCATTGATAGCTCCTTTGAGCTGAGGGTGCCGTTCGGCGGGACTATCTGATCCACCCGAACGATCGTTCGACGGCCCGTTTCCAGTCTGCATAACAGCGATCGGATTCCCTGGGGTCCGCTGCCGGTGAGAATTCGGCATCCAACTGCCAGTTGGCGGTCACGTCGGCCGTCGAATTCCAGACTCCTGTGGCGAGGCCCGCGAGATAGGCCGCTCCCAGAGCCGTCGTTTCCTGGACGACGGGGCGAGCGACCTTCGTGTTCAACTGGTCCGCCTGGAACTGCATGAGCAGCCCGTTGGCGCACGCTCCGCCGTCGACACGAAGAGCCGCCAGTTTCTGCCCTGAATCCTGCTGCATCGCCTCCAGCACGTCGCGAGTCTGATACGCGATCGCCTCAAGGGCCGCCCGCGCGATGTGAGCGCGCGTCGTGCCTCGCGAGAGTCCAACAATCGTGCCGCGCGCGTCCGGCTTCCAGTACGGAGCACCGAGCCCGACAAAGGCCGGCACGAGATACACCCCGTCCGTCGATTCGACCTCGCCCGCGAGTGCTTCGATCTGAGCGGCATCGTCAAAGAAACCGAGCCCGTCGCGCAGCCACTGCACGACGGCTCCCGCGACGAACACGGAACCTTCCAGGCAGTACGTCACTTTGCCGTCGAGCCCCCAGCCGATTGTCGTCAGCAGCCCGTTTTTCGATTCGACAGGCGTCTCGCCGGTGTTCATCAATAAAAAACATCCGGTGCCATAGGTGTTCTTCGCCTGGCCGGGCTCGAAGCAAGCCTGACCAAACGTCGCCGCCTGCTGGTCGCCCGCGATGCCGGCAATGGGAATCGCCTCACCAAACAGAGACGGGTCAGTCTGGCCGTAAATTTCGGACGAGGGGCGAGCTTCAGGCAACATCGCGCGGGGGATGCCCAGGATGCCGAGCAGCTCGTCATCCCACTGCAGTGTGTGAATGTTGAACAGGAGCGTCCGGCTGGCGTTGCTGTAGTCGGTCACGTGGACCTTGCCGCCCGTGAGCCGCCAGGTCAGAAACGAGTCGACCGTGCCGAACAGAATCTCGCCCCGCTCCGCCCGTTCGCGCAGGCCGTTGACCGAGTCAAGAATGTGCCGAATCTTGGTCCCGGAAAAATACGCATCGAGCACCAGGCCGGTCTTCTTCCGAAAAGTTTCTTCATGGCCGTCGGCCTTGAG
Organism: Planctomycetota bacterium; assembly: GCA_027623235.1. GTDB lineage: Bacteria > Planctomycetota > Planctomycetia > Planctomycetales > Planctomycetaceae > JAQBVJ01. Next base: position 88,077 of record JAQBVJ010000002.1, read on the forward strand.
CTGCTCGCAGAACGGAGCCGTAATGCGGCTTTGCCAGACGATCGCATTCGCCACCGGCTTCCCGGAATCTTTTTCCCAGACGACAGTCGTCTCGCGCTGATTCGTAATGCCGATTCCGGAAATGTCTCCCGCCGAAAGCCCGGCCTTCGCGAGCGCTTCCCTTGCAGTCGCCAGCTGGCTCTCCCAGATCGCCTCCGGATCGTGCTCGACATGCCCGGACGACGGAAACAGCTGAGGAAACTCCTGCTGAGCCGACGCAACCGCGAGCCCCTCCTGCGAAAAAACAATCGCCCGGCTGGACGTCGTCCCCTGGTCGAGCGCGAGAATGTGTTTTGCCATTTCTCAATCCTTGAGCGAGTGTGACGGCGGCGGCAGGCCGCATCCTGGGTGCCTCACAGCGTCACGGGCAAGCCCACTTCCATCACCGTAGCAGGTCAGGCTCTGCCTGACGAAGTTGCGAAGTGAATTTGGATTGGGGATTGCCGGAGCGTCGGGAAACACCGTCAGGCAGAGCCTGACCTACGGAGGCATCTCCCTGACGGCCAGGTCTTTGGCCGGTAGGAACTGGCCCTACTTTGGAAACAGTTTGCCGGGGTTCATGATGTTGTGCGGATCGAGGCTCGCTTTGATCGCGCGCATCACGTCGACGCCCTCGCCGTGTTCCCGCCTCAACGCGTCGAGTTTTCCGATGCCGATGCCGTGCTCGCCGGTGCAGGTTCCGTCCAGGTCGAGGGCGTGCTGGACGAGGATCTCGCCATATCGTTTCGCCTCAGCTAACTCCGCTGCGTCGCCAGGCATGATCGGAAACACGACATGAAAGTTTCCGTCGCCGACGTGACCGAACAGCGGCGCCGGCAGCGAGCACGATTTCAGATCCTCTTTCGCGCGGCGAATACACTCGGCCAGGTTTCCGACCGGGACGCAGACGTCGGTCACGTACCCGACCGAACCTTCGCGAAGGCCAATAACGGAGTAGTAGCCATCGTGTCGGGCCTGCCATAGCCGGTCGCGGTCGCCCTCGCCGGTCGCTGCTCGAAAGTTGCGGACTCCGTGCGAATTCAGGATGTCGCGGGTCCGCGCGGACTGTTCCTCGACCGAGGTCCGGCTGCCGTGAAACTCAAAGAACAGTGTCGGGGCGACTTCGTAGTCGAGGCTCGAGTAGCGGTTGACGGCGTCCATCTGAATTTCGTCGAGCAGCTCAATCCGGGCGATCGGGATGCCCGTCGACATGACGTCGATGACCGACGAGACCGCGGCTTCAATCGTCTCGAACGAGCACACCGCGGCAGAAATCGCCTCGGGGTTCGGAGCGAGCTTCAACGTCACCTGCGTGATAATGCCGAGCGTGCCCTCAGAGCCGACAAACAGATGCGTCAGATCGTAACCGGCCGAGCTCTTCCGCGATCGGCCTCCCGTGTGAATGATCCTGCCGTCGGCGAGAACGACCTGCAGGCCGAGCACCCTCTCCCGCATTGTGCCGTAGCGGACCGCGGTCGTGCCGGACGCTCGTGTCGCCGCCATTCCGGCCAGCGAGGCATCCGCACCAGGATCGATCGGAAAGTGCAGCCCGGTCCCCTGCTCTGCCAGCACAGCGTTCAATTGAAGCCGAGTCACTCCGGCCTGCACAGTTGCGTCCATGTCCGGCACGCTGACCCGCAGCACCTTGTTCATTCGCCGAACGTCGATCGTCACGCCACCGTGAATCGCAACGACTCCACCCTCGACCGCTGTGCCCGTTCCAAACGGAATGATCGGCACACGATGCTCGGCGCAGACGCGAACGCACGCGGCGGTTTCCTCGACGGTCTCCGGGAACACGACCGCGTCGGGAGGCTGCGGCTGGTGATGGGCCGAGTCCTTTGCGTGCTCGGCGAGAATGTCCTCGGCCTGAGAAAGCCGATCGCCAACGAGGGTGCGCAGAGCCTCGATGCACTCAGCGGTGCGGGATTGTGTGGTGCCGGCCATGAGCTGATCGGATTAAGAATCAGGAACGAGTGAGTTGATGACTCTCCTCAAATCGGATGCCGGCTGCAACTGACATCTGGAGTGAAGCCAATTCAAAAGTGTTCTGCTGATAGTCACCTTTCGCTCCGCGAAAGTAGCGTTCCTTTCGCAGAGCGAAAGTGGGATAAGCTTCCAGCTTGCCGGGCCTGAAGATCGCAAGCTGGAAGCTTACGCCACGATAAATTCACAGCCTCGGAGCGAAAGGCGACAATACGGCGAGTCCTCACACCCAGATTTCGAGCCGGTCTCGAAGTTGCTCGGGCACGCGTTTCTGGACGGCCCTTGCGAGCTCGTTTTCATGGTACCTCGTGCTGAAGTGGCCCGCGATGATCAGCTCATTCTGGAACTTGTCCGCGCGCTCGATGAAATCGTCGAGATGCATGTGACCGAATTTGTGGATCTTTTCCCGCCGGTGCTCCGGCCGGTAGAAGGTCAGCTCCGTGATCAGAATCCGTGCCTTGAATGCGGCCTCGCAATCGTCGAGGCCTTTGGGAGACGTGTCGCCGGTGTAGCAGACCAGCGGAAATCGGACTTCTTCCGTGACATTCTCGCCCGCCAGTTTGCGGTCGCGGATTTCGTTCTGAGGGAGTCCCTGCAGCTCCGCTTTGAGCTTGTTGCGACGGTCCCAGACGACGTAGCCGACTGACGGCACGGTGTGAGTCGTTTTGAAAACCGTCACAACGTGCTCGCGCGAGAGTTCGAATTCGTCGCCCGGATTCACGCCGATCAGCTCAACATTCATTCGACCCCGGTCGAGCCGCTGCCAGGCCTCCAGCAGAGTTCGCGTTGGGCCAACGATCTCGGCCGGAACGTAAACCGTCGGCGGCTCCATCTTCATCATCCGCCGCCGGGCGACGAAGGCCGGTAGAGCGGCCATGTGGTCGAGGTGGCCGTGAGAGATAAAGAACGTCGGCGTGCCGGTGAACGACCACGGGCTGCCGCCCAGGTCGAATCCGAGTTTCAGTTCCGGGATCCGCCAGTAGCTCTGCACAGCCGCCCGAGAGTACCCCTCGATCGTCAGTCCTTTGAACTCGCGTGTCTTCAGCGGCAGATTTTCGACCATGACTTTTCATTTTGACAACTGGCGAATTCGGTCGGGCGAATTCCAATTTTCCCCACCCGCGGTCTCTCGGCAGCAATCAGACTTCCACAATCTGGCCGGTCGAAATGCTCTTCGCCTCGGCATAGCACAATTTCAGAGCGTCACGCGCAAGAGTTCCGGACAGCATCGGATTGATCTCGCCTGAGTTGAGACCGTCGACCGCCGCCTGAAGTTCGGCCGTGAATGCAGAACACCACTCGTCACCGCCTGGCAGTTCCGGATTGGTCACCTTCTCGCCGTCGCTGCGGATCAGGGTCAGCGACCGATCGGCGATCCACTCTTTGTCATAGGTGCCGGCGTTGTAAACGATCGTCGCGTCGTCGAGGTACAGTTCAAAGCCGTGCGCGAAGTCGAGTCCGCCGGCAGCGATGCCACCGCTCACGCAGCTCACCGCGAGGTCGCCGTCGCCGTACACGTAGTTCGAGTGGACGTGATTGACAAATCCTTCGACGAGGGTTCCCTGGGAGAAGACCGCTTTGGGAACTCCACAGAGAGCACTGATGAAATGGTTGTCGTGAATGTGGAGATCGATGCCCCAGCCGCCGAGGTTGCGGAAGTTCGCCATGTCCGAAGACCAGTCCGGTTCGCAGATAACACGCCGAAAATGAGCCGCCCGCAGTCTGCCGAACTGCTCGGTCCGGACAGCGTTCGCGACATACGCAAACTCTGGAAAAAAGGGCAGCACGTGAGCCACCATCAGGTGCACTCTGGCTTCTTCCGCAGCGGCGACCATTCGGTCAGCCGCTTCCAGGCTCACGGCGATCGGTTTTTCGACCAGCGTGTTCTTCCCGGCCGCGATCGACTCGAGCGCGACTTTTTCGTGCTGGTCGGTCGGCAGGCAAATGTCGACCAGATCGATATCAGGATCGGCGAGGAGGTCGTGGTAGTCGGCGTAGGCCTTGATCGATGACAGATCGTTGAGACCCCCTCGCGGACCGAAGTTGCCTTGAATCGACGTCCAGTCACCGGTTCGCTTCGCCTCATTCCGAGTCGCGATGGCGGTGATGACTCCGCCAGCGAGTTTGCTGCCGTCGATGACTCGCCGTCCGGATTCCGCGTCTTCTCGAAAGCGCGTCGCCCCCTCGATATGCGTCATCCCCATGAACCCGACGCCGATCACGCCAATCCGAAGCATGCTGAAGTTCCTCAAATCGAAAACAAATCCTTCACTGAAGAGCCCACTTCAACACAAGCGTCTCGCCGGTTCAAGACAGTGCGGTTGCGGAACAATTTTCCGGCGAGCAGAGGCACGCCAGGAGTCAGTGATCCAGAAAGAATTGCGGGTTTGGGATCTCATCGACATTACTCAGGGACTTGCGGTGTTTAGACGCGACATTTTGCGTTCACATTTAGCTTCCGAGCTGCCGGCAAATCGTCACAAACCGCGAAATTGAATAGACATTCGGGTCTGTCCTGATATTCTCTGCGGCTATGACTCGCCTGTGTGGCGCGACTTATGCACTGGATGTTCGACTGGGTGGTGCCTCGGACTCTTGTGACGCGCCGTTGCAGGTGGGTTTTGTCGCTCAGGAAAGAGCATGGAAGCAACGGTGGGATCTCCAATGAGGAGGCGGAAAAATGCTGGTACTGTCAAGGAAGCCAGGCGAACGAATTCTGATCGGTGATCAGGTTCAGATTACGATTGTGAGGATTGGGCCGAACACTGTGAGGCTCGGGATCGACGCCCCTCGCGATATGAATATCGTGCGTGAGGAATTGTGTGTTGAAAAGTCCGAGGAGAATCTGGTTTCAACTAAACCGGCCTCTCCCCGCTGACATTTTCTGAACGAATGAGACGCCCGTCGAGAAATCGGCGGGCGTTTTTTTTGTGCATGGATCAGCAGTGTGCACGGATCAGCGGAATAACAGCGTTCATTTTTCAGGAGCCGATTTTCGAACGACCGTCAGTTTCCGAAATCCCGGCGTCTCAGCCGTAACCACTCGCCCGGACCGCTGAGTCACCACGAAGGCCTCCGTCCCCTTTTTCGTTTCCACCAGGCGGAATCCCGCTTCTGCACGCAATACGCTGACAGCCGATGCAAGGCTGTCCGCGGCCATTCCGTTCGGGGCGACGACGGTCACACTCGATGTCGTCGTGAGCGGCCATCCGGTCCGTGGGTCGATGATGTGCGAGTAGCTTGTACCCGCGATCTGGACTGCCTGAAACGCGTCTCCGGATGTCGCGACCGCACAATTTGCAATTTCGATCGAAACAGGATCGGCGTCCGCTGAGTCGCGCAGCGCGGCAATTTCGATACGCCAACTGGCTCGGCCGGGTGGCGGATCACCGACGGCAATGTCTCCGCTGCCGTCGACGAGCGCTTGCTTGATCCCGTTCTCCCGAAGCGTCTTCAATGCCTCGTCGACCGCGTACCCTTTTGCGATACCGCCCAGGTCGATACGCAGTCCAGAGTTTTTCAGTCGAACGCGAGCCATTGCCGGATCCACATCCAGAAACCGGTAACCCGTCTGTTTCGAGACGAACTGTAGTTCGGCCGCCTCTGGCAGCACCTTCCGCCGCCGAGCTCGCCGCCAGAGCTTTGTGTAGTGGCCCACCGTGACGTCGAATACACCTTCGGTTTCCGCCGAGAGTTGATTGGCGTGCAGGAGCACTCGATGCAGATCCTCGCTGACGGGCAGCCAGGTGTCCGGAGCTTGCTCGCAGAGCTGCCGGACTTCGCTCTCCGATTCGTAGTCGGACAGTCTGGAATTCAGCTCGCGAATTCTGTCAAACGCAGCCCTGACGGCCTTGTTTGCGACGCCGGAATCACAGGCATATACTGCGATGCGGAATTCGACGCCCATTTCAATTCGTTCGAAGTCGAATCGCTGGAGCGGTTTTGGCTCCTCGGCAGTTCCCGACCGCGATACCGTAAGAGTCGCGACAAGGAGAGCTCCAGCAACGATCTGAGACAGCCTCGCATTTTTCATTCGAACGCCCCCATCGGTTTTATTCAGCTCCAGCAGCTCCGCACTCGCCGAACCGCTTCACTCATCGAGAGTACATCCCTCATGACTTCCTTGCGATCGATCCTTGTGTTGCTGAGTCTTCTGGCTGTTGTGATGTCGTCACGATTGCTGGCTGGAGAGGCTGACGCAACATCTGCAGCCGAAATGAAGCCGTACAAACAGCAGATCGACCAAAGCGACGTCTCGTTCGAAATGCTGCCAATTCCTGGCGGCGAATTTCTGATGGGCAGCCCGAAGGACGAAGCCGACCGAAAACCCGATGAGGGACCTCAAGTCAAAGTCAAAGTCGAGCCATTCTGGATGGGCAAGTACGAGGTTACGTGGGAAGAGTACGACATCTGGAGTTACCGACTCGACATTCAGCGACGCAAGCTGCAGGGACTCAAGTCGACTCCACGCGACCCGAAAGCCGACGCGGTGACTCGCCCGACGGCTCCCTACACGGACATGACGTTCGGCATGGGGCACGATGGCTACCCGGCGATCTGCATGACTCAGCACGCCGCCAAGATGTACTGCCGGTGGCTCAGCGAAAAGACCGGCCACTACTACCGCCTGCCGACTGAAGCCGAGTGGGAATACGCCTGCCGGGCTGGTACGACCACGGCTTACTCCTTCGGAGACGACCCCGAAATGCTCAAGGAATTCGGTTGGTTCTACGACATCAGTGACGAGCAGTACCAGAAGGTCGGCAAAAAGAAGCCCAACCCCTGGGGCCTGTACGACATGCACGGAAATGTTTCCGAGTGGGTCCTCGACAAGTACGACGCGAAATTCTTTTCGACGCTCAAAGCGGGTGCGGAATCTCCGCTCAACGTTCCAACGGATATGTACCCGCGAATCGTCAAGGGCGGCTCATGGGACGACGACCCGGACGGGTTGCGAAGTGCGGCTCGCTTTGCCTCCGATCCCGAGTGGAAGTATCAGGACCCGCAGGTACCCAAGAGCATCTGGTACCACACGGACGCTCTGCACGTTGGTTTTCGGATCATCCGCCCGCTTAAAGTTCCGGCTGAGGCTGAGCAGAAAAAACTGAAGCTCGGCCCCGAACCGGAAATCGGCAAGCAGGGCCGTGCCGGCTGAACCGCTCCACTCGATCACTTCGACTTCATTTCCTACTGGCAACCAGTCTCACTCAGGAGAACCTCAATGACGGACGCAACTCCCAACACTCGCCGCGACTTTCTAAAGACCTCTTCTGCAGCGGCAATCGGAGCAGGCCTGCTTGGCAGCCTGTCACGGAACGCGTTTGCAGCTGGCGATGAGACAATCAAGATCGGCATCGTCGGGTGCGGCGGCCGAGGCACAGGCGCGACGAGCCAGGCACTCAGCACAGCTCGCGACGCGAATGAAACGGCCGGTCCCGTCAAGCTCGTCGCAATGGGAGACGCGTTCGCCGATCACCTTGAGAGTAAGTACACGCTTCTGAAGACGAAGTTCGGCGACCAGGTTCAGGTCGACGACGATCACAAATTTACTGGGTTTGACGCCTACAAAAAAGTGATTGCCAGCGATGTTGATCTGGTCATTCTGGCGACTCCTCCCGGCTTCCGACCGATCCACTTCGAAGCGGCTGTTGCCGCCGGCAAGAACGTCTTCATGGAAAAACCGGTTGCCGTCGACGCACCCGGAATCCGCAAAGTTCTCGCGGCCGTCAAAGCCGCAAAGGAAAAAGATCTGAAGGTCGGCGTTGGTCTCCAGCGGCACCACCAGTGGCACTACATGGAAGCCCTCAAGCGGATTCACGACGGTGCCATCGGCGACGTTCTCGCCACGCGGGTTTACTGGAACAGCGGCGGAGTCTGGGATCCCCGCAAGACTCGCGAGGAATGCAGTGGAGAAATGGAGTACCAGATGCGGAACTGGTACTACTACAACTGGCTGTGCGGTGACCACATCAACGAGCAGCACATCCACAACCTCGACGTCGGCAACTGGATTCAGCAGGATTTCCCGATCGAGTGCATGGGGATGGGCGGTCGCGAAGTTCGCAAGGACAAGAAGTACGGCGAGATTTTCGACCACTTCGCGGTCGAGTACTCGTACGAAAACGGCTCGAAAATGTTCAGCCAGTGCCGCCATCAGCGCGGGACGAAGTCCGACGTCAATGAGTTCGCTCATGGCACAAAAGGTGGAGCGAGTCTCGACGGTAACACCCTCGCCGAACTGACCGGCGAGAATGCCTGGTCCTACGGTGGTCGTCGAGCCAAGCGGAACGACCCGTACCAGACCGAGCACGATGACCTGTTCAACGCGATCCGCAAAAACCAGCCGTACAACGAAGGCGAGTACGGAGCGATGAGCACTCTGACAGCCATCATGGGACGCATGGCTGCTTACACCGGACAGGTTGTGACCCGCAAAGCGGCACTCGAATCGGAAGTTGATCTCATGCCTGAAAACTTTGCCTGGGATGCGATGCCCAAGAACCTTCCGAATGAAAACGGCGAGTACGCCATACCGATTCCGGGCATCACGAAAACGATCTGACATCCATTCTTGAATTGACGATTCCGACGCCCGGCTTCACTCGAAGCCGGGCGTTTTCTTCATTGAGGAAGGCTGCTTCAAGATGATCGAACTGACGCACGAGGTCATCGACTATCACAGACTCACCGAAGACGTACGGTCCAGCCAGGCCGGTGCGGTGGTTCTGTTTCTCGGAACGGTTCGAGAAATGACGGCCGATCGGCAGACTCTGGCCCTCGACTACGACGCCTTCCCTGCGATGGCGATCGCGAAAATGGAAGAGCTCGAAGCGGAAGCACGCGAGCGATGGCCCGTCGTCAACGTGAGAATCAGTCATCGGCTCGGGCATCTCGAACTCGGTGAGGTCAGCGTGGCGGTTGCCGTGAGCAGCCCGCACCGCGACGTCGCCTTTGAGGCCGGACGGTTTCTGATCGACACGCTGAAAGTCACAGTCCCCGTCTGGAAAAAAGAAAACTGGTCAGACGGGACGACCGAGTGGGTTCATCCAGGCACGGGAGAAGTCGCCGACTCTTCACCGCTGGAGCGTGGCTCTGGCGGGGCGATCGAGTGAATCCGATTGCCGCAGCGGCTGAAATCCGGTTATCGTAGATGCCCCACCGTCGCCTCTCCCTCGCAATTCCCGCCCATGAAAACTCTCCTCTCACTTCTCCTTCTGGCTGTTGTTGCGCAGGCCGGCGCTGCCGCTGATCCGCCGCAGTTCGAGAACTCCGGTGTTGCTTTCCTCAAGAAGCACTGCCTGGACTGCCACGGAGCCGAGGATCCGGAAGCCGGTCTGTCGCTGACCGTTTTTCAGAAGAACGCGTCGCTCATTCCCAAACGCGACAAGTGGGATGCCATCCTGCGAATGGTCGAGACGGGTGTCATGCCTCCTGTCGATGCGACGCAGCCTGCTCCGGCCGAGCGGGCGGAATTTGTGAAGCTCGTGCGAGCCATCTTCGACGAGTATGACCGCACCGCACCGCCTGATCCGGGGCGAGTCACGATGCGTCGCCTTAACCGCCGTGAGTATGCCAACACGGTCCGCGATCTGCTCGGCGTCGACTTCAACCCGACCGAGAACTTCCCCGCCGACGACGTCGGGCACGGCTTCGACAATATCGGAGACGTGCTGACTCTCTCGCCGCTTCTGATGGAACGCTACCTCGACGCGGCCGAGACGATCGCCAGTCGCGTCATTGTGGTGGATCCGCCGAAACCGTCGGTGCGGTACCTCGCCGGGAAATACCTGCAACCCGGTGGCAGCACGACGGAAGACCGGTTTCGAAAAATGGATCCGTCGGAGGAAGATCCGAAACTCGCCGGACCATTCACCGGGCCGGGTGGCTACCTGAAATTCACCGCCGATGCCGAGCTTTATTTTCGAGCCACGCTTTATGCGGAGACGGAAAGCAAGTCTCCCGTCAAAGTCGCCCTCTTCATTCAGGGCGGAAACCTGACAGACGTTTCGACGGAGGAAGAACTCGCACAATTGATGGGAGCAGACCGCCTTAAGAGCTCAAAGATTCTGAAGACGTTTGAAATCACCGCCCGGAAAGCTGATGAGCGGCAGACGATCGAGTTTCTCATCAGTCGCAACGGAGACATCAACAATGCGGGAGTCGCTCTCGTGAAACCGCCGGAAGGCGAGAAGCCGGCGATTCTCCACATCGAACATCTCTGGAGTGAAGGGCCGCTGGAGACCCGACCAGCCTCGCAGCTGAAAATCCTCGCGAGTTCACCTGACAAGCCGGAAGCTGAACAGCGACTCGAGGTGGTCACCCGGCTGCTCCGCCGCGCTTACCGGCGAATGCCGACTCCGCAGGAAGTCGAGCGGCTCAGTGGGTTCGTCGAGTCCGCGATGGCTGGCGGGGACAAGTGGGAAGCCGCAATGCAGAAGGCAATTCTCGTCGTCCTGAGCTCACCGAAGTTTCTGTTTCGAACCGAACCCGACGATCGCCCAACGAGCTCCGAACGGCGGCCACTCGACGAATTCCACATCGCCTCACGGTTGTCGTACTTTCTGTGGAGCTCGATGCCGGATGACGAGCTGCTCGACCTGGCAGAGAAAAAACAGCTGACAGCAAAGCTTGAAGAGGTCGTGCAGCGAATGCTCGCCGACGAACGATCCTCGGAGTTCGTCAGCAACTTTGCGCGGCAGTGGCTGCAGATCGGCCGACTGGAACAATTCAGTCCGGACCCGAAGCTGTTTCCTTCGTTCTCGGAACCGCTGCGGGCTGCAATGTTCAAAGAAACGGAGCTGTTCTTCGCGTCCGTCCTGCGCGAAGACCGCAGCCTCGTCGAGTTACTCGATGCGGATTACACGTTCCTCAACGCCACTCTCGCCCGGCACTACGGCATCGCCGATACCAACGGCAACTGGATGGGACAAAAGGAGGACCAACCAAAAGGCTCGCCAATCAAAGGCGACGAGTTTGTCCGAGTTTCGATTCCGCACGACCTGCGAGGCGGACTGCTGACTCAAGCGAGCATTCTGACCGTCACGTCGAATCCAACCCGCACTTCACCGGTCAAACGAGGCAAGTGGGTACTGGAGCAGTTGCTCGGTGCGCCACCTCCGCCTCCGCCGCCAAACGTGCCGGAACTGAACGGCGACGGCCGCGAATTGACCGGGACCCTGCGCGAGCAGATGGTGCAGCACCGGGCGAATCCGAGCTGCGCGGCCTGTCACGCGACGATGGACCCGCTCGGCTTTTCGTTTGAGAATTACGACGCGATCGGTGCCTGGCGATCCAAAGACGGCGAGCACGACATCGACGCGTCAGGCGAGCTGCCGGGAGGAAAGCAGTTCTCGGGACCGGCAGGGCTGAAGCAGATCCTGCTGGAACGAAAGGACGACTTCGCGAAATGTCTCGCCGAAAAAATGCTGATCTACGCTCTCGGCCGAGGCCTCGAGTATTATGACCGACCCACGCTGAAGCGGATCGTGAAGCGAGTTGAGGAAAAGGATGACAGGTTGTCGGCGCTGATCGTCGAGATTGTAAAAAGCGAACCGTTTCTGAATCGACGCGGCCTGACTGAATAACCCAACGAATTTTCGGACTGCACACTCAAGGCCGACTCAATCGGCCACAGGAAAATGAACGGGGCTCCCAATGCGAACTCTCCACCTGACTCGACGAACGATGCTTCGCGGCGCTGGCGTGACCCTCGCCCTGCCCTGGCTGGAAGCGATGGGGCCGCAACTTGGGTGGGCCGACGACACGAAGAAAAGCGAGGCTGCTCCAAACCGGATGGCCCTCCTGTACGTGCCCAACGGCAAGAACATGGTGGACTGGACTCCGGAAGAAGTCGGGACTGACTTCAAGCTGAAGCCGATTATGGAGCCGCTGGCCGCACTCAAAGAAAAGCTCCTTGTGATCAGCGGGCTCGCTGCCGACGGCGCTCGAGCTCACGGAGACGGGGGTGGCGACCACGCGAGAGCACTGGCGGCGTTTCTGACCGGGGCTCACCCGAAAAAGACAGACGGCACAGACATTCGCAACGGCATCTCGGTCGATCAGATCGCGGCGTCTCAGCTGGGTAACCACACGCGGCTGGCCTCGCTGGAAGTCGGGACCGAGCACGGCTCGATGGCCGGAAACTGCGACTCGGGTTACTCGTGCGTCTATTCGTCGACGATGTCCTGGCGATCGGCCACTCAGCCTTTGCCGAAAGAGATCAACCCGAAGCTCGTGTTTGAAAGGCTGTTTTCGTCGACTCCGAATGCGTCACGCAAGAAGCGGGATGAGCAGCGAAAAAGCGTTCTCGATTTTGTGCGTGAGGATTCGAAAGACCTGACCGGAAAGCTTGGCGCGGCAGACGCACGAAAGCTCGATGAGTACTTCACGGCCGTGCGGGATATCGAAGTCCGCATCGAGCGCGCGGCGACGCTGCCTCCAGTCAAAACGCCGGACTATCCGGTGCCGTCGGGCATCCCGAACTCCTATGAGGAACACATCAAGCTGATGTGCGACCTCGTCGTGCTCGCGTTTCAGACAGACGTCACTCGCGTCTGCACTTTCGTGCTGGCCAACGAGGGCAGCAACAAACCCTACCCGTTCATCGATGTCGCCGAGGGCCACCACGACCTCTCGCATCACGGTAACAAGGAAGACAAAAAGGCGAAGATTCGGCAGATCAACACCTTCCATACGAGTCAGCTGGCTTACCTGCTGCAGAAATTGAATGCGGTTCAGGAAGGCGACGGGACTTTGCTGGATCACTCGATGATCGCGTACGGCAGTGGCAATTCGGATGGCAATGCTCACAACCATGATGACCTGCCGATCCTTCTGGCCGGTGGCGGTTGCGGTACGATCAAAACGGGCCGGCACATGCGGCTTGAAAAAGAAACGCCGCTGAGCAATCTGTGGCTGTCGATGTTGAACCGAATGGACGTCGACGTGGCAAAGCTTGGCGACAGCACGGGCGACTTGCCCGGACTGGCTGGTTGATGAGATCCGCGTCGGAGCCTGAGCCTCTTCTTCCTGAAACACCTCCGACCCGGCTACAGGTTTTAGAGGTTGCACTGGGATGTGAAGGTGGCCTCGCCGGGTTCGCCTTGTTGTTCGCCTGGCTTTCGGGACGCGACATTCTGGATGGAATTCGATTCGACGGTCGCAGCATTGCGATCGGGTTGGCCGCGTCGCTGCCGATGTTTGTGCTTCTTGCCGTCACCGTTCAGAGCCAGTCTCGGCCATTTGCTCGGATTCGAGAAATCCTCAACGGCTTTCTACTTCCGTGGCTGAGCCGGTGCCGGACGATCGATCTGCTCCTGCTGTCAATCCTCGCAGGCATTGGCGAAGAACTTCTTTTCCGAGCATTTCTGCAGTCGCTTTTAGCAGACTGGCTCGGCGTGGCGACTGGCCTGGTTCTGGCAAGCCTGCTGTTCGGAGCAGCTCACTGGATTACGACGGGGTATGCCGTGCTGGCAGCGGTCGCCGGTTTCTATCTGGGAGCCGTCTGGCTGGCGACGGGCGAGAACACTCTTGTCGTGATCATTGCTCACGGGTTTTACGACTTCGTCGCGTTGTTCCTGCTTTTGCGATGGCATCGCCGAAAGGCAGGCTCTGCAATTACGGTCGACTGAACCAGTCGCGGAACGGAGCAAGCTGTCCGATCGATTGCTGATTCGTCCTGCGTGTCACCGAGCGGCCTCAGTTACTTCGTCAGGCTGAACTTGACCTGCGGAAAGTCGGGAATAAACGAGTCTCGTGCTGCATCAATGTGGCATGTCCATTCTCTATCGACTCGCCGCCGATTTGACAGTCGTCTTCCACATGTCCTATGCGATGTTCATCGTCGTCGGGCAGCTACTGATCCTTGTCGGAGCGATCCGGAAGTGGCGGTGGATCCTCAACGTCTGGTTCCGCTCAATCCATCTGGCCATGATCGCGATCGTCGTTGCAGAGAGCCTGCTGGGAATTGTCTGCCCACTGACGACGCTGGAAAAATGGCTGCGCCGAGAGGCTGGTCAGACGAGTTACCAGGGAGACTTTCTCGCTCGGTGGGTACACGATCTGCTCTTTGTTGAGTTCTCGCCGGCAACGCTGACGGCGGCGTACGCAACGTTCGGGTTGCTCGTCGTCGTGACTTTCTGGCTCGCGCCGCCGGTTCGCCGGACGAACGATTCGTCTGATGAATCGTCACCGACTATTCTTCACTCCTGAATTCAGAAACTCATTTTCTCTCAGGAGCAGTCGATGTCGCGGCTTCAAGGCAAGATCATCATCACCACCGGAGGGACTCAGGGGGTTGGCGAGGCCATCGCACTGGACGCGGCTCGCGAGGGAGCGGCCGGAATCGTGCTGTGCGGACGGCAGGAAGAAAAAGGCAACGCCGTCGCGGCGAAGCTTGAGGATCTCGGGTGTGCGGCCGAGTTTGTTCGAGCCGACCTCGCCAGTGTCGAGGACTGTCGCAACGTCGTGCGGAGATGCGACGAGCGGTTCGGGCGAGTCGACGGGCTCGTCAATGCCGCGGCAGATACCAATCGAGGCAATCTGGAAAACACCTCCGTCGAGTTCTGGGACCACCAGTTTGCAGTCAACGTGCGCGGTCCGTTTCTGCTCTGCCAGGAAGCCGTCGCGATCATGAAACGCGAAAACATTTCCGGCTCGATCGTCAACATTCAATCGGTCGCCGCGTACTGCGGCCTGCCCTTCATTTTCAGTTACAGCTGCACGAAAGGGGCTCTGGTCACGATGACGAAGAATCTGGCGAACACGCTGCGGCAGGATCGGATTCGCGTCAACGGAGTGAACCTCGGCTGGACCGACACTCCCGCTGAGCACGTCGTGCAGAAACTTCAGGGAGCTCCCGACAACTGGCTGGAACTGGGCGAGCAAAGCTCCCCGTTCGGCCGGCTGCTCAAACCGGAAGACGTTGCGAAACTGTGCAGCTATCTGCTGAGCGACGACTCAGGAATCCTGACGGGCTCAAACATCGACTACTCGCAGCGGGTCGTCGGGGTCTTCCCACCCGAGCCGTCTGCAGCAGAAGTCGCCGGCTGGGCGAATGTTGGCGGTGGTGCGCTGCCGGTCGACGGTCTGATATAAGACGTGAGTCGAAGCACCGCAACTTCCGTTGCCTGTCGCAATGTTCGGAATTCCGGGTGGTGCATGACATCCTTGCCTGACACGAACTTACCTGACACGAATACTCGGGATTCTTTTCGACAGTCCGGATTTCTGTGCTGATTCGAAGTGACTCGACGTCAGAATAGGCTCGAACAATCGATGGATCCCGGTTCACCCGTAGAGAACAGCTATGTCGTTTGAAGAGCATCTTGAAGTTCAGGAAGCGGGCGGATTCAGCATCGTCCGTTTTCGAAATAGCATCATCGAAGTGGGCAACCGGGCGGAAGATGCCTTCGAAGCTCTACGGCGATTCGTCAGCACGTTCAGTTGCATGAAAATTGCGATTGACGTGTCGGCGGATCCTTACCTGCCGAGCAGCGTGCTTGGCCTGCTCGTTCGGCTGCACACTCAGGAAGGGGTGGAGGTTCATCTCGTCAACGCACCGGCGGAAGTGGTGGAGATCATTCACATCACGCGGCTCGACCGGATGCTGCATCTTAACGATATCGAGATCGGTGCCTGGAGTTCATCAGGTTCGGACAGTGAGGCATCCTCGACCGTCGGACTGGGCGGCTACTTCGTCGAGTGCCCCTCCTGCGAAGCGGAGCACCGAATCGACAAACATGACCTGGGCATTCGCATGACTTGCGCGGAATGCCAGGCGAAACACACCGTTTCGGCCGAGATGCTGCACAACGCGACTCACGTCTACGCAAAATGTCCCCGATGCGAGCAGGAAGTAAGAATCCCGCACGAAGATTTGAAAACCGTTCTGTCGTGCGAACACTGTGACGCGACGATCGAAATACGAACGGTCGTTTGACGTGACTGTCCTGTCGGAGCGGCTTAAAGCTCTGCGATGAAGTGGACCTGCCGTGCGACTTCCCGGAAGCCGCAACCGGGGTAGAGATGGTTGCCGATCGGATTGTGGGCCATCGTCTCGATCTTTGAATGCGTCAGCCCGTGTTGCCGAAATCGGTCGAGGGCAGCCTCGATTAATTTTCGACCGATCCCCTGCCCTCGACACTCGGGGATCAGGCTGATATTCGGGATGTGGCCGATGCCGGTGTCGTATTCCAGCCACGTCGAGATGAAACCGAGAATTCGCCCCTCGTGTTCCGCGACGATGATTCCTTCGCGATCGCGCGCGACGTCGTCGTCGAAGTGGCGAGCCTTCCGCCACTTCCAGTCGTGGCCGTTGAGGACGCCAAATTCCTTCTCGATTGCCTGGTCAATCGAGACACCCTCGAACGCTTCGACCATGATCTCTGTGAGCGTCGTGCGGTCACTGTCCCGGTAGGCTCGCAGCGTCACTTCGGGCATTGTTCCGTTCCAGCAGGTTGGGTTCCGTAAAGTGTGCCGATGATACCGGTTCCGCGCGAGCTCAACAGCGATGCGACTGCCACCAGAACGGCGTTCGTGCCGATCGGAACTGTTCAGCCAGTCAGGCCGACTTTGCCGGCTGTTCCAGCGATGCGGCGAATGACCGGATTGCTCACTGTCCCGGCGGTGCCGGTCGATACCTCACCTGGATGACGGTCGCGCGGATTGCGATTGTCGTTTCTGTTGTCAGAACGGCAGCGAACCGGACGTCTGGTCGGGCTGTTCACCAGATTGGACAGGCGAGTCGGGAACGGTTCGTCACCGTTCGGTTCGTACGTAAGAGAAAAGTGACACTGCCTGCTCGGACGGATCCGACGCGGTACAACTCACCGGGACCCGTGAGGAAACCTGACCAGAGTCAACGTAACACCTTTTCCTTCGTGTTGCGGATTCTGAATGGCCCCACCAGGAGGTTGTGATGCGTGCTTTCGTCCTGCTGACTCTGACTGTCGCGTTAACCGGATGCCATCAGATTCCTTCGTGGAATCCGCAGGCTTCGCCGCTCATCGGCCAGAGCATTCTGCCGAACTGCAATCGCACGTCGAGCGGCCTTGGAGCGTTGTCACAGTCCGGAACGCAGCGTCTGAAAGGCCAATGCGAAACAAAGGACGGCGAGCTGCACGTCACAATCCAGCAGCCAGCGGAGACCCAGCAACAGGCAGTCTGCGCTCAACAGATGGCCGCTCCGATGGGAGCTTACGGGCAGCAGTTTCGAGTTGTACCTGGCCGGACTCATCGAGCCATGGCGTTGGGATGGACGGGGATTCCGCTGCCATACCCACGGATGGAAAAGATCAACGTTCCGCCACAAACCCAGGCGGTTCAACAGCCACTGATGGCTCAGCCCGCTGGTCTTTCTCAGATGGGAGTGATGCCGATGGGGTATGCCGGAATGCAGGCGTTCAATCCGCAGATGCTTCAGGTTCAGCAGAACAACAATCAGCAGCTACTGTTGCAGCAAGCTCTCAGAGAGCTTCAGTCCAGTCAGGCCAGCACTCAGTCGAATCAGGACTGCGAACGGGCGGAGCAGCTTCGCAATCAGACACGACAACTTGAAAATCGTGTCGACCAGTTGATGGAAATGCTGGAGCGAAAGAACGGCTGCAACTCCGGTGCGAGTGCCTCTCCCGCACCACTGCCGAGCACGGCATCTCAGAACCGCGTTCCGCAGATTATCGAACAGACCGGCGCGACATCACGATCACTGCAACCCGCCAATCGATCCGCCTCGCAGGTCGAGATGTGGCCATACAGCCCGCAGAACAAATACCGGGGCTATTGAGTCCCGGCAGCCGCGTCTGCTTTTCGAGCGTCTGCCGACTTCGAGCTCAGTGCTCCCGTGAAGCCACGCAGCAGAGCAACTCGGTCTTCGGGCTTGAGTTTCCTCTCGGCCTCAATGAAGGCCAGAATCGTTTTTCTATCCCCGCGGGATGTGATCAGTCCGGCAACGAGTTCGAAGCCGGCGTGCCTCGGAATCGGATCTCCATCGAGCGATTTGACGAAGGTCAGGGCTTCCGTGTACTTTCCCGCCGCCGCCAGACGAGTGGCGAGTCGCAGTTTCGTTTCGGCCGACCAGCGTGAATCCGCCTCACCGTTTCTGGGATCATCAAATGACTCAAGACCTCGAGCGGCACTCACCGGTTCAGAGGCGGCCAGCGAATCCGCTTTGAGCTGAAACCACGTCCGCTTATAGCGATGCTGCTCAAGTTGTTCGGTACCGACAGTCTGCTCAACGTCGTTCTCTTTGTCAGTCGTACCGGCAACGTTGAAGGCGGTTTTCACGATCGCCGGTAGTTCGGTATCGAACCACGGTTCCCGTTCCGTAGGCAGTGAGTCGGTTGCCCGTTCACGAATTTCCGACCAGACCGACTCAAAAAGTCCCCAGTCGCAGGCGGCCCTCAGGATCAAACGTTCGGTTTCGAATCGTGCGTCGGCGCTGGCAATGAGGCGGTTACAGTTGCTTCGATAAATGATGTAGGCCTCAGCGGCTTCGTTGTCTGTCTGAAAATTGAATTCGACTTTCAGCATCGCTGCGACCGCCGATTTGGGTTCCGCAAGAGCCCGTTGAGTTGCGACAGGGCTTTGAGCCATTCCTCGCGCGAAGGCGAGCGCGTTTCTGACAGAATCCCAGACGCCCTCTTTGCCGAGCATGTGCTGAGCATGTGCGATCTCGGCGGCGGCAATCGCTGCCTCTCGCATCGAGGACGTATCTTTCGGTTTCAGCTCGTAAATTTCCCTGAGAGTCGGAAATGTCGTTGCGGCCGGACTGGCTGCCGATTTGAGGGCGGTCTGAGCTTTCGCCAGAGTTGCGTCGGCCGACGCATTGTCTCCTTTCGCGTAAACTGCCATCGCCAGCCGACTCAGGACCATCGCTCGATTGGCCGGCGAGAATACTGCGAGTTCCTTTTCAATGGCCGGCAGTGCGGCAGAGCCTTCCGACTGAATTCGAGCCTCACCCCACGCAGAAATGCATTGCAGAGCAGCCTGCGGATCCGTCGCCGCCTTCGCCCAGGCAAGAGCCTTTGCCTGCTCACCTCGACTGGCAAGCCCGACTGTCACGGCAACTCGTGCCGGGGCAGCCCAGTGAGTGACGGGTCTCATCTGGATCGCCAGATCGACATTTCGCGTTCCGGTCGCCTGTGCCCGGATGACGGATTCCATGAGCTGGCCGAGGGCGTTGTTACTGGACCTCGGAGCCAGCAAAGCCTCTGCGGCGGGCACTCGGTCGAGAGCGACAAGCAGCGTCGAAAGTTCAATGGCCGCGTCGAGGGCGTCTGTTCCGAAATCCGGCAGTTCTTTGGCAAGCGTCAGAGCTCTGTCTGCGATGGCTCCAGCACCGGCCACGTCGCCGGCAGCGAGTCGACCCCAGGCGTAAATGACAAGTGGTTTGATGCCGAGGTGCTTCTGTGACGCTCGGACAATGGCCAGCCGCGAAAGTTGCTCATCGATAGATTTCAAGTCTCCTCGGATTGCGTATGCCTCGGCGGCGAGTTGACGCGAAAGCTCTTTCCGCTGATTCCCCTCTTCGCGCGCGTCATTGACCATTCGGTCTAGTGAACTCGCCCAGAGCTCTTCGGTTGTTGGCCCAGTGGGCTTCACTTCGACCGGCAGCGGGTCAGTGCCGTTCGGCGTGGTCTCGGTTCCCCCGCCCGTCGTTCCCGGATTGCCCGACTGAGCTATCGTCGGTAGTTCAAAAGGCTCGTCCTGAACTTCCGGTTCGCTGGTGAAATACCACGCGCCGCCAGCGATCGCGAGTCCGGCAGCCGTACAGATTCCGATGATCAGCCCGATCGACGAACCGGTCTTCTGCGGAACTTCGGCACGAGGAGCCTCTTCGACTTCCTCACCTTCCGGTCGAGGCGCTGTGAAGATCGGCACGAGGCATTCTTTGTTCGCGCATCGGACTTCCTTGCCGGCGACCTTCTTCGACTGGAAGCCCGCCGTTTCACACATGGGACAGACGACTCGATGCAGACGGCCTTTCGCCGGTTTGGGGAGAAGCGGAATCGATTTTCCTGTGACGCTCGACGCGACGCCGAACGGATTGTCGTCGTCGCCGTCTGCCTTTTTCGCTGTGGCCTTCTGGCTTGTCGCTGCCTTTGGCTTTTGAGTCGGCGCAGGTGCGGCCGGCGCTGAGCCCCGTTTGGCGGTCATCGAGGCGCCACAAAACGGGCACTCGGTCGCCTCGTCATCCAGTACCGACTGATCGCACGACGGGCACGTTGGAAGATCCATAATTCCTCTCACTCAGGCGGTCAATCAGGCAGAAAGCGTCACAAAATTACGCGACCGGAGCTTAACAACTGCTCCGGCGTGTTGCAGCAGGAATAGACCCCACGCGAAGCGCCGGCATTTGAAGGGGAACGCCGTGACTCAGGCATTTTCTGGCGGCTGAATAATTTATGCACCGAGTGTTTCAACCATGCGGCCGCGTCGGGATTTTGCTTCGAGCCAGAGAACCAGAACCAGCGCGAGCACTGCCAGACCGATCGTCAATGCCGTCGAACCGTCGAGCGCCTCGGGCAGAACATTCTCAAACCGTTTGAGGTTCAGCTTCGGTTCGTCGGGCGTCCGATCAATCTTGAATGGCCAGATTTTCCGCAGGGAACCGAGCATCAGGCCACACAGCGTCGCCAGCGTCACCGCTTCGTACCGGGCGAGCAGCCAGCGAAGAACCCGGCTGAACGCGAGCAGGCCACACAGGCACCCGGCACAGAACACGGCAACAGCCAGTAATTTCTCCAGCTCCCAGGATCCCTTGAGGACTTCCCTCAGGAGTCCCGTTATGGCCTTGTATTTCCCAAGAATGAGCAGGATGAATGCACCGCTGATGCCCGGCAGAATCATCGCGCAGATTCCGATCATGCCGCACAGAAAAAGATACCACAGCCCGTCGGGCGGATTCTGAAATGTCTTGAGCCCGACAACGAGGTAAGCACCGATCGTTCCCGATGCGAGCGCCACGATCTGAGGCACAGTCCACTTCGAGATACTGCGGGCCACGATCAGCCCGGATGCGAGAATGAGCCCGAAGAAAACGCCGTTGGTATGCCGGGCCTGATGCTCAAGCAGGTAGTGCATCAGAAATGCCAGGCCGCCAATTCCGATCAGGATGCCGGCACCCAGCGCAACGACAAACCGCAAATCCACATGCTCTGCGGCGACTCTCCAGCGGCGATTCGCGACGTGCCGGACCAGTTCCCGATCGAATCGGCTGACGGCCGTCACCAGGCGATTGTAAATTCCCAGAATGAGGGCGACTGTGCCACCGGAAACTCCGGGCACGATATCGGCGGCTCCCATGAGCAATCCGCACCCCAGCGTCCGGAAATCGGCGGCCCCTGGCCCCCCTGAAAATCGCTTGATGTTCGCTGCATCGTCTGGATTAAGTGTCATGCTGACGTCGATTGATTCTCAAGAATCGTGAGGACCGCTACAGTCTGCCTGCCCGCAGTGATGATTCGTCGCCACCGCCGCATCAGAAGGCAGGATAGTTCAAGGCGGGCGAGACGCGGAGGAGCATTTGACCGCACGAGTGTTTCGGCAGGCCTCGCTTACGGCCGAATCGGTTCTGCGGACTGAACCTCAACGACAGCCCTCGCTGGATGACGGAGCGGCAGACGCCTCACCGGAAACCGGCACCCGACAGGCTCGTCACGGAAAAGGAATACGACCATCAAAGGCCCCGGACTTCGAATTCGACACGGAATGCGTCGCGCGTGGGTGTGTCCGCGCTGCAGCGAGCGAGCTGTCACGTCGTGCCAGTTCACGTCGCAGAAATGCGCCTGCCAGCCGGGTGGAGTCTGGATGACTCTGCTTGAGGAAGAACCACCGGCATTTGATTTCACTCCGCCGGAAATCGAACCGAGCCACCGGCCTGACAAGGCGGATTTCGAATTTGAACTCGAAGAGGAAGTGGCTCCGCCACCGAAACCGGCAATTTCAACCACCGAGCTGGGTCTGTCCGCTCCCGAAAACTCGCTCGCGAACGCGTCGCCTGACGAATCCACGGCGGAAAGTGGCGACGACGACGAGAGCGACTTCGCCGCAGGGCTGGACGATCCGGACGTAGTCACCGCGAAGGTTCAGACCAGGCCCGAAACCGACTCCGCCAATTCGCTGCCAACGGTCGCTGCTGACAGCCAGCCCGCTTCCATCGGGGTAGAAGTCGTGGCGACAACAGAGACAGCGGCGACAACAGAGTCAACGGCGACAACAGAGTCAACGGAGAAAACAGCGATCGCGGTGACAGAGACCGCGGTGACAATGGTCACAGAGAAAACAGTCACAGAGAAAACGGTCGCGGTTGAATCGGGTAGCGACGAGCCCATCTCTGACTCGTCGGTCGATGGCAAGTCTGGCGAATCCGCGGACGAGGCCGACGAAAAAGGAAAACGACGGCGTCGCCGGAAACCTCGCCGCGGGCGGAAGAAGGACCGCGGTGGAAAATCCGGAGGAAAACCCGGCGGGGGGACCCCAGCGGCCGGAGGCGGAGACTGACCCGTGACTAATCGAGGCCCCGCATGTGAAATGCGGAGTTCATCGTCTCGACGCTGACGGCCCCGTCGCGGACTTTCAAGATGTTGATGCAGCAGTTTTCCTGCGCGAGATTCTGGGCGTCCGCCAGGTCCATTCCCAGAAATGTCCCGAGCAGCGTTCGGTTGATGACGGTGTGCGCGACGACGGCAATCTGCCGGCCGCTGTGCTCTCTGGCAACGGCCTTGAACACCGGCAGGACCCGGTCCTGAACCTGACCGTACGATTCGCCACCGAGGTATCCGTTCTTCACCGGGTCTTCCATGAACCGCCGGTAGTCGTCCGGAAAATCCCGCTCAATCGTCTTCCAGTCAAGCCGTTCCCATCTCCCGACGTCGACCTCCTCGAGCCCTGGAACGTCCTGCGTGGGCAACGAATGCGGCGTGGCAATTTCGGCGGCGGTCTCTCTGGCGCGAACCAGCGGGCTGCTGAGGATCGCGTCGAATTTCACCGTCGCGAGAAACTCACCGACACGCCTCGCCTGCCGGAAGCCGCGTTCGCTGAGGCTGGTGTTGACGGAACTTCCCTGCAGAATTCGCGGGCGCTGCTCGTTCGACGGCGTTGCGGCGTGCCGAATCAGATAGATCGTCGTTGTGTCATTCATACGGCAGACGGCTCAGTGGGCCCGACCTCGGGCTGGCATGGGGAATCGGACTCGGCATCGACCGCCGCACGCCAGACTGGCTCGACGCTGTCATCGACGTAAGCCTCAAGAAGTTCGTGCGGACGAAAACGCGATTTGTAATTCATCGACGGGTTTTGCGCGATCCAGTATCCGAGATAGACGAACGGCAGACCGAGCCTTCGCGCGAACTCGACCTCATTCAAAATCGAAAACGTCCCCGGGGCGAGCGGCCGCCAGGCGGGGTCGTGGAAAAAGTAAACGCTTGAAACACCCGTCGTCACGACATCGACGAGGCTCACCCCGACGAGCCGCTCCTGATTGAAGTATCGAAACTCCCGAGCGAATTCGAACTGACCGCCGATAAAGCTCTCGTAGTAATCCTGAATCGACGTCGCGTTTTCCGGCCAGCCGCGCAGAGTGGTCATGTCGCGGTGCCAGGAATTGAACAGGGAAACGTGCTCATTGGTGACGGTCGGCGGGCCGGAGACACAACGGATGTCGCTGTTCCTGTTGAGTGTTCTGCGAAGACTTTTTGAAGGACGAAAGTCGTCGACACGAATCCGCAGGCTGCGACACTTGCGACACACCGGACACTGAGGACGGAAGACGTAGTTTCCGAATCGTCGCCAGCCTCTTCTCACGAGTTCGCCGTAAACGGCTTCGTCGAGATTCCACGGAACGCGATATTCGAGCTGCGCAGTTTCTTCGCGGATGTACGAGCAGACCGAGGGCTGGGCGACAAATCGGAACAGGTCTGTGACTTTCACTTCGGTCATCGTGTCGCCTGAGATCACTCCAGCAGGAATCGGGACCGGCATTCGTAGCGGACCCCGGCAGACCTGTCGAGCCCGCTGCAGGTTCGCCCGCTGCAGGTTCGCTCGAAAACGGAATCTTCGAACGTTGAAGCTCGATTCCGCGTTACTCTCCTGGCGAAATCTCGACTTCTGGCCATCGAATTGGATTCGTCGATTCATCCGCGAACGGGAGTTGTCACGTGAGCACGTCAGAAAAAGCGATCTCGAAACAGCCAGCACACAGAATTCCGCTCTGGCTGAAAGTGTCCTACACCACGTTTATGGCCGTTTTGATTCCGGTTTACGCCGTGAATTACGGGATGGCGAATTTTCTCTGGTTCTGCGACGTCGCGCTGATTGTGACTCTGGCTGGACTGTGGCGCGAGGATCGATTGCTGGTCAGCATCGCCTCGGTCGCGATCGTTCTGCCGCAAATTCTGTGGGTGATCGATTTTTCGTACGGGCTCGCAACAGGCGGCGGGACTTTGATCTCACTGGCCGCTTACATGTTTGAGCCGGACCGTTCGCTGTTTCTGCGAGCCATTTCGCTGTTCCACGGCTGGCTGCCCTTCCTGCTTGTGTACGCGGTGTGGAAGCTGGGATACGACAAACGGGCTTTTCGATTTCAGATTGTCGTCGCGTGGGTCGTACTGGTGGGAGCGTTTCTCGCGCTGCCTGTCCCGGCAGGCGAACCCGGCCCGCTCGACGCAGAGGTCTATCCGGCTGGCAACGTCAACAAGGTTCTCGGCTGGGATGACACGTCGCTTCCGCAGGAGTCGATGCCTCGACTTACCTGGCTCGGTGTTCTGATGGTTGCTTATCCGCTCTGCATTTACGTGCCGAGCCACCTCGCATTCTCGCGACTCGTCCCTCATCCGCACGACGAGCGAGCAGTGACGCCAGAATGCGGTCCGGTCCTTGTGTCGTGAGTTGCGTTTCGCCTACGAAAAAGCCCGCCACCGTAAGGTGACGGGCTTTTCGATTTGGTCCGGCAGTTCACTGCGGCTCCTGAGAGCCGTCTGGATCACAGCTTGCCGAAGATGCTCTGGCCGGTCGACTTGAGGTCGTCGCAGGCTCGTCCCATCCGGTTGGCGACTCCCGTTTCTGCCAGCTTCAGATAGGTTCGCGGGTCGTACGATTTCTTCGAACCGATCTCGCCATCGATCATGAGGACTTCGTTGTAGTTTCTCATCATGTGGTCGACGATCGGCCGCGTGAAGGCGTACTGCGTGTCCGTGTCGATGTTCATCTTGATAACGCCGTAATCGAGCGTTTCCTGTAGCTGAGCCTGCGGCGTTCCCGACCCGCCGTGGAAGACGAGATCGAATTCCGAGGCCGCACCGAACTTGTCTGTCACCGCTTTCTGACCGGCCTTCAGAATTTCCGGACGCAGCTTGACGGCACCTGGTTTGTAGTGGCCATGCACGTTTCCGAACGTGGCAGCAAACATGTACCGGCCGATTCCGCTGAGTGTCTCATGGACCTGAACCATGTCTTCCGGAGTCGTGTATAGCTTGTCGGCCGGCACGTCGCTGTGGTCGATCCCGTCTTCCTCGCCGCCGACGACACCGGCTTCCACTTCAAGAATGATTTCATTTTCGACGCACAGCGCCAGCAGGTCTTTGCTGATCGCCAGGTTTTCGGCCAGTGGCAGTTCCGAGCCATCAAACATGTGAGACTGAAACAAGTTGCCGTTGCCGGCCGCGCGGCGATCGGCCGTTGCCTGGATGAGTGGCCGCAGGAAGCCGTCGACTTTCTTCGGCTGGCAATGGTCGGTGTGAAGGCCGATAAAGATGTCGTACTTCTCAGCCAGACGATGAGCTGCCTCAGCCAGGACGATGCACCCGAACACGGCATCTTTCACGTTGAGCCCCGAAGCGAACTCGCCAGCTCCGGTTGAAAACTGAATGATCCCGTCCGATTTCTTATCGGCGAAGCCTTTAAGGGCCGCGTTGATTGTCGTGATCGATGTCACGTTAATTGCGGGATAGGCGTACCCGTTCTGCTGGGCGGAATCGAGCATGGCGGCGTACTGCGCCGGAGTTGCGATGGGCATTTTGAATTCCTTCGATGTTGTACGGCCTCGGAATTGAAGCCGGGATTACTCTGTCAAACTGTCAAACTGAGTTCGACGCTGGCAGACCGGATGCGCCGAAAGAAGTCGTGAGGATCGCCGTCGTTCTGCCGGCCGCTTTCGTCTTTCGAGCGCCGCTTTCGTCTTTCGAGCGCCGCTTTCGTCTTTCGAGCGATTGCACGGAATCACGGAACAAAGGGGTCGCGGAGCGAAGGGCGGCTGTCGAGGTTCTGTCCGGCAACCTCAGCGGATATACGGCTCAGAAGTCACGGCACTCTACGGAATCCCCTGAGGAAATCCAAGCCACCCAATCCGCCTCGATCGTCACCCGACGGCGGCTTGATCGGACCCGGCAGACTTCCTCCCGTCTGCTGAATTCCGTTCTGAAGGCCAGCCGCCAGAGGGTTCCACGCGACAACTCGAAGATCGTCAAACCGGGCCTCGCCGAGCCCGTGCAGAGTCAGTTTCAGGGTGAGCTCCGAATCCGCCGAAACCTCTCGCAGCAGTTCAAAATTCCACCAGCCACGTGTCTGTTTCCAGTGCAGTCGTGAGCCCGAGAGACTCTCGTAAAGTGAAACTCCTTCGAGACTGCCGACTGCCGGTGCCGGCACGCGGACCCGGCCCGTAATTCGCACGATGTCACCCGCTCGGAGCGAAACCGGCGGAGTCCGAATTGAAATGGGTGTCCCGGACAGCGAGACGGGGATTTCCTGATTCGGATCCGGAATCGCGATCAGCCGGAGGCTCGACCCCGTATCGCCTCGCAACTGAGTCAGCTCGGCGGACGCTCGAATTCCTGGCAGATCACCCTGGGAGTGCTTCCAGCCGTCCTTGATCATCTGGGCCGTGTCCGTGTTCTCGAAGTTGCCGGCCGGAAGGAGATTGCTGCTCGATCCAGAATCGAGCCCGGTGTCCATCGCCCGGAGGCTTCCGGCCTGCCTCATGAACCGCCAGTGATCAGGCAGTGTGTTAAACGAGACGGTCCACGGACTCGACAGCGGCGAGGACTGGCCGCGAACTGCCTGGTCCCAGTGAGCTCGCTGCAGAATCCGCAACGCCCGCATCGCCGCAGCACTCCAGATTCGAATGTTGTGGTAGCTCGCTCCGCCAGGCGTGTAACCAGCCGTGAGAACATCGGTGGGCTCGGAGTCCGGCTTCGGAAACCCCTTCTGAGCCAGCGCCATTAATGTGTCGGCCTGTTGAAGCAGGCGCACGCTGTCTGGAAGTCCCGCGCCGAGCCGCTGAAGTTCCTGATCAACCAATTTGACCCGGGCCAGTTTCTCTGCGGCGAGCTGCATCCACAGTGACGCCGATCGTTCACGGATTTGCTCGATCTGCTGACGAAGGATTCGTCCCCAGTTGGGATCGGTCGAAATCATCAATGCCGCGACCTGATCGAAATTCTCCAGCACGATCCTGGCTCCGCCCGGCCCCGCTCGTTTCGGCAGACTTCGAACCTGCGTCGTCGACACTTCCCAGATCGTGGCCGTGTCCTGAATTCCGGGGATTGTGATTTCCAGACGAGACGTCGTCATCTGCCCAGGAACAAACTGCGAGCCATCCTGATACCACAGAGGAATCAACAGTTGCCCGTTCGGCGCACTGATGATTGCCATCTCGACATGATCCGGTCCGACGACGGGCGTCGGCTGTGTTGAGATGTTCTTTCGCGCGGCCTGATTCTGAGCGTCCTCACGAAGTTCACGAGCTCGCGACGTCACGGTCAGCCGGCGATCCTGCGGCCTGCTTGAGGTGACGATCTCTGCAGAGCGAATCGGCACTGGCTGATATTCAACCACACTGTGAGTCGCGAGCCACGGTTCCAGCAGACTGATTTCCTGATTGACGATTGCGATTGCCAGTTCCCGCTCGCGAGCTCCCGGCGCGTCGATATCAAAACCGGTTCTCTTCCAGAAACCGATCCCTTTCATGCCGGCGCAGATGGCCGACCAGGTGAGCTGCCGAATCTGTTCCGGCTCAACAACCGGCACCGGGCCGTTGGGTCCTGCGGGGTAGTTGCTCGGATCGACCTCTGTCTGAACCCACGTGGTGACAAAGGCCCCGGGGCGAAGCTTCTGAGACTTCTGAGAGAGAAAACGACGGTATTCCTGCAGCTCGAACTCGGTCTGCAGCGGGTGCCGTGTCAGGCCGACTCCGTCGAGAACTCGCGAGTAGGCTCGCTCCGCGCCGCCAATGTCACCGAAGATTGGCCGGTTCCGCTCGCGATCAGCGGACCGGATCAGCCGCACGTGATTCTCAACTTCGTCGAGCGCCGAAGCCGGAACTCTTGTCGAAATATTCCAGCCGACGATTCCGTCCGTCGACATGTTGAACGGTTCAAGGCTCAGTGAAATCTGGCCGGTTGGCCCTGGTTCGGAAGCGGTCCCGCGTGGTGGAGTTGCCATCGCCCACAGACCGAGACTTCTTAGCTGCCGAATTTTCTCCGCGTCGCGGTAATCGTCGATCCAGACTGCGTTCACCCCGAGCGAAGCAAATCGCGAGAGATCCTCGCCGTGGTGCGGAGAGTACCGAAGTACGACCGGTCGCCCGTCAATGAGTAATCGATCCAGTTTCATGGCTGTTCGCGGTGCGGAATCGGACTCGGTCGCACTCACCTGGACGATGTCCCGCTGTGGCGACGCGTAGCCAGTCCACTTCAGATCGTCGAGAAGAAATCCCGAAGTGCCACTCGGCAGGTCCGCCTGCAGGACGACTCGATCGATGTAGGCGTTGCTCAGGTCGAGCGTCATCTGCCGTAACTCGGCACGCAGTCGCTTCGTTCGCTGAGAGACCGCCTGACGGTCTGGCCGCACCCGCAACGTCTTCCAGACGCCGGTATCCGAATAGCCCTCGCCGGCCACCAGAGCGGTCATGACTTTGCCCGATCGAGGATCGATCTGGTTTGGGAAAACGACCCGCACGGCAAGCGTCAGATTTCCACGATTGCTCCGCACGCCAAGTTCCAGCCGGAGATCCTGCAGCGGGACCGACGGAGGCAGTTCATGATGCAGTTCGAGTCGGACAACGTCGCGTCGGCATTCGACTTCGATCAGCTCTGCGGCCTCGCCACTTTGCTGGAGAGTCGTCGTCCGGGTGCGGGACTTCAGCGCGATGTCCGTTCGGTTGGGAATCACCACCTGCCACGACGGCTCATCAGAATCGAAGCCGTCCGAATGATCTGTCGCGAGGCTCGTCCCGTGCGAAACAACGCAGACCAGGCAAACCAGAACGAGACAGATGCCGCGCCGAAATGGCCCGCAGAACGGCGCAACGAAGCCCGCAACAATCCGCACAACTCGGCGGGTTGCAACCGGTTTCCGTACTTCCCTGAATCCAACGGACACAGACAATCCCTGTCGTTTGCCCTGTGGGAACGACCCCACTCGAAGCGGGTCCAGTCTCCAGAATCCTTGCCGTCGATCTTCCTCGGACCGGCCTCCGGCCGTCGCATTCTGTTAGGATTCCGCGAGGTCTCAAATCGACTTAAGTGCGAACCATAAAGCAGGTTGCGGATTCCGCCAAGACCAGACGTCGCCAGCATTCGACGCGACTTTTCCTGACAATCCGCTGTCGTCCGATCGGTTAAACCCCGACGTGATCAGAGTTTAAAAGCAACCTCTTGTGAACGATCCGTGGCCTGGGCAGAATCGCTTTTCTTTCACAGACGACGGTTTGCAGTCCGGCTGGCTCCATCGGGAGCCCAGGGCAACAGGCACACGAACACGAGACCCACCGGAGCCTGATCTGGCTCCACTGATGAATGCCAAATCACATCGAGCCGCTTTCAACGGTTCCCCTCCGCGGGCAAACAACGGAGATACACCTCAGATGAATCCCAGCGATCGATTTCCGGACAGCGGCGAAAATGATCTCCCGCGAGAGCTTGTTGATCTCGCGAAAGCGATCGCTGCTCTTCCCGATGAATTCCAGTCAGATCTGGAGCCGGTTTATTCACGAGTCGTCGATTCCGTGAAACGCCGACGACGAATCCTGGCTCTCGTCCAGGAGGCTCTGTCTCAGCTGAGGCTCGACATTAAATATCTGATGTTCGACCTCGAGGTCACACGAAAAGAGCGAGACGAACTCCGCGAGCGGCTCAACTGACCAGCGTCTTACGTCGCGGCCGTTTCCTTCTCATCCGGTGCCGACCGCCCCCAGATCTGGGCGAGGACCGTCCCCGTCAACATGCAGCCAAACGTGTAAACCGCCGTGGGAATCGCAGCCGCCGGCTCGTCTTTGAAAAGTTCCAGAACGAGCACCGTGCCCAGCCCCGCGTTCTGCATGCCAACTTCCAGCGTCAACGCTCGACGCATGCCCTGCTTCAGGCCGAGTGCCCGTCCGCCAAAGTATCCGGCCGCATAACCAAGCAGATTGATCAACAGCAGCGTGATCAGCAGCGCTCCGGCCGCCTCCGCCTCGCCCCCGAACACACCCAGCAACCGGCTCCGATTCAGCGCCACCACAATCCCAATCAGCGCCACGATTGTCCCGTTGGCTGCAAGGGATGCGACTTTCCGCATGAAGTCGGCGGCAGTGGTCGAGTACCGACACAGCAGATGCCCGATCAGGACCGGCCCGACGACCTGCGTGACCAGCTTCGCCGCCTCTGCCAGAGGATCGATCTCGACGAATCGACTGAGCGTCAACTGAAACGCCAGCGGCACGATGATCGGCGAGAGAATTGTCGCCGACGTGGTGAGGCTCACCGAGTAGCTGACGTTGCCCCGGGCAGCCAGCGTCAGCACGTTTGACGCCATCGCCCCTGGCACGCAGCCGACGACGATGACCCCGATCAGGTATTCCCGCTCCAGCCCGAACAGATGCCCGAGCCCCCACGCCAGCAGAGGCATCGTTGTGTACTGAATCGCCGTCCCACCCAGCACGAGCGGCCACCGACGAAACACCTCGTTGACCTCCTCAACACTGATGAGGCACCCGATGCAGAACATCGTGACCTGAATCATCAGTCCCAGCAGCGGCCGGGACGTGCCGAAGAAAAGCACCGAATCGACCGACTTCGGCAGCTGGAAATCCGCGACCCACAAAAACGGATCAGCGATCTCCAGACGATCCCAGAACAAAGCCGCAGCGGAAAACGCAACGAGCCACACCAGCAGTGTCTTCTGAATAAACCGCCCTGCCCGTTCCATCACGCGTCCTTCGTCGTCAGGTCTCAGTCGCTTTGTCGACTGTCCTCATTCTGTGCGAGCCGCAGATTCTCGATGAACTCGTCGCTGAGCCCCGCCTGCTTCCGCGCTTCGATCTGAAATTGCTCGCCCTTCGCTTTGACCGGACGAAGCGGCCATTTCAGATGCTGACAAAAAGCGTCCCAGTCGGACAGCCCGTCGGGTTTGAGCTTCCGCAGCCACTCGATGCCGAACGCGACGTGCTCGATTTCGTCCCGATGAATCGTCCTGATGAGAGCGGCACTGCGAGTGTCGCCGACTGCCTCAAACCACCCGGAAAACTCGATCGTGTGATCCAGGTTCCGACCCTCAAACAACAATGGTAGAGTCGCGACGTAGTCGAGCAGCGATTCAAACTCGCGCGACTTTTCCCAGATGTAGCTGTTGACGGGAAGCTCGCCGAACCGCAGTCCAAGCGTCGCCGCCCGCTCGACGTGCATCCGCGTGTGCCGCTGCTCATCCTGCATGATCCTCGCCAGGCCAAGCCGGAATTCCGTCGGCGCTTCCGGGAACCGCAACGCGACATCGGCCATCACCTCGAGCGCCTGCAGTTCATGATTGGCGAGAATGTGATGCGCGACCGCCCGTTTCCTCTGATCTCGAAGCCCCCCCGGCTTCGGCATCGCCGGAGCCGTCCTCCGCGCCGCAAACCGCAGGTCCTCCGTCCGAGCCGGCTCGCTAACCGACACAGCTTCCCCCGGAGCATCGTCCGTCAAAGCCCCGTCCGGCTTCCGAAGCTTGTCCTCCAGAGCCGCACTCCGCAGCACTCGCTCAGCAAACGCACGCACTTCCATCGAGAGCGCCTCAGAAACTGATTGCCACATAACGAACAACGCTCGATAAATTCCGGATTCATAAAGCCACTTCGCAGAGGAATCGTCGGTCGAATCAGGAGCCTGAAAATGTCGAAGCAGAAGTTCCGATCGTTAGTGCCAACGTCCTGTGCTTATCCGCTCTGCGATTCGGCGGCCACACCAATACTCCGGAGATAGAGCGAAGCGTTTGCGAACTGCTGGAGTTGCAGTCCCAATAAGCGGCCATGCTGATGATTTGGGTCTGGAGTCGAGCGTAGTTCTGTGATTTTGCGGCACGCCTGGTCGCAGCACCATTTCACACAGTCTGCGATCGTGACTGTTGAGATGGACATCAGTTGAGACCGTGGAATGGCGTGTGCCAGCAGCCGATCCGCGTATCTCTCGTTTGAGTGATGGTACGTTTGAAACGTCGAACATGAAGGGTCGCCAATCAGTTTTCCCAATGACCGGCGATCAATGATTCTTCCGGAGTTTTGGGCAAGCGTCTGAAAGTCTCCACCGGAACTAAATGGATTATGCGACGTCCGCAAATCTTGCAGGGTCGCGGTTGCCGTAATCGGCTGTAGCCTTGTCATGCAACCAGGGAGCAACCCATCGTTGGCTTCCGTTTCGGCGAGGATTTCAAATCGTGTGATGACCGACTTCATCGAGGTGTCTCCAATGCAATTGCGTGACAACTTCGAAGTAGATCAAGAGCTTATCCAGTTGTCCATCTGGCCCGTTTGCTCGGTTGGGCAACCAGACTTCACCAGTCGAACGCGGCGGCCAACGGTTCAACGTAATGAGCGTCCGGCGTTGGCGTGACGCGGCCCTGGCTTCCGACTGATCAGGTCCACCAGACTCGTTTGCACAGGTCCTTGATGTAGGCTTCGATCAGGACGGCGACGATTCTGCCCCGGGCGATCAAGGGGTCGGCGGTCTCTTTGGGAAGGAAGCCTCGCTCGATCGCGCTTTGCAGGCTCACGATGGCCTTGTCCGCTGCTTTCAGAGCCTTGCGGCAGCACAGGATGTTGGCGCAGAGGTATTCGTCGGCAAACCCCTGGTCTCGCCCTTTTTCGAGTTCGTGCTGGGGATCCAACACATCCCAGAACAGCCAGTCCAGCGCCTTGAAAGCTTCCGGATCACTGTCTCTTGTTGCATTCATCAACGGGCCGAGTATTGGCAGCACCGCCTCAGCACAGCGTTCGGCATGCTGCCAGACCGGCAACTCTTCCAGGCAGATCAGTTTGCACTGGTGCAGCTCTTCGTATTCTTCTTCCGTTTTCGGGTCCTGGTCGTAATGCGGACGTCTCGGGAAGTCACGCGAGATGAATTCGAGGTCCGCTTCAAGAACCTCCTTGTCCTCAGGATGACTCTCGATTGTCTCAAGGAGTTCTTTGCGTTTGGCGTGGATCGTTGCCGTGGCCCGGTAGTACTCGGTCCAATTCCGTTCGGTCCACGGTTTGATGTGGACCCACTGCCCGTCCTCGTCTTCGATTCTGAATGGGTCGCCGAATTCGTCCATGGCTGTCTGCTGATCAGAAGGGGGCGAAAGCTGTGGAACAATCGTACGGCTCCGCAGCAATGAGGGCCAACTCAACTTCCTGCCCGGGCATGAGCCTGGCGGATCGCGGCCAGTGTGACTCTGCGTTGCCTGATGCTGGTGAGGAACCTCGCCGGGTGAATGTGAACCCGGGGTGAAGCGGACTTTGGGCTTTTTCGCGATTACACTCCGGACACACTCGACCCTGCCTCTCCCGGTTCGCTGAAAGCCTGTTTGATGGGAATTCTTGATCGTTTTTTTGGACCTCCCAGTGCCGATCGGTTTGCTCGGCAGATGATTGATGTGTTTCGGGAAGTTGGCAGCGATCGCGACTACCAGTACGACGCCGAGCAGTTTCGGCTGGTGGGGGGTGAGGACGGCAAGGAGATTCTCAACCTGCAGAATTTTTATGCCGAGCATTGCGGGCTGCCTCGCAAGCTGAGGAAGCCGCATTTGAAGCAGGTGGTCCGGGGAGTTCTGCAGAGCCAGCTCGAACTGCCGGACGAGTTTGAGCATGCGAAGCCGGATTTGCGGCCGAAGCTGTGGATGCGGGCGGCGTTTACGAAGCTCAATCTCAGGCAGAAACTTGAGGGCGGAACGGGGATGGATGTGCCGCTGTATCCGCTCGGCGAGCACCTCAGTATTGGCATCGTCTATGACCTCCCGCACTCGATGAGGTCGATTACGAACGGCGATCTGAAAGGCTGGGACACGTCCTGGTACGAAGCCTTCGAGGCGTCGCGGCACAGCCTTGAGGAGTGCGATTTCACGTTCGCGAAGATTGGCGACGGACTTTATGCGTCGCTCACCGGAGACAATTACGATGCGTCGCGAATTCTGCTGCAGTCGCTGATCGAACAGCTCGAAGTCGACGGAGCTCCGGTGGCGATGCTGCCGAACCGGGACTGCCTGATCGTCACCGGCGAGAACGATCAGATGGGCGTCTGCATGATGGCGGACCTGGCCGCGAAAGCTCTCGACGATCCCCGGCCGATGAGTGCGCATCCGCTGCGGCTGGAAGGCGACGAGTGGGTCGACTGGATGCCACCAGAATCGCATCCGGCGTACAGGGACCTCGCGCTGCTGCAGACTCAGTTTCTCTACCAGGAATACGCCGACCAGAAAACGCTGCTCGACCAGTTTCACGAGGCAGAGCAGATCGACATTTTTGTCGCTTCGTGCTCGGCACTGCAGGACAAGAACACGAACGACGTTTTCACGTATTGCGTCTGGGGCGAGGGAGTGGAATCGCTGCTACCTCGAACCGACCGCATCATGCTGGCCCTGGAGGGCGGCGGAATCGCGTCAGGGGATTGGGACGAGGTCGCGACTATCGTCGGCGATCTGATTGTGAAAGACGAAGAGCTCTACCCCGCCCGGTATCGCGTTCAGGAGTTCCCGTCGCGAAGTCAGCTCGAAGCGATCGGGTTTGAATCCCCTTAACAGCCCGTTTAGAACCGAAAGTAGCGGCACGGCGCAAACGATTTCACATTTCCAACCTGCTGCCGCCATCATCCCGTTCCTGCACACAAGAAATACGGTCAGCCTTGATCAGGTCTTTACTGTGTGTCCCCCGGCGGATGGGTCCCTCACCATTAAAAAAGCCGCCCGACGAATCGGACGGCTTTCTTGATCTTTCAGTGGATCCACTCAGCAGGTCATGGCTCAGCCATTGACCGTCGTGATGATCCGGCCAACGACCTTGTACGGGTCCATGTTGGACGCCGGACGCCGGTCTTCCAGATAGCCCTTCCAGCCAGCCTGGACCGTGCCGATCGGAATTCGGATCGAGGCACCACGGTCAGAGACACCGTAGCTGAACGTGTCGATCGACTGCGTTTCGTGCAGACCAGTCAAACGCTGATCGTTGTCAGACCCGTAAAGTGCGATGTGAGAAGCGTGCTGTCCACGGAACTTCTCACAGATGCCCTT
This sequence comes from Planctomycetota bacterium, assembly GCA_027623235.1. Lineage (GTDB taxonomy): Bacteria > Planctomycetota > Planctomycetia > Planctomycetales > Planctomycetaceae > JAQBVJ01. The sequence goes on from JAQBVJ010000002.1 coordinate 123,564, forward strand.
GATCATGTCCTCTCCACCCTGCTCACGGATGGCGGTATTCGAGAAGTTGGTGTGACAGCCACTGCCGTTCCAGTCCCCTTTGATGGGTTTGGGATGGAGTGAAACGGTCACGTCGAACGACTCGGCAACACGGTGCAGCAGGTATCGAGACAGCCACAGGTCATCAGCGGCCTGCTTGCCTTCGCCGAGCAGTTGGTATTCCCACTGTCCCTTCATCACTTCCGCGTTGATTCCGGTGATGCCCAGGCCCGCAGCCAGGCAGGTGTCCAGGTGAGCTTCGACGATCTCACGACCGACGCAGTTGTTGATTCCGACGGAGCAGTAGTACGGTCCCTGAGGGCCCGGGTAGCCATCCTTCGGGAAACCAAGCGGCAGAGCCCCTTCCATCAGGGTGTATTCCTGCTCGAAGCCGAACCAGAAATCCGGATCGTCCTCGAAGGTCCCGCGCGAGTTGGTCGGGTGAACGGATCCATCGGCTGCCAGCACTTCACACATCACAAGTGCCGAGTCGTCCCGCTGAGGGTCTTCAATAAATCGGACGGGTTTCAGCAGACAGTCAGAGGAGCTTCCCGCGGCCTGTTGCGTCGAGCTTCCGTCAAAAGACCAGCCCGGGCAGCCGGCAACGTCTGTGACGTCTTCGGTCATGACTTTGGTTTTGCTGCGCAGGGAAGGTTCCGGTTTGTAACCGTCGAGCCAGACGTATTCGAGTTTTCTTGCCATCGCTGTGATACTCCTGAGACTTTTCTGAACATTGATTGATAGCGGTCAGGTTTCCGAACCGGCGGTCCGGACATGTTATTTCGATCCGTATTGACGAAGTCCGAACTGGGTTGTCGGACATCGTCGCTCGGGCTGGCACGGGGAAGTCCAGATCGAAAATCGGGGAATTCTTCCGTTCCGAGTCCGTTGTCACGGACCGCACAATTCACAGGCAGATTTGCCCGTGAAGCCGGCAGAGCTCTCAAACTGGCTTCCACACTTTTCACCAGGGAATCAACGATTCCTCAATGCCGGGGTCAACAAAGCTGCCTGCAAACAGAGCAGAGTGTGAACCCGATCCAGAAGTCAGCAACGATCATGCCAGTCGTCAATCCGTGAGCGGCAATTCGTCCGTGACCCTGCTGCCGCTGCGAGCATCTTCGTCACCGCGTTACCAGCGTCCTGCTCCAAATGAGCTTTCCAACCGGCTCTGAAACAGCGGCTCAGACCGGATGATGCGGTGCGAGCAGGGCAGCCACCAGACTGGCATCCCCAATGGGGCGGAAGCATAATCACCGGCCGATTGAAATTCCATCGAATGGCCGGCGATGACAGCCTTCCGTGTCTCTCGTCGATGCAGGCTTCTCTGCGAACCGAACTGCCTGTTCGCCCGGCGATTCATTCCAACGGATTTGCCATGAGTCCCGGAAAATTACGAGTCCTGTTTCTCTGCACCGGCAACTCGTGCCGAAGTCAGATGGCCGAGGGACTGCTGCGCGAAACGGCTGGCGAACGGTTTGAGGCGTTGTCTGCCGGCTCGAATCCGGCGGGGTACGTTCACGAAAACGCTGTCCGTGTGATGGGCCAGATCGGGATCGACATTTCTTCATTGAGAAGCAAGTCGATCAACGAGTTTCTGCCGCCGGAAGGCACCCCGCCTGACCTCATCATCAGCGTGTGTTCGGGCGCAGAGAAAGACTGCCCCACCTTCCCTGGCAAGGTCGAGCGCTGGCACTGGCCGTTCGACGATCCGGCTCACGCAGTTGGAACCGACGAAGAAAAGCTCGCCGAGTTCACCCGAGTCCGTGACGAAATTCGCGAGTCACTCCAGACACGGCTGGTGAATCTCGACATTCCTCTCTCGGCCGATAACTCTTAGAGAACGTCATCTCTTCCGACAGGGCAGCGAGAATAGATTTCTTCGTGATCTTCGGTTGTTACGCAGGTCAGGTCAGAGAAGTCAAAACCGTCTGCTTTGCTGTGACGTATTTGTACGTCGCCCTCTGGCCAGCTACCTGGACTGTGGTGGTGTGTGCAGAACGAGCAGGTTCGCCCCGGAGCGGCATGGACTTCAGGATATTGCTCGGCCCTGCTCGTCGCTCTCAGCCATTCCGATTTTCATTTTGCTCGGCGTGATCATTCAGACCACCCGATTCTCGACCCGAATATTGTGACAATTCGGCCGCTCGCCAGTTGCGGAAGCTGCGTGAGCAAATTCGCGGCAGGCACTCATCATTTCCTGGCCTACCTTTCACCAGACGTCTGATACTCACCTGACGATTCGGAGAAGGTACGCATGTCTCGGAAACGCAAGTCGAAGAAAAAAAAGAGCAGCTCAAAATCATGCCCTCATTGCAGCTCCGGTCCGGAGACCTTCCGGTTCATGGACAACATCTACAACTTTGACGTGGATCTCGCGCGGGAAATTGTTCGAGATGGCCGCGAGGCGATCGAACTTGAACCGGAGGATGTCGAATACAGCGTCGACATCAGTCGCATCTATCCACAACACGTCGAGCATGTAAACCCGATCTACCCCGGGATCATCGCTCACATCTGGTATCCGGAACCGGACGGCACAGTGCTGCACGGGCATGTGCTGATTGATGGACACCACCGAGCGGCACGATGCCTGCAGGACGGGCTGCAGTACCGGGTTCACATCCTGTCGGAAGATGAAAGCCGACGAGTCCTCCTGACGGCACCGGATATCGATGAGATTCTTGCTCAACTGGAGGAGCAGAACGCCGAAGCGGAAGCGGAACCGGTGGGAGCTGCTGGTTAACTCGTTTCGACTTGACCATCGGAGACGGGTCTCATGCCTACCGCCGTGACGCTTCCTGCGTGCCGCGATGATCTTGTTATCCGGAAGATTTCGGATGACGAAGTGGTCATCAAGCTACCGTCGCGCCGTGAGTACTTCAGCGTCGGGCCGGTTGAGCATTTTCTACTGAAGCAGCTTGATGGCCGAACGACCGCCGACGATCTGTCTGCACTGTTTGAGAAAGAATTCGCGGAGAAGCTGACCGACCGAGACATCGACGACTTCCTGAAGATCGTCAGGTCGCGTGGTCTGCTTGAGGACAACTCATCGACCGACAGGGTCGCGCGGCCGGACGCGACGAGCGAGAGTCCGGAATCGGCAGGCAACTCAAAGAACACCGGGTCGCCGCTCATCGCTGTGCAATCTGCAGCCGATGAAGACGACGACGATGATGAGCTGTCGACAAAGAAGCAGAATCTCCTCTTCTACCGGATCCCTCTGTTTGATCCGCACCGAATGTTCTGCTGGCTGGAGCCGAAGCTCCGGTGGATTTGGACCCGCGGGTTCGTGGCGGCCTCCTCGGTCGCGTTCTTTCTTGCACTCTGCATCGTTCTGACGAACGGCAGTGAGTTTGCTTCGTCAGTTGCGACGGCAATGCGGTGGGAGACGATCGCCGTTATCTGGGGCACGATCATCCTTGCGACGTTGCTCCACGAGTTTGCTCACGGCCTGACTTGTCGGCACTACGGCGGAGACGTCCATGACGTCGGCGTGCTGTTCATGTTTTTTATTCCCTGTCTGTACTGCAACGTGTCGGACGCGTGGCTGATTCCCGAGCGGCGGAAACGGCTGTGGATCACGGCCGCCGGCGGATACTGTGATCTGTGCATCTGGGCGTTCGCCGTTTTTGTCTGGCGCGTCACCGTTCCGGGGTGTCTGCCCAACCATCTGGCATTCGTCGTACAGGCGATTTGCGGCGGGCGAGGCCTGCTGAATTTCAATCCGCTGTTGAGGCTCGACGGTTACTACATCATCAGTGACTGGCTCACGATTCCGAACCTGCGAAAACGATCGCAGGAACACTGGATGGCCCATTTACGCTGGCTGCTTTGGGGAGCAAAACGGCCTCGCCAGAAGTCGAGAGGTCGGGCCCTCTTAATCTATGGGGTCCTCAGCTGGTGCTTCGCGATCTTCTTTCTTGATCTGATTTTTCTGCGGCTGCTGGAGTTTGTCGGAACGGAACTGGGAATTGTCGGAGTCGTGTTTACCTGTCTTCTGCTGATGTTTGCCCTGCGACGAGTTTTCAAAGGCTTCTTTAAAAGCGAGTTCGGACTCATGCTCAAAACACGACGAAAAAGAACGATTGCCTGGGTTGCTGGTATCTCGGCTGTTGTCGTGACTCCATTTGTCGTACCGGTTGCTCGATACGCCGCGGGAGATTTTGAAGTGCGACCTGGCAGCCGACTGGAAGTGCCAGCACCTGTCTCGGGATTCATCGCCCGCATTTATGTGAAAGAAGGGACGGAGGTCGAAGCGGGCGATCTGCTTGTCGAACTGGCCTCACCAACTTTGGAGAGCAGTATTGCCACAAAGATCTCTGAGATCGAAGAGACCGATGCGAGCCTCGCCGAGTTGCAACTGGGAACTCGCCCTGAAGAAATTGAGGAGCAGCGCAAACGCGTTGAACGGCTGACAGAATGGGTCGGTCAGGGCGAAGCCGATCTTCGTCACGCGAATGAGGAGCTCGCTCAGGAACTTGTCGTCGACGAGCACGGGCTGAAGCAGACAGAACTCCAGGTCGCCGCGGCAGAGAAATCGATTCAGCGATCCGAGTGGCTCTACGGCCAGGGAGCGCTCGCCGGGACTCAACTTCAACAGCAGCAAATCTCCTACCAACTGCTTCGCGGCAGCCTCATGAAAAGCAACGCCGAATTCCAGGCGAAGCGGATCAGCGGAACACGTTCAGCCGAAGCGGCGCTGGCCCGCCGTCAGCAGGAGCGGGCGGATGCGGAGTCCACATTGAAACTTCTACTGGCAGGAACCCGACCTGAAGTCATTGCCGCGCAACAGGCTCGACGCGAGCGACTGACCAAGGAAATGGCCTATCTTGAGGCTCAGAAGAAACAACTCACCGTTCGAGCTCCGGTCGCCGGCGTTGTTGCGACTCCGCGACTGAAAGAGAAAATCGGACTGCTTGCGGTCCAGGGAACTCCTCTGTGTGCCATCGAAGATGCGACCACGTCGCGTGTCGAGCTGGCTGTCGCTGAAGACCAAACCGCTGGAATCCGGCCAGGCCAGAAAGTCATCCTTAAAGCCCGGGCACTTCCCTTTGACCGAATCGAGGCGACCGTGGAACGTGTCGCACCGGCAACAACGAAGAAAGAGTCAGGCCTAAGCAGCGTGCTTGTCGTACACTGCGCTCTGGATGAGGCCCAGCAGAAGCGACTCAGGTCGGGCATGACAGGCTTCGGGCGAGTCGTCCGCGGCTCGCAAACACTCGGACTGGCTGCCGTCTCAACGATGCTCAGCTACGTTCGCACCGAGTTCTGGTGGTAGCCGCTGCCGCGCGAGACGCGAGCGGCATTCGTACCTCAATTTGCTGACACGCGTCCATAGCCCGGCATCAGGCTGAAGCCGGACTGTTGAGCCTGCGCGGTGACAAACGAAACCGGACTCGTCTGAAACTCAGATTCGCGCTCAGCAATCATGCGCGGCGTCGAGGCAAAATCTGCCGGCGCAGTTTCTAAATCCGATCCACCCGAGATCGCGTGCCCGGGCACCATCGTGAGTGCCTCGACGGGCTGGACATCGCCGGTAGAGAGTTCGATCTGGAAACGTTTAAACGATGCGCCCTGAGCTTCTGCCAGCTGAGCGAGAAGAATGTTGTACCGCGCCAGCATTCGCCCGGACGTGGAGAACGCATCCACCTGCGCCTGCATTGCCGTCTGATAATCGGCAAGAGCCAGCAGTAGCCAGTCCTGTCGCTGTCCGGCATCGGGCGGAGCGGAGTAGCGGATTCGTGCCAGCTTCAGCCACTGTTGCGACTGCTCCACCTGCCGTTGAGCACTCTCAAAACGGCGCCACGCATTGACAATATTCGCTAGCAGTTCCGCCAGCTCGAACTCGATCTGTTCCTCGTAGCTGTGAAGCAAAGCACGGTCCCGCATTAGCCGCAGCTCGCTGGCTGCCCGCTGCGACTTTGCCCGGTTGTTACCAAGCGGTACGGCAAACTCGACACCGAGCGACCAGTCCTCGTAGTCGAAGCTTCCGACCTGATCAAACGACCGGTCCAGCCGATCGCTGAGCCCCGCAACTCGATAGCCCGCCTGCAGATTGAGTTCGGGGTGGGTCGCGTTATGCGCCCCCAGCAGAGTTTCTTCGCGAATCTTCAAACCGAGCCGACGCTGAATGAGGTCCGGTCGATTCTGCATCGCAGATTCCACAATCGATGCCGCATGAATGTGAGGGGCGGTCTGCCACGGGCGGTCTGCCGGAATCAACTCCAGCCCGTCCTCGCGCGGCAGTCCGATTAGCTGTCGCAGCTGGAATTCCCGGCGGCGGGCCTCAAGCCACGCGTTAAGTCGCTGCTGGCGGAGTTCCTCCAGTTTGACCTCAGCCCGGGCGACATCCGCATAGATTGCCTGCTCGGCCCGAAGGCGAAGCGACGCGATCCGCACAGTTTCCTCGGCAAGTGGAATCACACCGTCAACCGCGTGCAGGTCGATCAGCGACGCGTTGAGGCTCCAGTACGCTTCTTCGACACTTCGAATCTGCGCCTGAGTCGCTGCCTGCACTTCCCATTGAGTCTGCTCAATCTGAGTTGACGCAATCCGAATGGGAATCGTATTGATGTCGTTTCCAGATCCACGAAGAAGCGGTTGCTCGACCTTAAAAACGAACTCCGCCGAGTGAGCGGGGTTAAAGCTGGAGTTGCCTCCTGGAAAGTAAAGGTACGCCAGCGACGGCCCGTACCCGGCGCTCGTCTGCAATCCCGTTGGCCACTTCTTACTCAGCTCGGCCGATACGTCGGCTTCGTGCCGCCGTGTGTTGGTCTGAATGCCCGGGCCAAAGAAAGAACTCGGCGGCTGATCGATCTGTGCGCCTTTGTAAGCTGCCGAGAATTGAGGATCAAAAGCCCCGCGAGCACCTGTGAGTTCCGTCTCAGCGATCTGGCTGTCGAACCCGGTCGTCGAAGCGAGCCGTACCTCGCCATTCAGCACTTTAATGGTCTCGGATCGAGCCAGAGCCATCGCGATGGCTTCTCGAAGACCGATCGGTCGTGGCCGCTGTTGTGTCGACCAGGGAAGAGCCACTGCAGCTTGAGAACGCTCACTCAAATTCAGGTTTAGTGCGGAAGTTTCGCCAGAACCTCGAGCCGAAGCAAACTGGCTGCTCACTGGCGAAATGGGATTTCGCGTAACTGGCCTTCCTGAGGAGGGACTTGACACCTCCGAATACCCTGGAGACTGACCTCGAAGAATTGTCCCACCGGAGAGAGACCTGAAAAACGGCCGCGCGCACCCCGAAACCATGCACAGCAGCACCAGCGCAGCAGCAATGGAGAATTGCCGACGAAGGAAACCGTGTGGGATGTCCGGTCCAGAAGATCTCTGCGGAATCAGAGCCACTATGGACAAAGACCAAAGGAGAGAGGTGGGAAGGGAAATGAGAAGGGAGCAGAAGCGTATCTCCGTGCCGTGAAATTCGCCAAGACCAGTCAACACCGGGGAATTCAGATGTTTGGATACGAATAAAAAAACGGTGCACAGGAAACTGTTTCCTGTGCACCGTATTCAGTTGGAATCAGACTGCGGTCAGAAAACCGCATCGACTCTTTCTACCACCGACGGTTCCGCTGAGCAGGTCGTCGCGAGCTGCCGCCCTTTTTCCGGCTGCTACCGTGCTTTTTCGAGCTACCGTGCTTTTTCGAGCTGCCATGCTTCTTCGAGCTACCGTGCTTCTTCGAGCTACCGTGCTTCTTCGAGCTACCGTGCTTCTTCGAGCTACCGTGCTTCTTCGAGCTACCGTGCTTCTTCGAGCTACCGTGCTTCT
>JAQBVJ010000207.1 GCA_027623235.1 Planctomycetota bacterium
CAACTTCCCCCTTTTTCTCAACCGCAGGAAAAATAGAAAAAGTTTGCTCTTTCGTTGGCGGCGTATTCGCATAGCCGTGGGTGTCAGCCCACGGATAGGGGTCGGAATGAACATGTGAGCCGCGAAGCGGCGGCAGCAGACACGATTGCTGTCGCCGCTTCGCGGCTTTGGCAGTTTTCCCTCTGTTTCTGCGAGCTTACGCCCGCAGCTACGTGCTGCCGTCGCTTCGCGACTCAAAAGTGTGCAATTTCAAAACTCACCCTTTGGGTTACGGATCGAGCTGTCGCGCGCTTGCGGCTCAGCAGGAGCTTCGCCCTCCCGGTTGCGCGGTCGCTACTGGCCGAGTTGCGATTCGGAGCGGAAGGCGTTGCCCCGCTCAACAAGATCGCTACGCGGCACGAGCGTTTGCGGTGTCAGCGGGAATGTGAAATCGTGCTGATCTTTCGTGCGGGTCAGCAGAAAGTTGTCAGTCACAAAATCGAGCGGCGGCACCTGGTACCACGGGCGAGGAATCTTCACGTACTGCGTCTCGATTTCGTAACCGTCTTTGAGCAGCGTGACTTCTTCCGTGCCGTACCAGGTAATGTCGAACGAAGCGGGTGAGTATCCGATCTCCTCGCCGCCAACCAGCACCTGAGCTCCTGGCGGATCCGTGCGAATGGTGACCCGGCGATGGACACAGCCGCTGGTCAACATGGCGATTGCCAGAACGGTAAGTGTCAACGCTGATCGAATCAGTTTTTGTTTCACGTGGTTTCGTCTGACCATCTTCTTAATGCCTATCGGTCCATTCCGAGCAGAGAGCTCATCTGGCTTGAGTACGGTGTCCTTGGCCCGAACCGAGGTTCCAGAGCCAGGGCGATTCCGAGGCTGTCTTTGCTGCGGTCGTAGCTGGTTCCAACATGGACCAGGAAGTCGGCTCCGATGCGGGTCAGCGTGAAGGACTGGCCACGGTTCTGGCCTTCGGCGATGTCGAACGCCGTGCTGGCTGTGCCAACCCACTTGGGACTCATGAGGTAGCTGGCACTGGCGGTGAGAATCTGGCTGGCGAAGCCGCTGGCTTTGACCTGGCGAACTCCGAGATACGTGCTTCCACGGGCACTTCGCTGTGAGATGACACCGGCACTCCACAACTCCTGGCCACCGTCAAACGAGTCATACAAAGCGTTGGCCACGATCGTGGTCCGTTCACTGAGCATCCACGAATACCGTCCGGAATACAGGCCGAAGTCGTCGCCGAAGTTTTCCATGTCGTTCGGAAAGAACGCCGCGTCCAGGTCGAGCGTCATCCAGTCGCGAATGCGCTGCCGCTCGGGCGGGCCGGTTTTCGTCTGCAGCCGGTGATGCCAGCCGAACCGCAGGACGTGCAGATCGTCGACCAGTTCGTGCCAGGGAGCAGAAACCAGCGAGCCAGCTCCGCTGCGGATCGCGTATTGCCGGGGGTTGAGCACGGCCGGGACGGCTCCGCCAAACGTGTTGGCCGGAAACCGCTGGCGGAATCGTTCCTGAGCGTTGTCGTCCAGATCGTTGTACTGAGCGATCCGCCCAATGTCCTCGGACGAGTCCGTGATTGAGTAGTCAAAGTCGAACGTCATCTTGTGAGCCAGGCCGCTCAGATTGAAGATCGTACTGCGAACAAACGGGAAGACCTTCCACATGCTGAGACTGCCGCGAACTCCGGCCGTGCCGACCAGCCTGTTCAGGTCCTGACCGGTGAGGTCCTCGTCCCAGTAGGCTGCCTCGCCCATGACGTACGGCGAGAAAATAACCGGACCAAGATTCATCGGCAGGCTGAGTTCGTGGCGACTCATCGTGACCACACCTCCGACGTTGGCAACGTACGGCAATGCCGTGAACGTGTCGGCTGGATTCGTCGGAGCGTCCGCTGGATTGAGGTTCGCGTAACCGGCCGACGAGTGCATCGTCCACAGAAGCGGTGTCCCCGGAATCGGCTCGCCGAGCGCAAACAGGTCGCCGCGCGGGAACCACTCGGTCACGTTTTCAAAATCGTTGAGCTGAGGTTGAACGAGGACGCGCGCGGTAAAGTTCTGCAACCGCTGTTCGAACGAGACGCGGGTTTCGTGGTCTTTGAAACGGTCGAAATCGTTCTCGTACCACTGCTCGTAAAAGTTGCGGTCACTGAGGTAGCCGACCTCGCCGAACATCGAAATCGAATACGGAAAATCGTGTCGGTGCCTCGCAAAGATTCGGCCGCGGTTCTTGTCATCAGGTCGCAGTTGGCGCCGATCGAGACCGAGATTGTCGTCCGACTGGTCGTACTGATAGAAAATGTGCGAGTCGCCCGAGGCCTTGCCGACGATGCCGAGTGGATCGGTCGCGTCGTACGCGGATTCCAGGCCGACTCCCGGACCGCGCCGCGAGGCCCAGTCGAGAAGCAGGCTTGAGGACAGCTCTTCGGGCTTGTCCATCGCCAGGAGGTGGAAGGGATCCCAGGCGGTCTGAGTACGCAAGCCAAAGACCCGGTCCTGCTCGAACGAAGCCCGCTGAATCGGAAGATGCGGGTCTTCCGCCGGTCCCGACAGGTAAGGCGTGTAGAAAAATGGAACCTTCCCGATGACGAACCGGTTGTCGAGTGTCGTCAGCCAGTTGACTTCGCCATCGTCGCCTTCGCCGGTGACGGGATCGACCCAGCCGCCTTGAGCCTTTACCCACGGGTTAATGACTCGCGGTTCAAGGAAGATGTCACTGGCCTCGACGCGGTAGCCGGGATCGCCCCAGTAGCTGCCGGACATCCAGGCGTTTTGAGCATGGAACGAGCCTTCGGCCACCTGACGAATCGTGCCGGCTCGAACCCGCAGCCAGCTCTCGGCACCGGGCAGCCAGATTTTCAGCTCGGCATTACTGAGCAGCGCGCGGTCCTCGCGAGCGTCGTAAAACGCGCGCTGAGCCCGGAGTTCGTAGTCGCCCTGGCGGATGACGATGTTGCCTTCCAGGTAAATCTGAAATCGCTTGTCACGCGTCTGAAGTTCCTCACCGCCCTGGCGAAGGTCTGTCAGCTCGGTCGCTTCCGTCCAGAGGACCATGTTGTCGGCCGCGAGCTCGACAGCTTTGGGATCCGCAGTCCCGTCGGCCGTGGGCGAATCGACGTTGAGCTTCACGCCACCGGAAATCGTTCCGATCTGCTCGGGCGGAGTGACGTCCATGTTGCGTTCTGTCTGAAACGAAAACTGCTGTCCGGTGCGCGAGTACAGCCGCACGCGGCGAAGCGGGCCTTTCTGCTGCTCAAGCCGGAAGCTGCGAAAATCCAGGCCATCGTCCGGCACGACAAGCTGCGTCTGCTTGATGAGTTGCCCGGCCGCGAGGCGTCGTCGGTCGATCGCCCGTAAAAGAATCGGGTGCTGCTGCGGAGTCTCGTAGCCGGTCGACTTGTCGGCGTTCCATCCCACACCACTCTGTGTCCAGAGGTCGGCGGTAAAGAACTGCGGCGACCGCGTGCTGCCAGGACGCGTGACTCGGACCGCTCCCTCTGCGTAGAACTCAAGCCGTTCTCGACCGTGGAAGCTGGAAAGCCAGATCACCATCTGGTTCGACTCAACGGTCAGCTCACCCTGCCGAATTGAGCAGGGTCCGATCAGGACTCCCACGCGACCTTCGCCAGAGGCCCAGTGGTAAGCGATCTTTGAATACACCTGAATCGGCTGACTGAGTGTCTCGTCGCCCGGAGCAGGCTCATCGGCATTGGCAATGTGCGGACCGAGAGCGGCCAGTGCGAGGAGCCCGCACTGAAGAAGTCGCACCGAGGCTGACGGGTGACGTCTGCCTCTCACGGGATCTCCGAACCAGAACATGTTTCAGTGGAAAGAGTTATGCCGATTCCATTCGACCTGCCGAAGAACTCAGCGGGCGAAAGAGGCTCCGCCTCTCAAGGGAAAGTGGCTCCGCCTCTCGAGGAAGGGGCGGGAGAATAGCGAAACAGCGATTTCGCCGGGAGACGAGTCTTCCGGGCACCGTCGCCTTTCGATGACCGCCCCTTTGCAGTCGCCTCGCCTGGTTCCTGACCGCCGATTCGGCCTCGCAACAAGAGGGTTCCGCCAGGTAGCCCGATAGATTGATCCTCAAGTTCCGTCGCACTGGCACTGCTCGTTCTGTCCGGCTTTGCCACTCCGAGTTTCGCTCAGGACGAGGCTCGGGAATCCGCTGCGCGGAGGCAGTCTGCAATCGCCGAATGTCGGTGCGTACCTACTCTGCTTGAGCGGCATTCAGAGCGGCATCGTAGTCCGGGTGCTCTGCGACTTCTTTCACGTATTCGACATGCACCAGGATTCCCGCGTCGTTGACAACGAAGATTGCGCGGGCCAGGCACTGGTCGAACGGTCCACCGGAAATCAAGACGCCGTAGGCTTCGCCAAACTCGCTTGAGCGATGGGCACTCAGGGTCACGACATCTTCCACACCCTCGGCGCCGCACCAGCGTTTCTGACCGAATGGCAGGTCCGTGCTGACGACCAGCACTTTCGTATTCGCGAGACTCCCGGCCTGCTCGTTGAACCTCTTCGTCTCAACGTGGCAGACGGGCGTGTCCAGTGAAGGGATCGTCGCAATCACTAAGGTTCTTCCGGCAAACGTACCTGGCGTGACGTCTTCCAGAGCATTGTTCTGAAGCAGAAACGCCGGGGCGGCATCGCCAACCTTCAATTCAGGACCAGCCAGATCGGTGGGCGTACCCTTCAAGGTAATCGCTCCGGTGCGTATCTCTGTCATGGATTCGGTACTTTCGTTTGGGTGACATCGCGCAAAAGAAAGGCTCGCCAGACAGAGCTGACGAGCCTTCATCATCGAATTGATCAGGCAAGGTCGAAGCGATCGAGATTCATGACCTTGTCCCACGCCGCCACGAAGTCACGCACAAACGCCTGCTGCGAGTCGCCACAGGCATAGACCTCGGCGATGGCTCGAAGCTGCGAGTTCGAACCGAAGACGAGGTCGACCGCGGTGCCCGTGTACTTGACTTTATCCGTCGCGCGATCGCGTCCCTCGTACATGTGCTCGCATTGAGAGGACACCTGCCACTTCGTATTCATGTCGAGCAGGTTGACGAAGAAGTCATTGGTCAACGTCTCTGGTCGATCGGTCAGGACGCCGAGTTCAGACTGCCCGACGTTTGCCTTCAGGACACGCATGCCGCCGACGAGCACCGTCATCTCTGGAGCGGTCAGCGTCAGCATGTGTGCTCGATCCACCAGCAACTCTTCCGTCGGTCTCGTCTGCCCTTTCCGGACGTAGTTGCGGAAGCCGTCTGCGGTCGGCTCGAGCACCGCAAAGGACTCGACATCGGTTTGCTCCTGCGACGCGTCGGTGCGGCCCGGCGTGAACGGAACCTGCACGTCGTGCCCGGCTTTCTTTGCAGCTTCCTCAACGGCTGCGCACCCGCCCAGGACGATGATGTCCGCAAGTGATACCTTCTTCCCGCCGGACTGCGAGCTGTTGAAGTCGGCCTGAATCTGCTCCAGCTTCTGCAGGACGTCCGCCAGTTTGGGCGGGTTGTTGACTTCCCAGTCTTTCTGCGGCGCGAGCCGAATGCGCGCCCCGTTCGCACCACCGCGCTTGTCGGTGCCACGAAACGTTGCGGCGGATGTCCAGGCGGTCAGGACCAGATGCGAAATGGAAATGCCAGATGCAATGATCTTGCCCTTCAGGGCAGCGATATCCTGCTCGCCGATCAATTCATGATCGACTGCGGGGACGGGGTCCTGCCACAACTGCGGCTCAGGCACCAACGGGCCGAGACACCGCGAGTGCGGTCCCATGTCGCGGTGAGTCAGCTTGTACCACGCTCTGGCGAAGGCGTCTGCGAACTCGTCGGGGTTCTCGTGGAAACGCTTTGAAATCGGCCCGTAAGCGGGATCCTCTTTCAGCGAGAGGTCCGTCGTGAACATCATCGGGGCATGCTTCTTCGACGGATCATGAGCGTCGGGCACGGTGGCCACTGCTGATGCATTGGTGGGAGTCCATTGCGTCGCACCCGCCGGGCTCTTCGTCTGCTCCCATTCGTAATTGAACAGGTTGTCGAAGTAGTTGTTGTCCCACTTCGTCGGCTCGGTGGTCCACGCACCTTCCAGGCCACTGGTGAAGGCATCGGCGCCGACGCCACTGCCAAAGCTGTTCTTCCAGCCGAAGCCCTGGTCTTCGAGCGGGGCAGCCTCAGGCTCGGGACCGATGTGGTCCTCTCCGCAGGCGCCATGAGCTTTGCCAAACGTGTGTCCGCCAGCGATAAGAGCAACGGTCTCCTCGTCGTTCATCGCCATGCGACGGAACGTTTCGCGAATGTCGCGGGCCGCAGCGACTGGATCTCCGTTGCCGTTTGGTCCCTGCGGATTCACATAGATCAGGCCCATCTGGACGGCGCCGAGAGGATTCTCAAGTTCCCTGTCGCCGGTGTAACGCTCGTCTCCCAGCCATTCAGTCTCCTGGCCCCAGTAAATGTCTTCTTCGGGTTCCCAGACGTCCTCGCGTCCACCGGCGAAACCGAGCGTCTTGAATCCCATCGACTCCAGGGCGCAGTTACCCGTGAGGACCATCAGGTCGGCCCACGAGAGTTTCCGGCCGTACTTCTGCTTGACCGGCCAGAGCAACATGCGCGCCTTGTCGAGGCTCACATTGTCGGGCCAACTGTTGAGGGGCGCAAAGCGGAGTGTGCCGGAGGCTGCGCCGCCGCGGCCGTCGTGGATGCGGTACGTCCCGGCGCTGTGCCACGCCATGCGAATAAAAAGCGGTCCATAGTGACCGTAGTCGGCCGGCCACCAGTCCTGCGACGTGGTCATGACCTCTTCAATGTCCTTCTTCAGTTCATTCAGGTCGACTGTCTTGAACTCTTCGGCGTAGTCGAAGTCCTCGCCCATCGGATCAGACTGGGGCGAGTTCTGATGCAGAATCCTGAGATTCAACTGATTCGGCCACCAGTGCTGATTCGCCGTCGCCCCAACTGCCGTGTGTCTATGAGGTCCGCCCAGTACCGGGCATTTGCCTTCGGTCTCCATCTTCTCTCCATTCGTGTCCTGGAAGTTGATCCAACCTTGTCTCTACGCAGCGACAATGAATCTCTGCAACTTCGTAATGCATACGAGTCGCCGATGATGTCCTTGAGGCCGTTTAACCCTTGAGGCCGTTTAAAGGGTGGCGAGCAGCCACAGAGATGCGTCGCCATCGACATTAACCGGTCGTCGCGTGGTCGGCAAGTTGCGGGAATCAAGCGAGTTCAACCAATATTGCTGTCTGCATCCAGAGGCACTCATCGCCCGTAATTCGGTGAAAGCCTCTGGCAGACGAGATGACGATTCTGCAGATGGCATCTGACAAGGGTGCTGTTCGTCGTGTCCGGTGCAGCTCCTCTGGTTTGACGTGTCAATGTTTGTTTGTCATGCGGCGAGGGGCTTGCCCATGTAAGTCCAAATGAAACGCCACCGGGCGTCCGGCGACAGGTACCCCGTTCGTCTGAGCAAAGTTTGCGGCTGGCTTCCGATGGTCGGAGCGCGTGATGCCCGCTCAACTCAAGGAACTGATGCGGCACGAGAGCATCAACAAGACGATGACCTGCGACGTCGGTCGGAACGCGGAAGCCACGGCGGCGAGCCTGTATGAAGCCATCGGCCGAAGGCCAGAATCTGGCCGGCTGGGTGACACTTTCGGTGACACTCGCGATGATTTCGTCACACCGCGCAAAAAACAAGCCCCGTAAGTCGTTGACTTAATGGGGCTTGCAAAGTGAGAGCGCAGGGGCTCGAACCCTGGACCTACGGATTAAAAGTCCAACCCGCTCGATTCTGCTCATTGATCGCTACCTCATCGCACATGGCCTGCGTTGCGTGAAAAAGCCATCCCCGGCACCGCTAGTGGATTGGGTGTCGATCGCTCATTGCC
>JAQBVJ010000208.1 GCA_027623235.1 Planctomycetota bacterium
CGAACCACGAATCCGATCGAAAGCACGTTCGCCACGATCCGACTCCGACAGCGCAAGACCAGAGGCTGCGGTTCGGCCAAAGCGTCTCTGACGATGATGTTCAAGCTGGCTCAGAGCGCTTCCAAAGGCTGGAGAAAACTCCGAGGACACACCCACCTCAAAGACCTGCTGCAGGGAGTCCGATTCATCGATGGAGAAAACGAACACACGCTCAACGAAAAGAACCTGCAACGATCCTCAGAAATCAATTCTTCCAAAGAAACCGCCGCCTGAACCAGCAACCCTCAAACACGACATTTGACAGTAACTCTCAATCCGGGATCAGACCGCTGAGATTTCCCCAGAACTCGATCTCGTTCTTTGGGGACTCGTCGACCGTCGCATATCCCGGCTGGAATCCGGTTCGCTTCAGACTGAACGGCTCGAAGGCTCGTTCGAACGCCGTCGCACGACGAGTCAGATAGCTGACCAGCAGCGGCTGCGAGAAGTCGTTTCGGGCGAGCATGCGCAGCGCGGCAACCAGTTGCGAAAACGACACGTGTTCCCGGTCGTGCCGCTCTTCCACGACAAACTCCTGTCGTGCTGAGAATTATTGCCAGTAGTTGCGGTCGAGAGTTCGGAAGTTGATGGCTTCGCTGAGATGGTGCGCCTCGATGTGCTCGGCGTTTTCGAGATCGGCGATCGTGCGGGAGACTCGCAGGATCTTGTCGTGGGCTCGTGCGGAGAGGCCCATTTCGTCCATCGCCGTACGGAGCAGGTTCTCAGCCTCAGGCTGAAGTTTGCAATACTGGCGGATCTGTTTCGGAGACATCTTGCCGTTGACCATCGCAGGCTCGTTTGTGAAACGGCGGGTTTGAACCGCGCGGGCGGCCTGAACCTGTTTGCGCATCGTCGCGCTGTCGGTACCCGTCGCTGAGTCGGACAGTTCCCGAAACGGAACGTTGGGAACTTCGATGTGGATGTCGATCCGGTCCAGCAGCGGGCCGCTGATCCGGCCGATGTAACGCTCAATCTGCATCGGGCTGCAGTTGCAGTTGCGGCGCGGGTCGCCTCGGAATCCGCACGGGCACGGGTTCATCGCGGCCACCAGCATCAGCCGCGCCGGGAACGTGACGCTGCCCATCGCCCGGGAAATCGTCACGCAGTTTTCTTCGAGCGGCTGCCGAAGGACCTCCAGTGTGCGCCGGTTGAATTCCGGCAGCTCGTCGAGAAACAACAGTCCGTTATGAGCGAGGCTGATCTCGCCGGGAGTCGGGATGCTGCCGCCGCCGACCAGTCCGGCTTCGCTGATCGTGTGGTGAGGCGAGCGAAACGCGCGTTGAAGTTTCAGCGGCTCGCCCGCTTCGAGCCGACCGAGGGCACTCCAGATGCGCGTCGTTTCCAGGCTTTCTTCGGGAAGCATCTGCGGCAGGATCGTCACGATTCGACGAGACAGCAGCGTCTTACCCGTTCCAGGCGAGCCGATCATGAGTAAATGGTGCGTTCCCGCAGCGGCAATCGTGACGGCCCTCTTCGCGACTTCCTGACCTTTGACATCCGAAAAGTCGAAGTCGTACATGCCGTGCAGCTCGACGGCCTTGTCCCAGCTGAAATCGACCGGATCGATCGGCACGTTTTCCGTCAGGAACCCGACGGCCTCAGTCAGGCTTCCCACGGGGATAATGTCGACGCCCTCGACAACCGCCGACTCGTTCGCGTTCGCGAGCGGGACAAGCAGCCCTTTGAGCCCCTGCTCGCGTGCGGAAATCGCCATCGACAGCGCGCCTTTGACCGGTCGCAACGAGCCGTCGAGAGCCAGTTCGCCAACGATCGCGTATTGAGAAAACAGTTCCGACGCGACCTGTCCGCTGGCGACCAGGACTCCCAGTGCGATCGGCAGATCAAAACTCGCCGCGTCCTTCGGCAGGTCGGCGGGGCTCAGGTTGATCACGACGCGGTCGACCGGCCGCGAGTAGCCGCTGTTCACGAGGGCTCGTTCGATCCGGTAAATGCTTTCTTTGACGGCGGCTTCGGCGAGCCCCACAAGCGTCGTCTTCGGAACCGCGGCCGGCGAAATGTCGACTTCCACTTCAACAGGTTTCGCGTCGATCCCAAGCAGAGAAAATGTCGACAGCCTGGCGAGCATGATGTTTCGAACCGTGCAGAGGAAGCGGCCTCAATGTGTGCACCCGTATTCTGTGTGGCCCAACACAGATTTCCCAGCCACTGGCGGGCGAACGACAGCGGAATTCACGGGCGAGTCGCGGCTGTCCCACTCACAGAAACCCCCTCTCAACCAGCATGAGGCTCAAACTTGTCCGGTTTTAAATGCCAATGATTCGGAAACGGGCCCAACTCACTCCGGACGGCAGGAACGCCAAATGGTCGTGCGAACGATTTTCGTGTGATGTCTTTTTGCGCTGTCGGGCTGCGAACAGGCCTTCTCGATTCCGTGTCCGGGAATCCAGCCGCTCCACCCGCGAGCATCGGCAGCAAAGACGCGCCGCTGATCGGCGTACCGGCCGACAGGCCGCGCTCGGAACGTGTCCGAAATAACTTCCCGATTGAAGCCCCGAGCGAGTCAGGCTGGAGAATCGGTGCCCGTTCGGCTGATGTCACCGCTGGCACGAGGTTTTATTTTCAATGGATATCGGTCATGGACAGTGAAACGCCATGAGGCAGATACATCAGCCAGGTGACATTGATGAGTGGGTCGGTGGCGTCACAAGATCTCTGCAACCTTGCCGTCGCTGTCGGCAAACTTTTCCGTGCTGACGCCGAGTCCCTGCAGCATCGTCACGAACAGGTTCGACAAAGGCTTGTCGATATGGGTGGCCTTTTCCTGCCACGGTTCCGCTCTGCCGTCCCACGCGCCTGCCTGCGCTTTGGCTCCCACCAGGTTGAGATACTGGCCATGTTTGAATCCCATGTTCTTTCCACCGGTCAGAATCAGGGGATAGTTGCGGGAGAGGTGAAACGCGCTCGACGCCGAGCCGAACAGCAGCAGCGTGTTGTCGAGCATGCTTCCTTTCCCGGCCGGTTCCGGAGTCTGCTTGAGCTTCATCGCGAAGCGACCGTATTCCTCGTTCAGAAAACGACAGTAGATCCCGAAGTTCTTCCATCCGTCTGCGTTCTTCGTTTCGTGTGACAAATGGTGAGCCAGGTTGAATCCGACGGCGCGGGCCAGATGGTCACTTTTCCCGACTCCGTTTTCTCGACCAATCTGGTAGGTGGCCACTCGGGTGGAATCGGTTTTGAAGGCCAGATAGATCAACTCGAACATTGTCTGCACGTAAAGACGAGGTTCGTCGGGAGTCAGGTCGAGATTCAGATGGTCGGCGTCCACCGTCGGCAGGGGCGTATCGATCCAGTGTTTCGCCTTCTCGATCTTGATCTCCGCCTCACGCACGGAATCCAGATATTCGTCCAGGCTTTTCTGGTCCCGTGACGAGAGTCTTTTCCGCATTCGTCGGGCGTCTGTCAGCAGATCGTCCAGCGCGCTCCTGCTCAGCGCGAGCCGGCGAGCCGCATCGTCGTCGCTCTTCACAAACAGCATGTCGAAGACTCGTTTCGGCCGATGCTCGGCGGGGATCGCTCGGCCGCTTCGACTGAACGACAGTGTGTGAGCGCCACGCGGCGTCCCGGTCCCTCCATCGGTCGACATGACCAGTGATGAAAACCGCGTCTGGTCTCCGACGTGTGCCGCGTACAACTGGTCCAGTGAAATCGAATTTTTGTACGGACCGTCGTATGCGGTTGCGGCGGCCGTCAGAAACTGGTCGGCATTCGAATGCCCGTGAACGCTGCGCACCGCCGGGTGAGAGAATCCGGACAGCACAGTCAGGTCATCCCGCAATGGTTCGAGTGGCTCGAGGGTTTTCGTGAAGGTGAACTCTTTCCCGTTGCCCAGCGGAAACCAGGCCCAGTCCTTGTGGGCCGGGTCTTCGGTGAGTGGCATCGGGACGCCATCCGGGAAATAGAAGCAGGCCAGGCGTCGGGGTTGAGTCGATTCCTCTGACGCTCTGGTCGTTGACGTCGCGAACGTTTCGAACAGAGGCAGCGCCAGCGCCAGGCCCGTGCCACGAAGAAATCGGCGGCGATCAAGTGAATTCAGATTGAGAGTCATGCCACTACTCCTTCTGTAAATCTTCAGGTTGGGATTCTGACCCGGCGAACACAGCACGGTCTGAACGGAGTCCCGGCCGGGTTCTACTTTGACAGAAACAATTCACTCGTCGCCACCAGCCGGACCATTGTTGCCAGCCCGTCGCCCTGCCGACGCACGTCCGCTGAGATTTTGTCGATACTTGAGTGGTCGGCAAAGGTCAGTGGTCGTCCCAGAGCGTACGTCGTCATTTTGTGGACCAGCGCGCGGACGAACTGGTCCTGGCGATTTTTCAGCAGAAATCGTTTGAGCCCGTCCATCCCGTCCAGCTTCTGGTTGTTGAACAACAAACTGGCTGCATCAACGGGTTCTCCTTTGATCTGATCACGCCAGCGGCCCATCGCGTCGTAGTTCTCGAAAGCGATTCCCCACGGATCGATCTTTGCGTGGCAGGACATGCACGCGGCGTGGTTTCGGTGATCTTCGATCCGCTGTTTCAGAGTCATCTTCGCGATCTCGGGGTCAGCGAGATCGATTTCCGGAACGGCCGGTGGAGGCGGCGGAGGAGGATCGTTAAGGATGCTCTCCAGCAGCCAGATCCCGCGTTTGAGCGGGTGCGAGTCGGTACCGTCCGAATTCATTGCAAGGAGCCCCGCCTGGGTCAGCAGCCCCCCGCGCCTCTGGCTGGGATCAAGAGTAACTCGCCGAAAATGATTGCCGTGGACCTCAGGCAGGCCGTAGTGAATCGCGAGCCGTTCATTCGCCATCGTGTAGTCGGCATGAAGAAAATCCAGCACGCTGGCGTCGTGCTGCAACACCTCATGAAACAGTGCGATCGGCTCGTGCTGCATCGCTTCTTTCAGAAGCGGGTCGAAATTCGGGACATGCTGGCTGAGGTCGAGAAAGTCCAGCAGTTGCATGTCCAGCCACTGGCGGACGAATTGCTTTGACAATCGTTGCGAGCGAGTGTCGGCCAGCATCCGCGTCACCTGGCCCGCGAGGATGTTTGAGTCATTCAGCTCGCCGCTGTCGGCCAGCTTCAACAGTTCGGCATCGGGCACACTGCACCACAGAAACAGAGCCAGTCGCGTTGCCAGCTCATGCGCCGAAATCTTTTCTGATTTCGGGTGGCCGGGTTCGCCCGACTCGCCGCGAGCTTCGTCCCGGACGACATAGAGGAAATCAGGTGACGAAAGGACCGTCGCCAGCACTTCGACCATCGCTTCTTCGAAACTGTCACACTGCCTGCGCACGGCGTGAAAAAGGTTAAGCTTCTGGTCAATCTCGTCCCTGGCAACGCTTCGACGCCAGGCACGCGACATGAACGCGGTCAACACTTCTCGCGCATAAACCGGCTCGTTGTTGCTGTTGGCGCTGTCAGGAAAAATCTTTTTGTGAGACTCCGGTGGCCACTGGTCATAAACCGGAGCGGAAACTTCCACATAGTCGAGCCGAATATCCCCCTGCGAGGCCGAACTGTTGACCAGGCAGATGTACTCCGAAGGACTGGGCATCTCGCCCATCTGAGACGTTGTTCGCACTGAATTGCGAGGATAAATCTCCCCGAGTGGTACGTCCCATTGATAGATGTCCGGGGCGTCCGGAGCGGCTTTGATGGGGACGTCTTCGGTGCTGACACGGAGAATGGCGCGTCCTTCGTTGCTGGCACGCCAGCCGAACTCAAGCTGCATGCTGGGGATCCGCGCCTCTTTCGAGGAGTCCCGCGATGCCCGGACGCGGACTCGCATGATCCCTTCGTCTGGAACCCGGTTGCCCAGCTCAACAATCAGATTGTGGTTTCGGCCCCGAGGAATGACGGCGACATGATCAAACGACTCCGGCATCTCTGGCGGGGAATCGGTCGGTTTGAAGGCGTACTTTCCGCCATAGTATTCCCAGGTCGCACGGGCCGTTCGGCCAGTCGATAAATCCTGGTAATACGTGTTGCCGTGCGGTTTGCTGAAGCTCGCGGTGAGTCGTTCGACTTCCTCTTTCTGTTTTGCCGGATCGTCCTTGAATTTCTCCTTGAGCTTTTCGAGCTGCTCGGCCAGCTTCGGCCATTCGATTCTGGAGGCATCCTTCATCGTGACACCCCAGTGAAGAACGGGAGGCCTCTCGCCCTGCACGGTCGCTCGCCTGAGAGCTTCGCGAGCAATCTGGCGATACGTTTCAAACTGCACGACGGACATCTGCAGCATTTCCGAGCTGTTCTGAAATCCGTCTTGAGAAGCCGGTTCCGGCGGCAGGTCATCCGCAAAGTCGTACGGCAGACCCAGGAGGTCCTGCAGCGCGTAGTTGTATTCATAGCGAGTCAGGCGGCGGAACGACGAATGTCCCCCGGTTGCCCGACGCACCGTTGACGCAAGCTGGAGTTCGCGGGAAAGCCACGTGACCACTGTGCTGCGATCGGCGTCCGACAATTCGACTTCGTCCGGCGGAGGCATCTCGCCATTGCTCAGCACTGCCAGAACCTCAAGCCACCAGTCGACGTCTTTTCCCTGCAGCAGGTTGGGCTCCAGAGTGTCGATCCGGATGTTGCCTTCCTCGGTCTTCGCACCGTGACATTTCACACAGGACCGTCGCAGGATGGGCTCGATGGTCTTTTCGAAATCGGCGAGATTGGCTTTTGGAATTTCAGCATCGACAGACTGCGGCAGCGGTTGAAGGAACTTCGAGCCTTTCGCTCCTGCGACTTTCAATTCCTCAAAGGACGGGCTTGCCACATTCGGTTCCCGACGGTCCTGTCCCGCCGAGAATCCGCCAATCGCGAAGAGAAAACAGATCAATATGCCAGGCGAAATCAGAGGTCGATACTTCACTTTGCCCCGTTCTCTTTTCAACGACATGGGAGGACTTTTCGAAGGGTCAGCGATCGCCGGTGGAGTTGCTCCTTCGTGCCACTCAATCCTACAGGATGCATGGCACGGAGACATTTTCACAATGTATCGCGATTGCCGGAGTACGGCACTGGCAAATACCAGACACCTCAGGATGCCGGACGTGGCGAATACCGGACACAACAGCGAGCAGCGACGCACGCCCTGGGAAGTCCACAACAGCCTGCATACGGCGGTCAGAGAACACAGCGCTGGGCGGGCGGATTGTTTAGCGCTTTGTTGGTAACGGTTCCCGGTTGAGCGTAGCGAGCGGCTCACGATCGGGTGGTCTTACTTACTTCGGCTTTGTGTCGCTCGTGCTTGGGGCGACTGGTCGTGTGCGGCGTTTTGCATCGCGGAGTCTGTCGCTTTCTCCGGATGCTTCGAGGATGTGGCAGCGGTGAGTCAGCCGATCGAGCGTGGCTCCGGTGAGCCGCTCACTGCTGAGAACCTCGGTCCAGTTTTCGAACGGCAGATTGGGTGGTCACGATCAGGCTGTTGCGTTCATACGCCGTGCTGATCACGTCGAACAGCAGTTCGGATCCGACCTTGCTGGCGGGGACGTAGCCGAGCTCATCGAGGATCAGCAGGTCCAGTTTCGAGAGCTGTTTACGAAGCCGCAGCAGCACACGTTCTTCGCGGGCTTCCATCAGCTCCGTGATCAGCTCTGTGATCTGATAGAAGCGCACGCGACGACCCTGACCGCAGGCCGCGATTCCCAGTGCGGTGGCGACATGCGTTTTTTCCGTGCCCGAATTCCCGACGAGCAGAATGTTCTCCCGCTTGTCGATGTACTCGCCCAGGGCCAGCGCGCACTTTGGGAGGGTGAGGCAGAATGGAGGACTGGCGCTTTTGGGTTGTGTTTGTTAGAAGCCCTGACATGTGTGTCGGTATGAGGCCGTCGCGACTTTGACT
>JAQBVJ010000059.1 GCA_027623235.1 Planctomycetota bacterium
TTAGCAGCTTGTTGAAGCAGGTAGCGGCACGGCGCAAGCCGTCCGGTCTGGCCGCCTTTCCCCATGCAAAACCGGGCGGCTTGCGCCGCTCCGCTACCTCCCGCCGGTTTGACGTTTTGCAACGAACCACTCATTGAGGAATTGACGGTGAATCAGCAGTTACGTTTTTGTCGCACGTGCTTCGTTCCGGGGAAAGCGTGGCAAGTCCTTGCCGTGCTGGTACCGTCGCTGCAACTTCTCAGTCAGCACCTGCTTGTGGCGGCCGAGACGACGAGCCGGCCGAACATTGTCTACATCATGGCCGACGATATGGGCATCGGCGATGTGAGGTGTTTCGGTGGAGATCGCAGCCGGATCGACACACCTCACCTGGACGCACTGGCGGCGAGCGGAGTGAAGTTTACGGACGCTCACAGCGTCGCGGCGGTCTGCGTGCCGTCTCGCGTGTCGATCATGACCGGGCGTTATGCCTGGCGAACTCGCGGGGCCACAAGGAACGGGCCGTGGGGGTTCATCGGGCCTCGGTTGAAGGCGAACGATTTCACGCTGGGGCGGATGCTGAAGGCGGCGGGGTATCGGACGGGCTATGTCGGCAAGTGGCACCTGGGCACAGAGATGACCACAACGAACGATGAGGTTCAGGGGCCGACCAATGTCGATTACACGAAGCCGGTGAAGTTCGGGCCGAAGGAATACGGCTTTGACTCCAGCTTCATTCTCCCCGGGTCGCTCGACATGTTTCCCTATGCGTACATCAAGGACGGCTCGTGGGTCGGCAACGTGACGGCTCAAAAAGGGTGGAGTGCCTTTAACCGGGTTGGGCCGGCTGAGGAACACTTCAAGGACACCGAAGTGCTCGATACGTTTTCGACTCAGTCGGAGGACTTCATTGCAAAGAGTGCTGAGGCCGCGAAAGAGGGAAAGCCGTTTTTCCTTTACCTCGCGCTGACTTCACCGCACACGCCGCTGTCTCCGCGGAAGGAGTTTCAAGGCCGAAGCCAGATGGGCGTTTACGGCGCCTTCGTGATGGAGACAGACGATTGCGTCGGGCGAGTCATGAAGGCTCTCGTGGAAAACGGACTCGCCGAAAACACGCTGTTCATCGCGACATCCGATCACGGAGCCGCTTCGTACGCCGGCTTCAAGAAGGAGGCCACGCCGGCTCAGATCCACGACCTCGAAGCGAAGGGTCATTACCCGAGCGGCATTTACCGTGGCTACAAGTTTTCGATTTACGAAGGAGGGCACCGCATCCCGCTGATCGTCCGCTGGCCGGGTGTCGTGCCGCCGGGGTCCGAGTGTGACCGGCTGGTCGGGCTCAACGACCTGATGGCGACGCTGGCCGACGTGACGGCAACGAAGCTGAGTCCGACTCAGGCGGGCGACTCGCTCAGCTACCTGCCGCTGCTGAAGGATCCGAAATCGAAACCGACCCGGCAGACGATGATCCAGCAGTCGACGACGGTCTTCGCGGTTCGCAGCGGAGTCTGGAAGCTCTGCGTCGACCCCGGCAGCGGAGCTCTCGGCGTTTACGGAAACCTGCCTCTGCCGGATGACGCCTGGAAGCAAGCGGTCCAGGAATTCGGCAGGACTCCCAATCGAAGCGATCTGAGAAACACGTCCTTCGTGCAGCTGTTCAATCTGAAAGACGATCCGACCGAGTCAAAAAACCTCGCCGCAGAACGTCCGGAGCTGGTCAAGGAACTGTTCGCCATCCTCGACGACCAGATCGAACGAGGCCGCAGCACACCCGGCCCGAAACTGGAAAATGACTTTCCGCAGATCAACATCCACAACCGCGTTCCGGAGTTTGTGTTTAAAAACGCCTCTCAATGAGGGGCCGCAAGGAGGCGCAGAAATCGCAAGATGCAATGCGGTATTTCACATTCTCAACCGGAAAGAGTCTTCCGACTGAGCCCGGCTTTATTTTTGCGTCCTATGTGACTCTTTGTGGCAACACAATTCACACCGATCCTCACAGAAAGTGAAACCCGAATCATGTCTGGCCGAGTTCTCATCATTGGCACCTTCGATTCCAAAGCCGACGAATTCGCTTTTCTTCGTGAACGGATTATCGAGAACGGCTGCGAGGTCATCGCGGTCAACGCCGGAGTCGACGGGTCGACCGATCTGTTCCCGATCGAAGTTGAAGCCAGCATCGTGGCTTTTGAAGGAGGGGAGGCTCTTGCGGCGCTGCGTGACCTGCGCGATCGCGGACAGGCCATCTCAGTCATGAGTTACGGGTCGGCTGTGATCGCGAAGCGACTGTTTGATGAGGGGCGTTTTGACGGCATCATCGGCATGGGTGGTTCCGGCGGAACGGGGATCGTGACGGCCGCGATGCGGGCTCTGCCCCTGGGCGTGCCGAAGGTCTGCGTCTCGACGCTGGCGGCGGGCGATGTCTCGCCGTTTGTCGGCACGAAGGACATCGTGATGATCCCGTCGATCGTCGACGTGGCCGGCGTGAATCGAATCTCGCGTACGATCCTCACCCGAGCGGCGGGAGCCATTTGCGGGATGATCGCTGCAAAGATTCCCGAAGCGACCGACGAGCGACCGCTCATCGCGGCCAGCATGTTCGGCAACACGACCGACTGCGTCGACGCGTGCCGAGCGGCGCTCGACGGGCACGGATACGAGACGCTCGTGTTTCACGCGACCGGAACCGGCGGGCGGATTCTCGAATCGCTCGCTGCGGAAGGGCTTGTCGATGCCGTGCTCGACATCACAACGACCGAGTGGGCGGACGAGTTGTGCGGCGGAATTCTCTCGGCGGGTCCCGAGCGGCTTGACGCGCCGGGCCGGTGCGGGTTGCCCCACCTGATCGTTCCCGGCTGCCTCGACATGTGCAACTTTGGCCCGATGAGCACTGTGCCGGAGCGACACCGCACAGCCAATCGAAATTTCTACGAGTGGACCGACGCGGTCACGCTGATGCGGACAACCGTTGAGGAGAACCGGCAGCTGGGCGAGATCTTTGCCCGGAAAGCGAACGCCGCGTCGGGACCGGTGGCATTCCTGATCCCGCTGCGAGGCGTCTCGGTTCTCGACGGAGACGGCGAGCTGTTCTGCGATCGCGAGGCCGATGCCGCCTTCACCTCGTCGCTTCGTGAGCACCTGCGCGAGGACATTCCGGTGGTGGAACTCGACGCAAACATCAACGATCCGGAATTCGCCGCGAAGGCCGTTGAGATGATGCTGGAGCTGATTTCCAATCGGCCCGCGTCTCCTTGAAGTCCGAACTGGTGGGACTACCATCCGTCGTTGCTGGCCGACGAGAATTCGTTCGGCCGAAGCAGAGTCGGCCGGATCAAGCGAAGCGATGCTCCGGCATCCTGCTGCCGGAACGTCGTCGCTTTGCTCCTCGGTCCGGCCTGCGTCGATGGGACGCTCCTTAACGGCCTGCGACGAATTCACCCCTGATAACGAACATCCTGGAGTTTTCTGATGACCGAAACCGCCACCACGGAATTCGAATTTCAGGCGGAGATTGCACAGCTTCTGCATCTGCTGTCGCACTCGCTGTACCAGAACAAAGAGATTGCGATCCGCGAACTTGTGTCGAATGCGTCCGACGCGATTGACCGGTTCCGCCACCTCGCGCTGACCGATTCGGATCAGAACACGGATGATCTGGGTATTTTTCTTGAGCCCGACTCGGAGAAAAAGGTCCTCACGATCCGTGACAACGGCGTCGGGATGACTCACGACGAGCTCGTGAAGAACCTGGGCACGATCGCTCACAGCGGGTCGAAGGAGTTTCTGACGAAGCTCGCAGAGAGCGACAAGAAGGACGAGGTGTCGCTGATCGGTCAGTTTGGCGTCGGATTTTACTCGGCGTTCATGCTCGCCGACAAAGTCGAAGTGGTGACGCGAAGCTACCAGGAAGACAGCGGCTGGAAGTGGACGTCGGATGGTTCGGGCAAGTTCACGATCGAAGCCGAAGACGGGCTCGAACGCGGCACGCAGATTCGACTGCACCTCAAAGATGACATGGGCGAGTTTTCTCAGAAGTTCCGCCTCAAGCACATCCTCACCGAGTATTCCACGTTCGTTCCGTACCCGATCAAGCTGGACGGCGAGCACGTCAACGAGCAGAAGCCGATCTGGGTTGAGCCGAAATCGCAGGTCACCGACGAGCAGTACAAAGGCTTTTACCATTTCCTGTCGAAGCGGTCTCACGAGGACCCGTTGTGGCATCTGCATCTGACGGCCGATTCGCCGTTTCAGTTTCACGCCGTTCTGTTCTGCCCGCCGACGAACATGGAGCTGATGGGCTTCGGCAAGGCCGAGCACGGGCTCAGTCTGTGTGCGAAGCGAATCCTCGTGCAGAACAACAGTCGCGAGCTGCTGCCCGAATACCTGCGGTTCCTGCACGGCCTGGTCGATTCGGCGGATCTGCCGCTGAACGTCTCGCGGCAGGCTCTGCAGGACAACAGCGTGTTCCGCAAAATTCGCAACGTACTGACAAAGCGCGTGCTGAGTCACCTCGACAAAATGGGCACGAGTTCCGCTGACGAGTACCACAAGTTCTACGAGCAGTTTGGACCGGTCCTGCGTGAGGGCGTCGCGTCCGACTTCGAGAACCGCGACACGCTTGGCAAGCTGCTGCGGTTCAAGTCGTCTCACGGAGACGACCGCACGGCGCAGGTTTCGCTGACGGATTACGTTGGGCGGTTGTCTGCAGATCAGACCCAGATCTACTACCACACCGGCCCCGATCTGAAGTCGCTCGAACGAAGTCCCAACATGGAGGCCTTCACTTCGCGCGGCATCGAGGTGCTGTACCTGACCGACCCGGTCGACGAGTTTGTGCTCAACCATCTCGGACAGTTTGAGGAGAAAGACCTCGTCTCGATCGACTCGGCCGAAGTCAAGCTGCCGGACGCGGCGAAGAAGGAAGACGACGAGGACGAATCGTCTGAAGAAAAGAAAGACAAGTCCGCATCGCCGGCCGGATTCGAACGAGTGGTCGAGCTGGTCAAGGAAGCGCTCGGTGATCAGGTCGAGGACGTTCGCAAGTCGGACCGGCTCACGACGAGTGCCTGCTGCCTGGTCAGCCCGGAGGGAGCTCCCAGCGCACAGCTTCAGAAAGTCCTTGCCCAGGCCAGTGACGAGTTTCCCGGATTCAAACGGGTCTTCGAATTAAATCCGACGCACCCGCTGGTCGCTCGTCTTTGCGAGTTGTCCGGCAACGGCGATCACGAGGCCTTCATCAAATCGTGCGGCAGCCAGTTGTTCACAAACGCGATGCTGATGGAGGGTCTGGTCCCGGACGTCCACTCGACAACCGACCGGATCACCGGCTTCATGGAAGAGCTGGCGGGAACTCGGTCACCGATCGCCGGCGCTTGAAGCGGCCGCGCGGGAAGAGATTCGAAAAAACAGGGCACACGAAGACACAAAGCCACGAAGAGCTGGTCCTGTTTTCTTCGTGGCTTTGTGTCTTCGTGTGAGAATCAAGTCGTGACCGGGAACCGTGCCGTGTATTTCCGTTTCTTCCGTGGTTTCTGCAGCCGCGCGTCGCGAGACCCGGTCGTCGCGAATGGGCGGGCGACCTGCTAAAACCCGCTCGACGCTTCCAGTTTGAAGACGACTCTGACGGAGCAGGGGCTCGTGTCGCGAATTCAGCAGCTAGACCAGAGCATCATCAATAAGATCGCCGCCGGTGAGGTCATCGAGCGGCCGGCGAATGTCGTCAAGGAGCTGCTTGAAAACAGCGTCGACGCGCTCTCAACGCGGATCGACGTCGACATCCTTGAGGGCGGGGCGGACCTGATCCGCATTTCGGACAACGGCGAGGGCATCCACCCGGACGACATCCACCTCGCCGTGTCCAGCCACGCGACCAGCAAGATCGTCACCGCCGAAGACCTCTTTCATATTCAGACGATGGGCTTTCGTGGCGAGGCACTCGCGTCGATTTCCGAAGTCAGCAACTTCCGAATTCGGACACGGCAGCACGACGCACTCGCCGGAACGGAGATGACGGTCGACTGCGGCAAGCGATCTGAGCCGCAACCGGTCGGGTGTCCACCGGGAACGACGATTGAAATTCGGAACCTGTTTGCGAGCACGCCGGTCCGTCGCAAATTCATGCGGACGAAGGGGACCGAGTTCGGCCACATCAGTGAGCAGTTCACGCGAGTGGCACTCGCCAACCCGCGGCTGCACATGACTCTGCGGCATAACAATAAAACGGTGTTTGATCTGCCGCCGACGGATCGGCTGATCGACCGCCTGGAACTGTTCTTCGGGACGTCGCTGACCGAGCAGCTGATCTTTGTCGAAAGCGAAGCCAGCGATGTGAGGATCTCTGGTTACGTCGCTCACCCGCACACGAGTAAGTCCAGCCGCAAGTCGCAGCACCTGTTCCTGAACGGTCGCTGGTTCCAGGATCGCTCGATCCAGCACGCTTTAACAGAGGCGTATCGCGGTCTGCTGATGATCGGTCGGCAGCCGATCGCGTTTCTGTTTATCGACATGCCGCCGAGCTTTTTCGACGTCAATGTTCACCCGACGAAAATCGAAGTCCGCTTCGTCGACGGGCAACACCTTTACCGGCAGACGCTCGCGCTGATCCGTACGAAGTTTCTGTCGATGGACCTCGATTCGGACTTCAAGCTCAAGCAGGAGAAGGCGAATTCGGGCGAGACCGGTTCGCAGCAGAAGGAGCTTCAGGTTGAGCTCTCCGCGTGGGCAGAGAAGCAGGCGGGCGCCGCCACAGCCAACAGCGGCTACCTGGGCGAGTCGGCTCCGCTGACAACCTGGTCGGTCCACAACGAGGCGTCGCGGAATGGCGGCGACGGAAGCAGCGCGGCGACGCGGCTCAGTGCGGCGGCAGGCGTTGCCCCTTCGATCCCGGAAACGCACGAAGCGGCCAACGAGTTTTTCTCGCAGCGGGAAGACGAGACGGGCGCAACGCCGGTCAAAGTCGACGAGTCCGGATCCGCATCCGAGGAAGCAGCGGACGCACCGGAGCAGGGGGCCGTGCTTGAAGCCACAACTCCCGGTCCGGCGGCTGTGCTTCGCGGACCGGTCACGGGTTCCGTCAGCGATGTGCGGGCGATGCAGATCCTCGATTGTTATCTGGTTGTCGACACGGGCGACGGGCTCACCATCATTGACCAGCACGCTCTCCACGAACGGATCATGTACGAGTACCTGCGGCCGCGCGTGCTGAATAAGTCGGTCGAATCGCAAAGGCTGCTCATTCCGGAAACGCTGGAGCTGTCGACAAAGGAAGCTGCCCTGCTCGTCGAACACGCGGACCTGCTTTCGCAGATCGGAATCGGTGTTGAGGAATTCGGGGCGAACACGGTCCTTGTCAACGCGTGGCCGGTGATGCTTCGCCGGGCGAACGTGGCCGAGTTGATGCGGGACGTGGCCGAGCAGTTTGAGTCTCACGAGCGAAAGCCGACTCGCCGCGACCTCATTGACGAGCTGCTTCAGATGATGTCGTGCAAGGCGGCGATCAAAGCCGGCCAGCGGCTGGCTCCCGAGGAGATCGACTCGCTGCTCGTCCAGCGGCACCTGGTCGACGACGCTCACCACTGTGTCCACGGTCGGCCCACGGCGTTGATTCTCAATCAGCACGAGCTGGATCGGCAGTTCGGCCGGCTTGGTTGAGCGTTCCCAGGTGCCCGAAGAGACGGCGAGAGGCCGGACATTGCCTGTCTTCGCAGAAGGTTCCAACCGCTGTTGCCCGCCCCTCATCGATCACGTACCGTTGCGGATCCTCGTGTCAAACTCGGGAGAAACGTATGAAAACGCTCAGTCAATCTGACTGGCGGGAATGGATGTTCGCTGGAACCGCGCTGCTGGCGCTGGTCTTCGTCGTCGGATGCGGTGCTGATACTGACTCCGAGTCGCCCGCAACAGCTCCCGGTGGTTCCAGTCAATCGACAGGATCCGACACGACTCCGTCCGGCGACGGCGGGACGGGCAACGGCGAAACAGCTGCGCAGAACCCGGACAGCGGTAAGCCAAAGGCCGGCACGTCCGAGACGAAACCCGAAGCAGCATCGACCGAGCCCGGAACGCTCACCGGAGTTGTCTCGTTTGAGGGAGCACTCCCCGCGCCACGAAAGATCCAGGCGACGAAAGACGCTGCCATCTGCGGCAAGGGCGTGGAAGAAGTTCAGGACGTTCTCGTCAAGGACGGAAAACTCCACGGCGCCGTCGTCGAGCTGACGGTCAGGCAACAAGGCGACTGGACCTGGAACGATCCCAAAGACGGATACGTCGTTCGACAAAAAAACTGCCGCTTCTCGCCGCGACTGCTCGTCGCCCGCAATGGTGCCGAGCTGACGGTCTACAACGATGACTCCGTCGAACATAACGTCAACACAGGTCTGTGGAACGTCGTGCAGTCGCCCAGCAAGGAGCCGATCAAGCAGGGCATCAAGTTCTCCGGCACGCCTTTCATGCGGGTTACCTGTAACATCCACAACTGGATGGAAACGTGGGTCTACGTGGCGAGAACTCCGTACTACGCGGCGAGTGATGTCGACGGGAAATTCGAAATCCAAGGCATCCCACCTGGAAAATATCGAGCGACGATCATTCACCCGACGCTCGGCACACAACGGTTTTCTGCCGATGTCAAAGCCGGCGAGACCACGACCAACGATTTTGTATTTGAATCAAAAGATTGATCGCATTCCGACTGAGCCGGCTCACCCCAGGCCGCTCAGCGAGCACTCCGCCAGGCATCCGGGAAACGACATGCTGAAAAACCGGCTCAGACGAACTGCCTGCGCCCTCGCTGTGTGGTTTCTCGCGACGGTTTTTGGAAACGCTCAGGAGACGTCACCGAGACCGCTGGCTGTGCTGCCGAAGCTCGCAATTGATCTGCCCGCGAAAGAGGTCGCGCTGGGTCACAAGCTGTTCTTCGATAAGCGACTGTCCGGTGACGCGACGCTCAGCTGTGCGATGTGCCACGATCCGAAAAAAGGGTGGGCGGACGGCCTGCCACTTTCAAAGGGCTATCCAGGCACGCTGTATTTTCGAAACACGCCGACCGTCATGAACACCGCCCATGGAAAATACCTGTACTGGGATGGGCGACTCCCTGCGGCTGATCTGCCAACCGTCGTTCGCGACCACATTGCGGAAGCGCACTTTCTGCAGGCCGACGGTCGGCTCGTGATTGAGCGACTCCGCCAGGTGCCGGAGTACGAAGTTGAATTCAAATCCGTCTTTGGTGGCGAGCCGACCTACGGACGCATCCTCAACGCGACGGCAGCTTTCGTGAAGAGCCTGCGGTCTCAGGACGTCCCGTTCGACAAGTTTCTGGGTGGAGACGACGCGGCGATCAATGACTCGGCGAAGAGCGGCCTGGCTCTTTTCAAAGGGAAAGCCGGCTGCATTCGATGCCACGACGGAGCGATGCTGACGGACGGGAAGTTTCACTCGCTGGGTCTGACGTCGAACCCGGACATTTTCCAGACACCGCTGCGACACATCACGTTTCGCCGTTTCTTCCGCACGCTGGGCGTTCCGAATTACCGGGCACTTCGTCAGGACGTTGGCTGTTACTGTGTCTCGAAAGACGAGAAGCAGCGCGAGCAGTTTCGGACACCGACACTCCGCGAGGTCAGTCGGACCGCGCCGTACATGCACGATGGCCAGCTCGCGACGCTGGAAGACGTCGTCGAGTTTTACAACGCGGGTGGAGGTCCTCGTGCAACGAAAGACCCGCTGCTGAAGCCGCTCGGTCTGACGGAACAGGAGAAGACGGATCTGGTGGAGTTCCTCAAAACGCTTTCCGGAAAACCGATCGAGTTCCCAGAGATCAAAGTTCCGGCCTACAAACTTCGTAAGCTCGGAGAGAACTGACATGACCGAGCCACACCTGCCACGGCCTTCTTTCAGTTTGTCTCTCAGCGCAAAGTCGCAAAGACGCAGGAACGCCAGCAGCCCGTTGAAGAAGTCCATTCCCTGTAGCGGAGCGGCGCAAGCCGCCCGGTTTTGCATGGGAGAACGCACTCTGACCGGACGGCTCGCGCCGTGCCGCTACCAGATTCAACGGACTGCTGGCGTTCTTTCACGTCTTTGCGCCCTCGCACTGCTGTGTGTCTGCTTTTTCTTTGTTGCCGGCTGTGGAGACGACGATCCACCGATTCCCAAACCAGCGGAGTCCAAACCCGGCGCGACAAAACAGACGGGTGGAGACACAAAGCCGTCCGGTCAGGGTGGCTCAGAAACGAAACCGGCCCCGAAACCGGCCTCGACAGAGGTCGCAGCGACTACCACCGGAGCGGACCTCTCAAAGAATTTCCCGGCTCTCGCCGCGTTGCCCGAAGTCCCGGTGCCGCGTGACAACCCGGTGACTCCCGAGAAAGTGGCACTCGGCAAGCTGCTCTTCTTCGACAATCGGTTGTCGGGTGACGCCGGAACAAGCTGTGCTTCGTGCCACGATCCGCGGCTCGGCTGGGGCGATGGCCAGGCGGTTTCACGTGGCTACGCGGGAACACAGCACTGGCGGAATTCTCAAACGACGATCAATACCGGATACCTGACAAAGCTCTTCTGGGCCGGCGAGGTGCCGAGCCTGGAGGCTCAGGCGAAGAGTGCGATTACGGGAAACCTCGCCGGCAACGGCGACACGGTGATGATTGAGGAGCGACTGGCTCAGATGCCGGAGTATGTTCAGCGATTTCGCGAGGCTTTTGGAGTCGACCATGCGTCGTTCGATCTTGTCCTGAAGGCGATCGCCTCGTTCGAGCGAGCGGAAATGACCGTCCGCGACACCGCGTTCGACCGGTTCCTCTCTGGAGACAACGACGCGTTGTCGGACGACGCGAAGCGGGGACTGGCCTTGTTCAAAGGGAAGGCCGGCTGCATTCAGTGTCACAACGGGGCGTTGCTTTCGGATGAGAGTTACCACTTCCTCGACGTGCCGGCGAGCGACGTTTTCAACACCGATCCCCTGAGGCAGGTGGCTCTTCGGTATCAGCATTACATTCGTGGCGTCCCGGAAGGTGAGTATCGAAACGCGGATACCGACCACGGGCTTTACTACACAACGAAGAAGGCAGGCGACCGCGGCCGGTTTCGAACTCCGCCGTTGCGGTACCTCGAATTTACCGCGCCGTACATGCACAACGGGACGCTGCTGACGATCGAAGATGTCGTCGAGTTTTACAATCAGGGTGGCGGCAGGAATGAGAATCAAAGCCCGCTCATCAAGCCGCTCAAGCTGACCGAAGATGAAAAGTTCGCCCTCGCCGAGTTCCTGTACTCGCTGAGCGGCGACGAAATCCGCATGTCCGTTCCGGAGCTGCCCGAGTACGAAGTCGCTGCGGATGTCGCCGCGGCCAAATCGTCTGTTCCACAAGAATCGGAAGACCGATGACTGATCCCTCAGCGGAATCCTGCGGATCTGACTGTGTGTCGAGGCGGCTGTTTCTGGCCTCGACCGGGGCCGTCACCGCAACGCTTCTGCTGGGCGAAATCTTTCCCGGGCGGGTCCACGGTCAGAACGCGGATGCCCCGGTCGAAGTCAGCAAACTGCCGCGAAAGAAGATCGGACAAGTCTCCACTCTGGAGCAGGACCGTCCCGTCCCGTTTGACTACCCGACAGACCACTACCTCAACAACTGCTTGCTGGTGAAGCTCGGTGAGAAAGCCGGCGGCGGCCTTGGTGAGGCACAGGACATCGTCGCGTTCAGCGGCCGCTGCACTCACATGGGCGGCAGCCTCGACGGGCTTTACAACGCCGAACACAAAGTCGCCGGGCCGTGTGCCGAGCATCTCACCACCTTTGATCTGACTCGGCACGGCATGGTCGTCGCCGGTCACGCGACGCAGGCTTTGACGCAGGTTCTGCTCGAAGTGGACGGCGACGACATTTACGCAACCGGCCTGGTCGGTCTGCTCTACGGTTATTCCAGAAACGGATAACGTTCATTCCGACCGGCCGTTTTGAGGTCGTGATCGGAGTCGGGCCGACAGCCCGCCTACAGAAATCTCCTGGCGAAAATATGCCCGCCGAATCGAAACCACAAAGCTCTGTCCCGCTGCCGCCCAAAAACGCGACGGTTGTCACGACGGCTTGCGATTACTGCATCGTCGCGTGCGGTTACAAAGCGTTCGTCTGGCCGGAAGGCGAGGAAGGCGGAACGAGCGCCGACGAAAATGCGCTCGGCATCGACTTCCCCACTGAGGAACTATCCGGCCACTGGATCAGCCCGAACGAGCATGGTTCGTGTATGGTCGACGGCGTGCGGCACAACCTGGTCGTGCTGCCCGATCCTGACGCGACGGTTGTGAACCCGGGCGGCAATCACTCGATCCGCGGCGGCTGCCTCGCGAAGAAACCGTTCGATCCGGAAGGAAAAACGAAGGACCGTTTGCAGCATCCCCTGATGCGGATCGGCGGGAAGCTCACACCGGTTTCCTGGGAGGACGCCATCGAGGTGATGGCTCAGGTCAGTCGCCACGTCCTGGACAAACACGGCACCGAGTCGTGGGGGATGAAGACATTTTCGTATCAGTACTTCGAAAATACGTACGCGATTTCGAAGCTGGCTTTTGAGTCGATTCAGACGCCGTGCTACGCGCCTCACGACAAACCGGGTCCGGGCAACGACACGGCGGGAATCGACGACGCCGGCATCGTGCCGTTCAGCGCGTCGTACGACGACTGGTCGCAGGCCGATGTGATTCTGTTTTCCGGCACCGACCCGTACGAAACAAAAACTGTCGCGTGGACCGAGTGGATGATGCGGCCGGGGCAGAAGCACATTTACGTGCTGCCTCGCCGTACGACCGGTGTCGCCTGGGCGGAAGCCAATGGCGGGCTGTTCCTGCAGATCATCCCTGGCACCGACACGATTCTCCATCTGGCTCTCGCCCGGATCATTCTGGAGAACGGCTGGGAAGACTCGGACTTCATCACACGTCACGTCGCCAACCGGTGGGAAATTGATTCCGGTTTTGGTCGAGGCACTCGCAACACGCCCTGGCAGTGGCGCACAACGTGGGGCAAATTCGGAGCCTCGTTTGTTGAGTACAAAGCGTGGCTGCTGAGCAACCCCGACTCAGAGCTGGCTAACGCCGAGAAAGTCACCGGCATCCCGGCCGCGAAGATTCAGCAGGCCGCCGAGATGATCGCGAAGCCCGTCGACGGGAAGCGGCCGAAGGCGTCGTTCGCCCTCGAAAAAGGAAATTACTGGAGCAATAACTACCTCAACACGGCCAGCTATTCGACGCTCGCTTTGTTGAGCGGCGCCGGTAACAGGCCGGGGCAGGTGGTCTCGCGAATGGGCGGGCACCAGCGCGGCTGGATGGGCGCGGCCTCGTACCCGCGAATTTTCTCGCCGGAAAAACAGGTCGGCCGCCGCAAGAAAGAAATGGACCTCGACCGCTGGGTCGAGGCCGGCAAGCTGCGTTTCGCCTGGGTGATCGGAACGACCTGGACGCAGGCCATGGCCGCCAGCCAGGAATTGATGACGACATTTCGGACTTCGACAAGCGGCTCGGAACACCAGATCGGCGAGGCGGACGTCGCTCACGCGGTCGAGGTTCTGAAAAAGCGAGTCGACTCGGGCGGCATGGTCGTCATCCACCAGGACATTTACCCGCGCGGCCCGATGGGCACCGAGTTTGCGGATCTCGTACTCCCGGCCGCAACGTGGGGTGAGGAAGATTTCTCGCGGTGCAACGGTGAGCGGCGGCTGCGGCTGTACTCCAAGTTCTGCGACCCGCCGGGCGAAGCGAAGCCGGACTGGTGGATCATCCAGCAGTTCGCTCAGCGAATGGGCTTTAAGGATTACGACTGGAAAGACTCGAACGACGTGTTCGAGCAGGCGGCGCGTTCAAGTCGAACCGGCATCCTCAATTATCACCCGCTGGTCCACTACGCAGATCAAATGGGAATCAAAGGTCACGAGCTTCTGCGACGGCTTGGCACCACGGGAATTCAAACACCGATCCGATGGCGAAGCGAGCTGACCGAGCCGCAGGACTACCGCGACTATGCGGGATACTACGACGACGAAAACACCCGCGGTGCGATCATCGGTACAAAGCGGCTGCATGCTCCGGAGATGAACTACGGCAAACCGGAAGGCCCGACGCTCCACATGAAATGGATGCACGCGTTCAATTCGCAAAGCGGCAAAGGTCTGCTGCACAAAACGCCGTGGGAAGAGTTCTCTGATTTTTATACCCGCATCACGCCTAAGGGCGACGAACTGTGGGTCACGATGGGCCGCATCAATGAGATCTGGCAGACGAACTTTGATGGCTCGCGGACGCCGTACATCAAGGATCGGTGGCCTCATCAGTTTGTCGAGATTCATCCGGACGATGCCGCTTCGCGCGGGATTGAAAGTGGCGATCTGTGTCGCATCGAAAACAACGATGTCCTCGTGCAGACCGGCGGATTCGTCGGTGTTGACGGGGACTCGCAGACTTTTACCGGCCTCGACAAGGCGGGAAAGATTCGAATCGGGAAGGGGGCCTACGAAGCCGTCGCGATCGTCACCAGCGCGATTCGCAAAGGCGTCCTGTGGAGCAACGCTCTGGACGCCACTCAGCCACCG
This sequence comes from Planctomycetota bacterium, assembly GCA_027623235.1. Lineage (GTDB taxonomy): Bacteria > Planctomycetota > Planctomycetia > Planctomycetales > Planctomycetaceae > JAQBVJ01. The sequence continues at coordinate 14,553 of JAQBVJ010000059.1, forward strand.
AACTCGGTCGTACACCGGGTGCCGGATCCGATTACGAACCGGTACCGGTTTAAGCTCGGCAAGGGACGCATCACGAAGATCGGGGAGTCCGATTTCAAATCGGACCTGACTCAGATGACGTTTCGGCCTCGGGATATTGTTTGAGGCTCGATTGACGAGCCCTCAGACCCCGACCGGAGTCGAATCCGATTTGCCGCGGACGCCCGTCGTTTCGCGGCTGGATGCTGCGGTGCTCAGGTAATCACCGTAACTCTGCTGGTACTGGTAGCCGTCGGGAGCGTCTTCGCTGCCGTTGGCCACAACGCCGATGACGTTGATCTGGTTCGTCTCGATCAGTTCCGTCGCGCGGCGGGCAGCGGCCCGACTGTTCTTCTGAAGTCGCAGCACAAGAATCATGCCGTTCGTTCTTGGGGCAACGATGCACGGGTCGCTGACGGCCAGCAGTGGTGGGGTGTCGATCAATACGAAATCGTATTCCCGCTCAGCCGTCGACAGCAGCCGCGAGAATTCGTGCGACGCGAGCAGCTCGGCCGGCCGGCCCGGGAGATCGCCGGTGGTCAAAATTGAGAGATTCTCAACGACCGTCGACTGAGCTGCCGTGAGCAGATCGATTTCACCGTTGACGACGTCGGTCACTCCGATGCTTTGTCGAAGGCCGAACAGTTTATGCAGGGTCGGCTTCCTCAAATCTCCGTCGATCAGCAGCACGTTCCGACCCGACTGAGCAATCGCGATCGCCAGATTCGCAACGAGCGTGCTCTTGCCATCGCCCGGCTCCGGGCTCGTCACCTGAATCAGTTTTTGCGAAGAGCTCACGCAGGCGTTGAAGGCCGTTCGGACCGATCGGTAAGCCTCGGCCTCGGGCGAACCCGGGCTGTGGTAGTAGCACAACGCCGCTTGAAGTGGTCCGGTGAGTCCGCGGGCCTTTGTTTCGAAATCGGGCACGGTGCCGAGCACGGGCAACGACAGGCTGTTTCGAATTTCCTCAACGGACTTGAGCGTCGTGTCCCGCCACTCAACCCAGAAGATGAACACACCCAGCAGCCCGCAGACGCCGATCACACCGGCTCCGTAGAGCTTCGCAATCTGCTTCATCGAAAGCTGGTCTCGTGCCGGCGCGATCTGCTGCAGATTGTAACCGGGCGTTTCCTTTTCAATCTTGAGGTTCGAAGCCTGCGTCTCCATCAGATTCCAGAGGCCGTTCAGCGGATCGATCCGGTCGTTGAACTTCCGGTCTTCCTCAAGAAACGTTCCGAGCGATTTCGCTTTCGCGGAAACGACTTTGTACTCAACGTCGATGCGTGCTTCCTGATCCGAAATGCTCGCGAGTTTCTGTGTGAGGGACAGCAGGTAAATATCGATGAGGTCCTTGCCGCTGGCCGTTCGGACCTGCGTCAGCGGATTCGGTGCGGTCACGCCCGGAGCGTTTCCGGACTGCCCGGGAACCGCCAGACCTCGCTGTCGGTAGTACTGATAAAGAGTTGCCATCTGCGCCCGCACGACGACGACATCCGGCCAGTCCGGCCCGAACTGCTGAACCAGTTCCCGCTCCTTCAACATGAGCGGCAGCAGTTGCGAGTCGAGCGACGCCTGAATGGTATTGGGATTGTTGATCGCAACGGTCGTCTGCGACGCGCTGGAGCCACCAGACGTCGGTGCCGAGAAAAGCTGAATCGTTGCGGCGAGTTCTTCGCGCGGCTGTCCGGCTGCGAGTGCCGACTCGATCGCCTGAATCTGCGATTCCACTTCGTTCCGCTGATGTCGGAGCAGCTCGCGGTTTGTCTGCAGCGTGTCGAGCGTGCCCTGGTGAACGTTTGCCGAGATGGTGATCCGCTCGCCGTTCGGTCCGCGTTCCGGGCGTCTCAGATGAATCGGCGCGGTGCTGCGGAAGCCTTCGTACTCCACTTCGACTTTGTCGATGTCGTTCTGAATCCTGGCGCTGGTTTTCCCAACGAGCTCGATGAGCTCATTCGTGTTTTCCTTGTGCTGGGATTTGAGAAACTGGTCGTAGGCATCGATGATCGCATTGACGACGACTTTCGCATCAGCACGACTTTTACTCTTGAAAGTGACGTCAAGGATGTTGAGCACGGACTGGTCCAGGCCAGCACTGCGCGTCACCTTCAGACTGTCGATGATGTCCTCGACCGGATCGTTCGACCCGCTCAGTGTGGAAAGCGTGTTGAGTTTGTGCAGCTCGACGGCCCGCGTCACGATGAGCGGGCTCATGATCAGCGAAATGTGTTCGGCGCGGTCGCCCCACGTGGGAGCGTCACCTTCCTGGCGGGTCGGCGCGGCGGCCCGTTTGGAAACGAGGACCTTCGCGGTTGCTGTGAACTCCGGTCCGAGTTTCTGATAGATGAGATGCCCGACGAGAACGCCAATGATCAGCCCGCAGACGACCCAGACGCGATATTTCGTTACCAGGCGGAGATAGTCGATCGCCCCGGACTTCCACTCGACGCGAGGAGCCTTCGGCGCAGCACGTTCCCAGCGCTGTTCGGGAACCGACGACGCGAGCTTCGCGTTGCGAGCGCCGGTCATTCTGGAAATATCGAGCGGTTGCTCGTTGAGCGGATCATTGTTCGGTTGGTCGAAGCTGGACATGGCTGACGCACCCGTGTGGGCCGGAAAATCCGGCCGTCATCTCTGCTTCCATTCAACTCAGTTCGATCCCTCGTCCGCAACGTCGTCACTGACGACGTGAGTTCTCTTCGCGCTTTGTCTGTCAGGTTCCACACTCGAGTTTGTCGAGGCTGGCCTGCTGAGCATAAAAGTCGATCGTCGGGCCGAGACCCTCGATCCACGGCACGGTGACTTCGTATCCGAGGTCCCGTTTCGTGGCGGAAATGTCCGCCCACGAGTGTTTCACATCTCCCGCTCGTGCCGGCAGAAAATCCGGATCGCACGACACGTCGAGCCGGCTGCAGATCTCCGTGAGCAATTCGAGAATGCTCAACGATTCGCCACACGCCACATTGTAGACGTTGCCGGATGCACCCTCGGCGAGCGACGCCCGCATGTTGGCCTCGACGACGTTCTGCACGTACGTGAAATCCCGCGACTGTGTTCCGTCTCCAAAAATCTTTGGACGGCGACCGTTCACCAGTGCGGAGACAAACAGAGGGATGACCGCCGAGTACGGACTGTGCGGATCCTGACGCGGGCCGAAGATGTTGAAGTAGCGAAGCCGGACGGTTTCCAGATCGTACGACGCCGCGAAGGCCTCGCAGTAGAGTTCACCGGCGAGCTTGGCCGCCGCGTAGGGCGAAAGCACCTGCGGCCGTTGAGCTTCGCGTTTCGGCATCTCCGGATCGTTGCCGTAGGCGCTGCTGGATGCCGCATAAACGACTCGCCGCACGCCGGCCTTCACGCACGCGTCAAGAATCGTGACCGTGCCTGTCACGCAGGCTTTGTGAGTGTCGAGCGGTCGGTCCACGCTGAGCGGAACCGACGCCAGCGCCGCCTGGTGGAATACGACGTCCGCTCCTTTCACCGCTTTTGCACAGGCGTCCGGATCGGCAACGTCTCCCTGAAGGAACTCCACACCGTCTTTCAGATGAGCGAGGTTCTGCAGATTCCCTGCGCACAGGTTGTCCAGCACGCGCACCGTGTGCCCGTCCTCGACCAGTCTCGTAACCAGGTGCGAGCCAATAAAACCCGCTCCACCGGTGACCAGATATTGAGTCACTTTTGATCCCTCTTTCCAAAGCCAGTCCGCGCAAACATCCGGCACTCGTCTCCTGGTTGGACGATCTGCGCAGGAATCTCCGTCCTGAAGTGTAGGCCGCAGAACGGGTCCAGGAGCACGAAGATGCCGACTTTTCGGGATTGCTCGTCATGCTCGCAACGACTGTCCCGGCTGCCCATCCGGATCGACCGGAACACCCGATCCAGACGGACGCGGTGATTGCCGGCTCCGGCCGGGACCATTCTGTCGCTCTACAGACTTCTCTCTCGCCCGCAGCGTGAGGGTCCTTGCGGCGTCGGGAAACCAGAACTACGATGGCCGCTCCTTCGCAAAACGTCGCCTCACCGGATTGTGAGGCGTCTTTTTTTTAACAAGCGCTTCGGGCCTGATCTCTGCAGGTTTCACGTCCGACGGATTGAGATTCAGCCACGTGATCGAGTATCGGTCGTTTCGCAATTATGACCCGCCGCACCTGCTTCGGTTGTGGCAGCAGGCCGGGCTCGGATGGGGCGCGGCAGTGACAGTCTCGAATGACGAGTCGTTCGACTACGTCAATTATGCCCAGCAGCACTTCGACCGGGCCGGGCTGATCGTTGCGGTCGACGGGGCACTGCCGATCGGGTTCGTGCATGCCGGTTTCGGCTGCACGGAAGACGGTTCGAGAATCTGCAAACAGACCGGCGTGATTTACGCGGTCATCGTTCACCCCGGCTTCCGTCGGAGAGGCATCGCAAAAGAACTCATCCGACGCGCCGAAGAATATCTGCGCGAGGCGGGTGCCGAGACGATCTTCGCGGGACCGGGTCCCAAACGCGACTTGTTCTACTTCGGCCTGTACGGCGGAGCTCGACCGGTCGGCTTTCTTGAGTCCGACCCGGTGGCGGCCTCATTCATTCAGTCCGTTGGTTATGAGCCTGTCGAAAAGTACTCGGTCACCGAACGAGGTATGGCCGATCGTGATCCGGTCAACTTCCGCCTCACGAAGATTCGCCGCCAGTGGGAACTGGCTCTCGTTGATCACCCGGACCCGTGCCCGTGGTACTGGATGGTCCGCTACGGCCGGCTGGACGCGTTGTACTGCGTGCTCGTCCCGAAAGAAGGCGGCCTGCCCGCCGCGGGTCTGACCGTCGTCGGGCTCGATCGCTACATCAAAACCTGGGGCGAGCAGACAATCGGCATCGTCGACCTTCGCGTGGAGGAACAGTACCGCGGCCAGGGCTTTGGTCAGGCTCTGATTCTCGACGTGATCAAGCGACTTCGCCAGGAAACGATCACGAAGATCACCGCCAACATTGATACCTCCGATGAAGCCTCCATCGCGGTGTTTCAGTCAGCCGGTTTTCGACCGGTCGATCAGGGCATCGTTTACCGGTCGAGGTCGTAATTCCCGTTCCGCATTGCTGAGCCGCACTCATGCGACGACTCATTTTCGGATGCGGCTATCTGGGTCGGCGAGCCGCCGCCGCCTGGCTGGCAACCGGCGACGAAGTCTTCGCGCTGACTCGATCTGCAAAGCACGCAGCGGACCTGTCGGCCGTCGGAATCGAGCCGGTCGTCGGCGACGTGACTGAACCCAATTCACTCGCCAGTCTTCCGGATGTCGACACGATTCTTTACTCGGTCGGCTTCGACCGGAATGCCGGCCCGACGAAGCGCGAGGTCTACGTCGACGGACTTCGAAACGCCCTTCACGCCGTCGAGGGCCGCTGCCGTCGCTTCGTGCACATCTCCAGCACAAGCGTGTACGGTCAAGAGAATGGCGAGGACATCGACGAGGCCTCGCCCGCTGAAGCGTCACACGAAAGCGGAGTCATCTGTCGCGAGGCCGAGCAGCTTGTCGGGAAGTGTTCGGAGTCGAGCGGAATTCAAGCCACGATCCTTCGCCTCTCCGGCATCTACGGGCCGGGCCGGCTGCTCTCTCGAGTCGAGGCGATTCGCGAGGGACTGAAACTTCCAGGCCCGGCCGACTCGTGGCTGAACCTGATCCACGTCGACGATGCGGTTTCTGTCGTCGTCAAAGCCGCATCCGTTCCGGACCTTGCTCCGCTGTACCTTGCGTCCGACGATCAGCCAGTTCATCGACGCGAGTACTACGAGACGCTCGCCCGACTGACGAACTCTCCCGCCCCGCAGTTCGATCCCGCCGCGGTCGCGCGGCACACGCACGGTCTCGGCAAGCGCTGCCGGAATGAGTTTCTCAAGGAGCATCTGGAAATTACTCTGCAGTTTCCAACGATCGCGAGCGGTCTGCCACACGCACTCAGCGGCGAGTGATCGCCGCCGAATTCCGCATCGGGTGCCTTTAGGAAAGTTGGCGCTAAACGTCCGCCAGTTCCTGGCCGGTGACGATTCTCAGATAGCTGAGATACCGCGCCCTCGAGATCAGTCCGGCTTCGACGGCCTGTTTGACTCGGCAGTCTGTCTCGTGGGTGTGCGAGCAGTCCGGGAATCGGCAGTAGCCAACGAACGGATGAAACTCGACGAAGTAGCCCTGGACCTCTTCCGGAATGACATCCCACAACGACATCTGGCGGATGCCTGGCGTGTCGACGACCCAGCCGCCGGATTCGAGCGCGATCAGCTCTGCGCGCCGCGTCGTGTGTTTTCCTTTTTGCGACCACGAGCTGACTTTGCCGGTGTCGAGGACAAGGCCCGGCTGAATGGCGTTCAGCAGTGACGATTTGCCGACGCCGCTTTGTCCGGTGAAGACCGAGCCGCGATCTTTCAGGAAGTCGCGCAGCCGGTCCATGCCCGCGCCGGTCTCGGCACTCGTCAGCACAGTCTGATAGCCGAGCTGTCCGTAAAGTCCGAGGATCGACTGGATGCCGGCCGGCTCGATGAGGTCGGCTTTGTTGATGCAGATCAGCGCGCGGGTCTCGCCCTTTTCCGCGCTGATAATGAACCGGTCGATGAGGCTTGGCTTGAGCGGCGGTTCTGCGGCCGACGTCACGATCACAATTTGATCGACGTTCGACACGATGACATGCTCGTGCCGTCCGCTGTGGCGCGAGAGAGAACTCTTCCGCGGCTCGACGCGCTCGATGACCCCGAAGCCGTCGTCGAGTTTTTGAAACAGCACCCAGTCGCCAGCCACGACCGCGTTGCGGGCTTCTCGCGCCAGCGTTCGCACGACGCGCCGAACCGTGCACTCGTGCTTATTGCCTTCTTTGTCCTGCACGACCGAGTTCAACCCGGTGGCCATGAGCACGCGGCCGCGCGAGCAGGCGGACTCGTCAACCTCGATCCGCAGTTCACCGTCCTCACCAGCTTCCGTGATGACGGTGCGGTTGCGGGTCAGGTCGCCCTTGCCGGAGAGCCGCTCGCCCGTCGGCAGGTCCGCAATCTCCGCCGACCGCTCGCTATCCTCGCCCGCCATTTCGACGTCACGAGTGAGATCACCCTGCCGCGCCCGCTTCTCGCGGTTCTTGCGGAAGGCGACCCGCTGCTTCTGCTTCTTCTTTTTTGCCATAACCTGTCAGGGAGTTAAGAAACGGGTTCGAAATAAGTTCCCGATCCGGGACCGCGTGCCGGGAGGGCGAGGCTCCTGCCGAGCCGCGCTGCCCCCGCGATCAACGGCTCGGCGGGAGCCTCGCCCTCCCAGAGAAACGGGAAGTTGTTTCCGACGCGTTCCAAAGGGCGAAGCCAGGTTGCGATCCGAATTCTTCGACCCGATTATTTGTAGTCAATTGTCTGCAGACGCGTTCCCGACCAGTGTAGCCGGTCCGGCGCGATGAAGCTCTGCGTCGGACGCGGCGCGGCCGACTGAGGTTCGCTCGGGAATTCGCCGGCAGACTCAGCCCAATCGATAAATTTGACCGGATCGACTCAATCCGCAGATTCCGCCTCATCAAACACTCGTCAGTCTGTCGATGAGTGACTGATGCCCGGTCGTGCGCACGGAATGCGCTGCCGATTCGATCATGCAAAAGCGAGGCGAGCAGGATGCTCAACTTCAGCTGGTTGGCGAAATTGCGGATTCCCTCGGGAAAGAAGCGGCAACGGAAGAGTCTGCTGGCGTTCTCGGAACGGCTGGAAAAACGCTCGATGCTGACGGCTTTTGTCGTCACCTCAACCGGAGACGCACCGGATGCTGACCCCGGCGACGGACTTGCTTTGACCGCTGCCGGTGAGACGACCATTCGCTCGGCGATCGAAGAAGCCAACGCAAATCCCGGCGCGGACACGATCGAAATTCCGGCTGGTCTGTTTGAGATTCCGGCCTCCGGCCCGCTCAGCGGAGACGGCATCCGCATTTCCGAAGACCTTCAGATTCGTGGCGCGGCGCGGGACGAAACCCGATTGTTTACTGCCGAACAAATGGACCAGGCCTTCGACCTGGATTCGGGAGTCACGCTGCTGCTCGACGATCTTTCGCTGATCAGTCGGAAAAGTCTGACTGAGGGGCTGCAGCCAGGTGGCGGAGAGATCGAACTCGAAGATGTGATACAGCTCGAACTGCCAGCCGGTCTTCTGAACTTCGAGCTGCTCGATTCTGTGGAGATCTATCTGATCGACCTTGCTCAACACGAGTTCGAAGCAGAGTTCGAAGCAGACGCGGAAGAAGCCGAGGACGAGGAGACGGCTTTTCCAATTCAATCCGACGAGCCGCTTCGCACGAACGCTCGACACGCTGAGCTGCTCGACGGGCTGTCTGACCAGCAGCAAACCAGTCGTCCGATTCAGCGGCCGCTCATCGTGAGGTCGTTGTTCGAACTTCCAGACGGCCTGGCCCCGATTTCGAAGCCAGACATCCTCCGGGAAAGCCGACGGCAGGAGCTGATCCAGCAGCTCGACGATTCCCATTCGAAGCCAGCGGACCTGCAGCTGACAAAAGACGAATCCACAGAACCCGACGGCGACCGGACGGCAAAGAACGAGCGAAAAGCGGCGGACGATCCGACGTCGCGACGGGAAAACGTCATCAACTCGCTGTTTGAAAAGAAAGGCGATGCAGCGTCTCGCCAGGTTCAACCGGCGTCCGGCGAAAAGCGGGATCCCGAGGCAACGCCTGCTCCCGCAAGACTGCCGCTCAGCCCGGTTCCTCTCTCTGAGGACGGTGAGCTGCTGCTGAAACCCGCTCGCGAAAATTCGCGGCCGCTGCCGCCACCGCTGCCCGAGCCAGCGGACGACGGATCAACGAGTGCAGTCGATGTGAGCGTTTATCCCATGGCCGCCGCCGCGATGGCTGTCGTCCCGCTCGACTGGAAGCGACGACTTCGAAAACGACTGCGCTACTGGCAGGCGGTGGTGTCTTAGTCAGGAAGCCGACAAGGTCGATCAGCGTCACAGCAGTTCGGGAATGACGCTTCCGCCGGCAACCAGCGGAACCGGCCGGCCGGGTGAGTGCAGCAGTTCCTGCCGCGAATCGATTCCGAGCAAGTGGTACGCGGTACACAGGACGTCTTTGGGATTGATCGGTCGCTCGGCGACGTCGGCGGCCGTTGCGTCGGAAGCACCGAGGACCTGGCCGCGAGGCACGCCGGCTCCCGCGAACAGCTGGCTGTAGGCGCGAGACCAGTGGCCTCGCCCAGGCAATCGCCCCTCACCGCCACCGTAAAACTGCGGAGTGCGGCCGTGCTCACTGAGGCACAGGACCAGAGTCTCATCCAGCAGCCCTCGTCGTTCCAGATCGAGCATCAACGTCGAAAACGAATCGTCGAATGCCGGCAGGAGAAAGTCCTTCATGCGCGGATGGTGGTCGTAGTGGGTGTCCCAGCTTTCGTCGGTCTGTCCAAACTCGTCCCACACGACCGTCACAAATTTCACGTCGGCTTCCAGCAGTCTCCGTGCACTCAGACAGGCCTGACCGAACAGCGTCATGCCGTAATCTTCTCTCAAGGAAAGCGGCTCTTTCTCAAGGTCGAGTGCTTCTCGGACTTCGGTCGCCGCCAGGAAGTCGATCGCCCGTTCGCGCTGTTGCGAGTAGCTCCTGACCGCTGCCGATTTCTCCAGAGCCGCGCTGCGTTGCTCAAACTGCGAAAGCAAAGACCGACGCCGGTTGAGCGCTTCGAGCGAGACAGCCGGTGCATCGCCCGCTCCGAAACGGAAACGCCCCTCGGGAGTGATCGCGCGGAACGGATCGCCGAGCGGCGCTTCTCCCTGGAATTCGGTCCACAACGGATCGTGAGCTGTCCCCAGAAAACCGCCGAAGGTTCCAGAGCGTTTGTTTGGCCGCGCGAACAGACTTTGCCGCCAGGGCAGCATCACGTTGACCGGTACTCCGCGTTGTTGCGGACCGAAGTCTCCTCGCGAGGAAAGATAGTCGACGACCCCGCCGAGATACGGCCACTGGTCCGGGTTACGCTGCCTGCCCTCGATCTTCTCGGTATCCGGATTCCCCGTGAGCGTGTACGACGCCGAGTGGATGTTCCACGGATGAGCCATCGACCGCACCAGCGTGCAGCGATCGAGAATTCGTGATGACTGTGGCAGATGCTCGCAGACCCGGATGCCTGGCAGGCACGACTCGATTGTGCCGAACTCGCCGCGAATGTCTTCCGGCGCCTCCGGCTTCGGATCGAATGTGTCGAGCTGGCTCCAGGCACCGTAAATGTAGAGCACCAGGCAACGCTTCGCGCGGCCGAATCCCGGCAACTCGGTCGACGTCTCGGCCCGTACGCTCGATTGGGTTCCTGCGAGCCCGCACAGCCCGAGAGCTCCCGTCTGAAGCACGGCCCGGCGGCTCACACCAGCCGTCTGTTTTTGCCTTGATCCCAGGAATTGCAGCATCGGCGGGACTCCCGTACCTGTCGCAGCAGAATGAGGCTCACATGACGCGTCATTGATGATAAAGACTCGGCAATCGGATTGCCGGTGAAGATTGCCGGTGACGGCGAAAGTCGGATGCCGTCATTCGAGCCGCAGGGGACGTCGCTCGCCGACACCTCGAGTCATTCCGACGGACGGACCACTCACCCGTCAGGCCGCGTCTGTTTCGCGCTGCAGCGTGAAGACCGTGATCTCCGGCCGGACGTTGAATCGAACCCGGCGGAGATAGCCCAGTCCGCGGTTGATGTAGAGTCGCCGACCGTCGTTTAATGCGACCTCGCCCGCGACGTAACGTCGATTACTGACCGGCAGAAGCGGAGGCTGGAAAAACGGCAGACGGCATTGTCCGCCGTGCGTGTGCCCGCTGAGGATCCAGCCTCGATACCCGTTCCAGCCTTCGCGGTCGGCGGCGTCCGGATTGTGGCAGAGTGCGACCGTTGCCTGGTCCTCGCGGTAATCATCGAGTGCCTGCTCGACATTAAAGTACGGGCACCACAGATCGTTGACGCCAATCACTCGCAGGCCACTGACGACGGCAGATTCATTTCGCAGAAGCTGGATGCCGACCGTCGAGAGCTGTTCCGCCAGACGGTCGCAAAGACCGACATCGGCACACATGTGTCCGAAGTCGTGGTTTCCGGGAATGGCGAGTGTCGCCATCGACCCGCCGTCGAAGTCGCGCAGATGACTGATCGTCTTGTCGAGGTCTGCGGGAGAGTGATACGTCATGAAGTCGCCGGTGATCGCCAGGATGTCCGGCTTCAGTTCCGAGACCCGTTCCAGCACCGACCGCATGTAGTCGTCATCGACCACGGGGCCGACGTGAAGATCGCTGATCTGAATGAGCGTTCTGCCGATGAGATGATCCGGCAGGTTTCGAATTGGCATCGTTCGCCGAACGACCTCAACTCAGTGCGGCTCAATTCGATTGGCGTAGGCCGCCGACCCCGCGCCGACACCGAATACGCCGAGTGCTGCTGCCTTCAGCAGCCGCCGTCGCGTCCACTTTGGTCCGGTATCTTCCACAGGAACCGGCGGGGCTGATTTTATTGACGTTGGTTCATCCTCGGCAGGTGATGGCGCAGCGAGCCGCTAAATGTCGTCGTCGTACTCATCGTCGAAGTCATCATCATCATCATCATCGTCGTCGTCGTCCTCCTTGTCGTCCTCCTCCTCCTCGTCGTCATCCTCCTCCTCGTCATCCTCCTCCTCCTCCTCGTCATCATCATCGTAGTCGTCGTCGAAGTCGTCATCCTCATCGTCGTCCTCATCGTCGTCGTCGTCCTCATCGCCACCGAGGTCGTCGTCGTCGTCGTCGTCGGTGAAGCCTTCGTAAACTTCTTCGTCTTCAATCGGCGCGTCGAATGAGGCACACGGAGCGGCAGCGCCGCCGGTCAGTTCGAGACTTTCTTCGGTGCATGAAAGAAGCATTTCGTCCGGCTCCAGTTGATCACTTTTCTGAGAAGGGAGTGAATTCGAAACAGCCACAAACAACAGTTTCAAGCCCGTTGCGGGGGGATGGATATTGAAAAATCCCTAACCTTGTCAAGCTTCTCTTTGTGTCCGAGTCCCCGCAGCAGTCCGGGATCGGTTCGGAGCTCTTCAGGTCGCCGAATTCGCGCCTCTTCCATCTGCGGCGAGGTCATAAGAGGAGGGAATTCTGTGCGGTGTGGAGGACGTAACTTCTCCGGCAGAAAGTCCGGTCATCGGCGTTTGAAGTTCGTCTTTCGGCATCCGAAAACCGTCAGTCCATAAAAAAAGCTGCCGTGGCTGGGATTCCAGTCTCGCGGCAGCTTTGGAGTCTGTTCGAGACCCTTATGCAGGAGTCGCATCTTTGAGCAGAGGAGTCAGAAACGACACTGTGCTCGACATGGTGACCAGGTTTTCGTAGTCCTCTTCAGGAATCTGGATGCGGTACATTTTCCGCAGCTCCATAACGATGTCCAGGAAGTCCATGCTGTCCAGTTCCATCTGATCGCGGAACGGTTCGGCATCGTTCAGGTCCGACAGGTCTTCGTCCGGCGCGATTCGTGCCAGAATATCGAGGACCACCTGTCTGATCTGTTCCGCTGTCATCTACCCTGCCCTTTGATGCTGCGTTGAGTGTTGCTGTTCGATTTTCCGAACGGGACTTGCCGAGGCGGCCATTCATGCCCTCGTCCGTGTGGGCAGGAACCGATCTGAGATCCATCCGGCAATCTCGGACCCAATCAGTCGAGACGCCCGGGAATCCCTCTCCCGGCAGTTTCGGAAAGAAACAGAGCGGGGATTCCGGAAAGAAATCAGTCGACCGGCTCAGGTCACCCGGTCGACAAATCAGCCTGACCACAGGCCTCTGCGACTCAACCCCCGTACGTCTTCACGCCTCAAGATTTTTCACGCTTCGAATTTTTTCACGCTTCGAATTTTTTCACAATGAGGGCTGAATTGATCCCCAGCATCCCGAAGGAATTGTTGAGGATACATTTGACCGAGTCCATCTGCCGCGGTTCATTGGCCACGATTGAGGTCAGCGGCACGCGGGGGTCAGGATTGTAGAGGTTGATTGTAGCGTGGGCAATTCCATCGTCAAACGCCGGGATATTGCCCAGAAGCTCCAGTGCTCCGGCTGCACCCATGGCGTGTCCGATGAAGCTTTTCGTGTTGTTGACAGCGACTCGCGGATTTTCACCAAACAGTTTGTGAATTGCCGCTGATTCCTCGATATCCCCCTGCTCGGTCGCGGTGGCATGACTGCTGACCAGATCGACATCGTTCGGGGTGAGCCCGGCTCGTTTCAGGGCCAGCGTCATGCACTCCGTTTGGCGGGTTCGATCCGGAAGCACGAAATCGGTCGCGTCCGAGTTCATCGCGTAACCGACGATTTCGCCGTAAATCTTAGCCCCGCGAGACAATGCGTCCGGCAGCCGCTCTAAAGTACAGACTGCTCCGCCTTCGGCCACGACGATTCCTGTCCGGTCCCGATCGAACGGCCGGCAGGCTTTTGCCGGGTCTTCGTGATCGGCGAGAGCGTTCTGACTTTTGAAGCTCGCAAAAATGCCGAACGTATGAATGCTCTCAGAAACGCCCCCGACGAGTGCCATGTCGACTTCGCCAAGCCGCAGCATCTGCACGCCCTGGATGAATCCGGCGTTGCCTGCCGCACAGGCCGCTCCAATCGTCAGGTGCGGCCCGGTAATTCTCAGACTTAACGTCACCTCACCGGCGGCACTGTTGGCAACGGTCCGCGGGTTGTGGTGGTGCGACCAGACTGAGGTGTCGTAGCCAAACTTCGAGATCTCGAAGATCTCATTTTCGGTCTCGACATTGCCGTGTTCGGTGATGCCGAGGTAGACGCCGACCCGGCTGGTATCGACGTTTGGCCAGTCGAGCCCGGCATCCGAGACGGCCTCATTTGAGCAGAAGACAGCGATGGATCCCGCCCGCGTGCCGCGCCGAACCTCTTTGCGTTTCTGGTGTTTCAGGGCGTCGAAATGACAGACTCCGGCGAGAACTTCGCCCATGTAGCGAGTCTCGAACCGACTGACTCCAGACTTGCCCGCCAGGAGATTCTCACGCAGATCGGGCAGCGAATCACCGAGCGGACTCGTCAGCCCGACTCCAGTAATCACGATCCGGTTTTGATCCTGCTCTGAAGCCATGAATCGTCATTTTCGTCAGGCGTGTTCTGGGGCCGGACTCGGCCGGAAAAGCAGTTTAGAAGGGAATTTGCGAGGATTTCCTGCCCGAAAGCGGGTGGAGAGTAACGCGTGTCTGGCACCCCGGCAAGCAGTCGGAATCGGGCAGCTCACCACAGGAAAGTCTCCTTCAAGGCGACGATTCAGGACAGTCGCTTTGCGTGACAGGCTCACACAAAGGCACGCAGACACAAAGAGCAGGGAGGCAGATCAGTCCGCTGCGCAACCTTCGTGACTTTGTGCCTTCGTGTGGGCCTGTTTTCGCGAACGGGCTGCCTGGACTGGCAAAGCACTATCAAAGTCCGCCAAACTGCCGGACGGCCTCATAGACTACCGAATTCACTGTGCTTGCCAGGTTGAGGCTCCGTACCTCGTCACGCATCGGCAGTTTGAGATTCCGCCCGCGTTCTGCCTCTCGAATGCTGTCGGGGAGGCCGCGAGTCTCACTGCCGAATAACAGGATATCGCCCGGCGAAAAGTCTGCATCCCACACAAGTCGCGTGGCGAATTTAGTGAGGCACCACACTTTCGAATCCGGCAGGCGTGACTCGACTTCGCTCCAGCTGTCGACGGCTTCCCAGTCGAGGTGCTGCCAGTAATCCATGCCGGCTCGCCGCAAATGTTTCTCATCCAGCCGGAAACCCAGTGGCCGAATCAGCCACAGCTTCGCGCCCACGGCCACGCACGTCCGGCCAATGTTGCCAGTGTTCTGTGGGATGTCCGGCTGGTAAAGCACGACATTGAGCAGCGGCTTCCCGCGATCGGCGGCAACGGGTCCTGCCTCAGGACCGGTGTCGCTATTTCGGGTCGTCATGAACAAGCTCACGATCGAAATAGTTGATTGCCATCCCGGCGTCGAGCACCAGTCCCTGCGCGTTGATTCCCGAAGACCTCGGGCTGAGCAGAAACGCGACGGCGTTGGCCACTTCTTCAGTCTGCACGGCTTTCTTCCGTAGTGTCGCGCGCTCGGCATAGAGATAACTGTCGACGTAGCCGGGGATCCCCGCAGACGCCGACGTCTTCAGCAGTCCCGGTCCGACCGCGTTGAATCGAACGTGCGAGAACTGCGAAAAAGATTTCGCGAGGAAACAGACCGACGAATCCAGGGCGGCCTTCACCGGAGCCATGAAGCCGTAATTCTCTGCCGCCATGCGAGTCGTCGAAATGGAAATCGTCACGACGCTGCCGTTGTCCGTGTCGAGGATTTCCCGCATCGCATTCGACACGGCGATCAGCGAGAAACACGAAATGTCGACTGCCTGAAGAAACGCTTTCCGCGGCGTCTCGTGAAACGGCAGCCAGCCTTCCGAGTAGTCGGCAAAAGCGATGGAATGCACGATGCCGTGCAGAGATTTGTGATTGGCTGTGACTCCATCACGCAGCAGGTCGATCTGCTCCTGGTGCTCGACATCACAGAGATAAACCGGCGCACCTGGAAACAGCTTGTTGACCGCGTCACGCCGTTGTTCTGACCGGACGGCGAAAATGACATTCGCTCCGGCCTCAACCAGAACCTGCGCGGTGTGACATGCCACGCTCTTGCGGTTGGCAACGCCCAGGACGAGCACGTTCTTACCGGCGAGCTGAAGAAAGTCCGTCATGAATCATCCCGTCAGGTCCGCGTGACGACGTCCGGCCGTCACGTCTGAAGCGGATCGTAAACGAGAATCGGGATCGACCCCACTGTTCGGTGCAAACAGACTTGGGGTCGCGATAAGCGCAGAAAAAAAGGCGAGTCCAACGGAGCCCGCTGTCGAACTCGCCTCTGTTTCGCAAGTCGACACCCCTGAGCGGGGGGGGCGATTCACTTGGTTTGATCAAGCAACCAGCGACCGGTCTCTCGGTGTCGGTTCTGCCCAACCAAACCCGAAGCGTTTCAGCATCCAATGCCTGAACTGGCCCGCACCGAGCGTCCCCTGATACACGTCAGTCGTGCCGGGATGTCTAGCATTGAGAATGCCAGTCAAGTCCGTTCTCAATAAAAAAACGTAAATCCGACAAAACTTCAGGTTGCAAGCATTAAATTTTTTTGACCTAAGTGAATTACCTACATCGAGTTGCGGCAGGGATCCAGGCTGCGGCGATTTTCGACAAAACCAATCGAAAAAAACACTGGCAAGAGTTCAGGCCATGTTGAGATGTTTTGTTTTGTTTGCTTTGGTTGTCGTTTCTTCAGTTCTGATGTAAACCGCCCATGAAAGAAAAATCACATTCTCGCATCTGGGTGAGCTCAAATGAACGGTGATGATCTGAGGCAAATTCAAATGGAGAGCGAATAAAAAAGGGGCGAATCGGTCGGACCCGTCCGACATGATTCGCCCCCGAATATCGCGGGTCGACGAGAAAGTGATTTGACAAGAATCTGGAGCCAAATAGGGGAGTCGACCCGCTCAGTTCTGATTGCAGCAATCCGGCGACCGGTCTCACGGGGAGTCGGTGATGCTCAATCAGGTCTCTCTGAGTTAACCTCTCTGTTGAATCCCGGCTGAGCCAGCCGGAGTTGCCTGTTCGACGTGGCACGTTCAAATCGCAATTCAGGTGCCGGAAAGTCTGGTTTTACCAGTTCTGCGGAAACGTGCAGAAATCGGGGTTGCGCACGTTCACGCAATTGGGTTTTGGGACAGTTTTTCGCTCACTTGTTACCGCAAACACCCGCGGCCTGCCGCATCCTGACAAGATCCATCAGATTTCGCCTTCGTCGCAAGCTGCGCAGACTGTTGCGTGCTGCGACGAGAATCGTTGCAAATTGCCCTGTGTTACCAGTTTGACTGAAGAGTCCGGTTTGGCACACCCGTCCACACTATCGAATGAATTACTCACCCGGGAATGTGACGAGATCCGCACACGCCGGTCCGGGCCTGGCGGGCAGCATCGCAATAAGGTCGAGTCGGCCGTTGTCCTGACTCACCGCCCGACAGGCATCTCCGCCGAGGCGAACGAGCGACGCAGCCAGCACGAAAACCGACGCCAGGCCATTTTCCGACTGCGGATCAGCCTCGCCGTCCAGCATCGGTCTGCAGCGACCGTCGCTGAGCCGGCCGCTCCTTCCGACTTATGGATGAGCCGCTGTCAGAACGACCAAATTCGAGTCAATTCAGGCCACGACGACTTTCCTGCCCTGCTCGCCGAGGCACTCGACGCGGTGGTCCGATGTGGCTTCGACCTCAAACCCGCGTCGGCGTTTCTGGGCTGTTCGACATCCCAGCTCGTCAAGTTTTTGAAGGTTGAGCCAAGGGCTCTGCAGCAGGTCAACGAGCGTCGAACTCAGCTTGGTCTGCATCAACTTCAATGAGGATGGCTGAACTTACCAGGGCCCGCGACGACCCTACTCCGTGCGCTTCCGCCTGCGCCGTTCGATCCGAATCCGGCACCCGATCGGCACGGTCTCTATCACTGCTGGCGATTTCCCTGCCAGCGCGGCCGCGACGGCGTTTTCGACATGCTGCGTTTTCACCTTGTCCGCATTCGGGCTGTCGTCAAATGCTCCCATGTAGACGACTTTGCGGTCTTTGTTGAGCACGAAAAACTCGGGCGTGAAACCGGCTCCGAAGTCTTTCGCGATCTGCTGAGATTCGTCGAACAGGTAAGGGAACTTGAAGCCCTTTTCCTCGACCTTCTTCTTCATGGCGGGCGGCAAATCTTCCTCAACGAGATTCACATTGATCGCGACCAGGCCGACTTTCGAGTCCTTTCCGCTGTGCTTTTTTGCAAACGCCAGGACCCTGTCCTCATAGTCGACCGCGTAGGGGCAGCTGTTACAGGTGAAGAAAACGACCACAACTTCGTTCTTCTTCAGGTCTTCCAGCGAGTGCTCTTTGCCATCGACACCCGGAAGCTTCTTCCAGGCGGGAGCCTTGTCGCCGATGTCGAGCACCGGGTTGAACTCGCCGGCCACTGAAGTCGACTCAAACGACGAAAAAAACAGTCCTGCGAGCAGAATTCCGGTCACAACGTGTTTCATTTTGAATCTCCCGAAGGACCTGGCAGTACGGCACCGCGCATGAAAAAAGCGGAGCCTCGAACCTGCCTCCTCATGCACCTGACGCTTATGTTTAGAGCTGCTCGGTTTCCCGCCTGACCCGGTTCACACAGCCACCACCGCACTCGGAGGCAGGTTCGAACTTCCGCTCAAAGCCGCCTCAATGGGGAACGCCGATTATGGGGCGGCTTCCCGGCCGGGTCAACCAACGGAAATCTGCAGGAATCGGCCCTCGCAGCGTATTCAGGAGCCAGTCAGAGTCCGTTCCAGGAACTCAGGGCCGATCTGCACGGCGGTTGCCGTGACGGCAGCCGTCAAAACAGCACTGACCAGCGCGATCAGAATCAGTTCGGCCAGCAGAATGCGGGCGATCATGAAGCGGCTGCAGCCCAGCTTGAAGAGCGTGCGGATTTCGTTCTGACGAAGCCGCAGCGAGAGTGCAAAAACAAGCATTACCAGTGTCGCGGTCGTGCCCAGCAGCACGACCGCCGCGCCGTTCAGAAACCGCTCGACCCGAAAGACAAGCTGCATCAGCTGCTCGATGATCTGCGGTGGCTCCAGGATCGTGACGTCGTTGCGGGTCAGATACTGGCCGATGAGGAGCGTCGCAGACCGCTCGTCCGGGGCCACAACGATGATTGCAGTCAGCGGCAGATCCTCCCGCTTCCCATGAAAGTGAAACGAGTGGACGTTTTCGTCCGTGACTTCGGTGAATGGATCGACGGGGACTAGCGAACCTTCCTCCTCGCCTGCGGCCGGTGCGTGAGTGTCGTCACTCGAATTTCGATGACCGTGACCTCGTCCGGCGATAATCCAAGCTGTCTCAAGCGACACGAAGATTGCGGAATCGTCGGGCGAATCGGTCTTCTCGAGGATTCCATTCACCCTCATCCGAAGTGGATACGAGCCCGTGATGTCGAACGCGTTTTCCGGTTCGGACGTAAGATGCCCACCCGGTTCGATTTCGAGCCTCGCCGCAACTCCCGAACCGATGACGCAGTCGCCAATCCTCTGGAGACCTTCTCCTTGAGCGACTTTCAGCGAGCGGAAATCAAAGTACTCAGCGGTCGTGCCGACGATCCGGAACCGCTCGACACGAAACTTCGCGAAGATCGGGATTGGGAACGCGCGACCCGATTCGCGGATCGTCGCGACCTCGCGCATGGTGATTTCGCTGGGGGCGTTAGCTTCAAAATAAAGCGCATGCAGAGTCAGATCGAAGCGGCTTCCAGTGGCTCCGACAATCAGAGGAGTCGATTGGGCGCGCTGTGTGAGCTCGTTCCGAAAACGCGCGACGACAACACGCATGACGATTGGCAGACTGACCGCGACCGATAAACAGCCAACAAGAATCGCGGAGCGAAGCTTCCCCGCGTTGAGGTTTCGCCAGGCGAGAAAGAACGCGTGCTTCATGACGCGTCCTCCGGCCCCGTTTGTTTTCGAGTCTTGCCCTGCGATGCGATCTCCACAAAATCGAGTGACCGATCAAATCCGCTGAGCAGCTCGTGATCGTGCGTGACGACGACGAGCGACGCTCCCGTCGCGCGGGCCTGGTCGTGCAGCAGCTTCATTATGGTGAGCTTCGTCAGGGAATCCAGATTTCCCGTCGGCTCATCTGCGAGGATCAAGCTCGGCTTTGTGATCACGGCGCGGCAGATCGCGACTCGTTGACGTTCGCCCTGCGACAGCTTGGTCACAGGCCGATTCAGGAATTCGCCAAGCCCCACCGATTCCGCGAGAGACCGCGCCCGGGCTCTCACAGGACCGTCGAGAATCAAGGCGCCGTTAATCATGAACGGAAGCAGGATGTTTTCGACAAGCCGCAGCGATTCGAGCAGTTCGAAATCCTGGAAGACCTGCCCGACGGACGTGATCCGAAATCGCCGCCGCTCCGCGTCGCTCATCGATGTCAGCTCGGCATCGCCGATTCGAACCGCACCCGAAACCGGTTTCAGAATCCCGGAGAGAATCTGAAGCAGCGTCGTCTTGCCACATCCGCTGGGGCCGGTGATCGCCACGTGCTCGTCCGGAGCGATCTCCAGAGACCCGATTCTCAGCGAGAAAGTGGTCTGCGGAAAATCAAACCGGACATCGTCGAGGCTGATCAATGATTAAGGCGTCTTACAGATGACCGGGGATATCACGACTGCTGGTGACTCGTCACGAAAACTTAGTCGAGATGCTTGACGCGAACGTCTTTGAACTCGACCCACATCGGATTCCCGGCGTGAAGCTGGACGGCGAGTATGCCTTCCAGCAGGGCATTTTTCTCCGCATCCTGGAAGTCCAGGATCAGGCGGCCGTTCATGTAATGCTGAATGTGGCGGCCCTTCGCAATGATGATGACGTCATTCCAATCATCGAGCTTGAAGAGCTTTTCGAAGCCAGCTTCGTCGATCAGTGTCTCTGTGACTTGCTTGCCTTTGTCGGTCCAGACGGCCTTCTCGCCGACGAGGCAGGTTCGGCCGCGACCACCGGTGAGTCCGCCTTCGTCGTAGATGAACCCCGAGACACTCGGCAGTTTATTCTCGTTGCGAATTTCATGCTGGTAACCGCGCACAACCCACTTGTTGCGGACTTTGTCATCCGTGATGTGCTTTGACCGGTACTGAATTCCCGAGTTGTTTGTCGCGTTGCAGCGAAAAGACAGACGCAGCTCAAAATCCTTCACCACCGTGTCTTTGCAGATGAGAAACGTGTTGCCATTGGCTTTGACTTCGTCCGTCGTTTCACCATGAATGACACCGTCCTTGACGGACCACAGTCGCGAGTCGCCATCCCAGCCGGACAGATCTTTGCCGTTAAACAGGCTTTTCATTTCCTTCGGTTCTGCGGGAGCTTTCACGACCGAATCGGCGGCGAAAGTGGTGGCGGTCAGGCTCAGTGCAACAGTCAGAATCAGGTTGCGAGTCATCGTGGTCTCCAGGGTTGATATTCAGGAAGGTGTCTTCGCTTTGCTGTTGAGTCAGACCGCGGATTTGACGGGTGAGTGCTACGCGTTGTCCGCCGCAGCCTGCCCTTTCTGGCTCGCTCGATCAATCATCGCCTGTGCGGCATCGTTGATCAGCAGGACGCAGATAATGAAGATGAGCAGCCCGTTCGAGAAGTGTGATCCCGTCCCGTCGACAAGAAGTTTTGTTGCGATCACGGCAAGGATCGACAGCATCAGCACGCCGAAATGTTTGTTTCTGGCGACGACGGCGCTCAGCGGGATCATTCCAAAGATCATAATGACCGACGAAATCAGAGACGCTGCAACCATCCAGCCAAACTGTGTGTCGATGTTCATGATCGCGACGGCCGCAAACACGGAGTCCAGGCTGAACAGGATATTCATCCCCGCCAGGTAGCCGATCACGGCCAGCACCTTCAAAGTGCCAGCCTTCTTGTTTGCGTTTTTCTGACCGTGCCCGTGCATCTCCTCCCGCAGCTTGTGGTAGTACTCCCACATGGCCATGGCGAGAATGATCAGCCCGCCGACAAACAGCACCAGTTCCATCCATGTCAGCTTTGCTCCTTGTTCAGCGAACCACCAGTTCGGAATCCAGCGGGATTCGGGAAGCGGGTTCTTGAGGAACGTCAACTGCGACAGACAGAACAGAAGACCGATCCGCAGCAGCGACGCAAGAAAGAGTGCGACCGACCGCCACAAAGTGTGTTTCTTCGGATCCAGATTGAGCGTCTTCAGCGAGAACTCAATCAACAGGCCGTTATCGATGCCGAGCCCCGCACTCAACAGGATCAGCGAAATAAATGAGAGGAAGACATCCACGGTTTCGTTCCTTGAGACACCGCAGGTCAGGCTCTGCCTGACGAGCCCCAGGGATAGAGTTTCGAATATCGAAAATCGAAAATGAGTCAAACTCCGTCAGGCGGAGCCTGACCTACGCGAGAACGTTGTCGCCGCGATTTTCTTTCTGCTGAATCGTGACCGGCCAGCCGGGAAACTGATTCGACTCTTTGCCGTCAGTCGGGTCGACCAGGAACCGGAACGATTCCAGGTAGTACGTTTTTTTCACCGGATCAATCGTGACGAGCCCGAAGCCGCTGCCCTTCTGATGAGCCTTCTCGTATCGGTTATTCTTCGATGCGACTTCCGGATTCCCGACGGCGTAGACGTACGCCTTGTTGCCGAATCCGTCGAGGAATTCGCCCGTGTTTGCCAGGCCGTGCTTCGGGCGGTTCTCGTGAGCCATCTTCATTTCGTCCGGTCTCCACCAGCGAGGATAACCGGCCGCGATGGCGGGAGTGCAGAACGACCAGAAGCCGTCTCGCTGTTTGTCGACTCCGTACTGAGTCAGAGTGGTGAGGTGCTGGTCGCCGTTGATGTGCAGCGGCATGGCCGGGCGAATGATTCTGATGGCGTTGTTCCGAGCCGTCTGAGGCCAGCCGCCGGAATCCAGGTCCGCCTTCAGATACCCGTTGAAGCCGCCATGGTGAGTTGCGACTGCGGCAAAAACCGTCTGGCTCAGCAGCACCTTGATCGAATGACCGCGCCAGTCTTCTGCCCAGTGGGCGAGGAACTTTTCCTGACGCTCGCCCAGTAACTGCAGGCCCGGCTTGTCGAGCACCGACGTGTCAAAGTTCGGATCGAGAACGTGGTCGGCTCGACCGCTTCCTGTGTCGACCCGCTCCGGTCCGCTCTTGAACTGTCGGTCGCCGAGGATCGCGAAACTGACGTCGCCGTAGACCAGGTCTCCGTAGTAAACGCTGATATTCTGTCGGCTCGGCGTCGGATCGAAGTACGGCGGATGGTGCGCACAGTTTGTTTTGTGGACGACGTTGACCATCTCGGCTGGCTCACGGTAGCCGCCCTCTGATGACGTTGTGCCGACCCGCATTTTCGCTCCGCCTTCACCCCAGATGTTTCCCTGGAAAACGTCGTGGTCGTCGGTCAGGCAGACAGTCGGTCGATCTCGCATGGCCTCACGGAAGGACCAGCCGTGCTGGTAGTACTTGCGAAGGTAGTTGAGAATCGCCGGGCCGGCCGGTTCACGGATGAGGCCGAAACCGCCGTGGCCTTCGTAAAGTTGATCGCCGGAAAAGTACAGCATGTCCGGGTCAAGCTTCACGAGGTTGTTCGCAACGGGCTCGTAGGGAAACGCGTAGTCGTTCTGGCAGGTCAGCGCCCCCAGACGCAGCGGCCGGCCGCTGGGGTTGGCTTTGATTTTTCCGGACCAGTCGGACTCAGTCGACGTGCCGTCCGAGTGGGACTCAACATAGACCAGCCGAAATGGTGTTTCGGTTTTCTCGTCCCAGTGGGAGATGCGGAACGTCGCCACCCAGGCGTCCGGGTCGAGCTTCGCTTTGCCCAGCGATTGCCACTCGCCGTTTTTCTTTGCGAGCAGTTCAACGGACTTGTTGTCTTTCTCGCCGAGTGGCGGAGTAAGTGCGCTGAGCGTGAGCTGGAATCCGTCGTCGCCTCGCGAATCGCTCAGCGTGTACATCGACCAGAGAATCGGCCCGAATCTGTGTTGCGGAGAAACCGTGAACGCGTCGCCGTCGACCGCCCAGTCGGCAAACCGGTAGCGGGCACCCTGGCCGTTTTTGATCATTCCGTCGTAGTTGTTGACCAGTGCGACATTGCCGAGGACAGCTTCAGCCGGGACGTTCTGAGTGGCAGAACCCAGCGGCTCACCCTTGTGAGTCGTTGCCGTCAGAGTCAGTGAATACCGATCGCCGCTCGGCTGACCGACGAGATTCAGGACGAAACTGTTCGGAGATCCCCCGTCCAGCTTCTTGCTCGTCCGGCCAACAATCAGTGCGTCACCGATGACTCCCGCGGTGATGCCGTTCTTCGCGAAACAGTTGGCCCGGTGTTCGTTAATGTCAGCCTTCACTCCAACTTTGAAACCGGCTCCCCCATCGATCTTCTTGAGCTCGACCTGAGTCACCTGGACCGACATGTGGAAGCTCTTGCCGGCATCCGTTATCTGATGAGTCAGCAACTGGATGTTGCGTCCGCCACCAGCGGTCTGACACTCGGCCGCTCCGTCGACGACCCGCCAGTCTTCCATCGGGTTGGCCCAGAAGTTCTCGCCAAGGAAAACTCGATTGTGAGCCCGGTGCCAGTTGCTGATTCGGGCCTTGTCGGGGACATTCGCACGGGCCAGCGTCGTTGGAAGCGACGTCAATGCTCCGGCGGCGGCGAGAGATTTCAAAGCCGTGCGACGGCTTTCAGAAAAGTTCGACTCAGCATTGGGCATCATTGTCTCCGGGCGGCATCAAGGTGTCGTTGGGGAGGGAGTGTATGCCAATGCACATCGAGGATGAAGCAGGCGGGAAGCCGGCGACTAAGGGATTGCTGAGCGGCGATTCTGTAAACTGGATGCGTTGCGAATCAGCTTGCAGGTTCCCAGGCGGGGCGATCCACAGCCAGTCGAAAGTGGTCCAGGCGGCGAGAGTGCGGATCCTGTTTCACAGTGGATCGGCAGCAAGTCACCTTGCCGACTGGACTTGCATCTCGTACGGTTTCCGGGCTTCGTGGGGCGGCATGAGCAACACTCAAAAACAACCTGCGAAGCATTCCTCGACACGCCCCGGTCGCGACTGGTTGCGAAGCGGGACGGCCCTCTCGGACCAGGGAAGGTCGATGATGCGTCTTCAAAAGACGGTATCGCCTTTTTGTCTTCATCGTCCGCTTCCGCGGGAACGCGGAGTCCCCTGCTCGCCCCTCCCTCCGCAGATATTGCGCGGTCGTCAGGCAATGCGCACATTGATCCCATGTCTTGTGCTGGCCTCAACGGCACTCATCGCGGGAATGGGTGAAGCTGGCGCTGCGGAACTGACTGAGTGCCGCGAGATGCTGCTCGCCGGAAAAAACGTTGAGTGCATCCACGCGACGGCCGAGGCGATTTCAAAGAACCGGTACGGCGAGTCGTGGCCGATGCTCAAGGCGCAGGCCGAGCTCAACGTCGCGCAGTTCGAGCCGGCTCTGGCGACGGTCGAGGCCGGCATCAAGCGCTACTCGTGGAGCATCCGGCTGAGGTGGCTGGGCCGCGAGATCGCGCTGCGGCAGGGAAACGCGGTGCTCGCGAAGCAGCGGCTTGAGGAAGTCCTGGCTCTCAACGAAAAATACAACTGGCGGTACACGGATGCGGCGGAACTGGTTGTCCTCGGCGAGATCGATCAGCTCAACCATCGCGACGTGCGAGAGGTTCTTGAGGAGCGATTTCAGAAAGCCCGCGACCGAAGCCGCAGCAGCCGTGAGCCGTGGCTGGCGATGGGGCAACTGGCTCTCGACACCAACGATAGTCAGTTTGCCGGAGAGATTTATTTCGAGGCGCTGAAGTTGCACCCTGCGGATCCGGATCTGCACTTTGGTCTGTCGATGGCGCTTCGCAGTTCCGATCCGAAGTCAGCCGGTGCGGCTCTTGAGGCGGCGCTGAAGATCAACCCGAATCACATTCCCTCACTGCTCTTCCAGGTTGATCGACTGATTGACGCTGAGGAGTATTCGAAGGCGGAAATGCTCATTGAAACAGTGCTCGGCGTGAACCCTTACGAGCCCGCCGCGTGGGCTTATCGGGCGGTCATCGCTCACCTCAACAACGACCCGCGCGGCGAAGTTGCGTTTCGGGATGAGGCTCTCGCCCGGTGGGACGCGAATCCGGAAGTCGATTGGCTGATCGGTAAAAAACTCTCGCAGCATTACCGCTTCCTTGAGGGATCGCGGTACCAGCGGCGGGCACTGGAGATCGACAAGAGATTCGTGAGGGCTCAGCGGCAACTGGCCAGCGACCTGCTTCGGCTGGGAGACGAGGAGCGCGGCTGGCAGCTGGCGAAGATCGCTCACGAAAACGATAGCTACAACGTGGAGACGTTTAACCTGCTGGAACTGCATGACGAGATCCAGAAATTCGTCACGCTCGAAGACGAATCGTTTCGGGTCCGAATGGACGCAACTGAAGCAAAGCTGTACGGGGCCGAGGTCCTGAAGCTTCTCAACGAGGCGAAGGCGACTCTCTCGAAGAAGTACGGCCTCACGATGAAGGCTGGCGAGAAAGTCACGGTTGAAATCTTCCCGGAGGAAAACGACTTCGCCGTGCGGACATTCGGCATGCCGGCGGTTTCGGGATTCCTCGGCGTGTGCTTCGGGAAAGTCATCACGGCGAACTCACCCGCCTCGCGCCGCGACAATCCATCGAACTGGCAGGCCGTGCTGTGGCACGAGTACTGCCACGTGGTGACGCTTGAGCTGACTCGTAACCGCATTCCGAGGTGGCTCAGCGAGGGCATTTCGGTTTACGAGGAACTGCAGGCGAACTCGACGTGGGGCCAGCAGATGACTCCGCGGTATCGCGAGTTCATCCTCACCGGTGAGCACACGAAGCTCAGCGAATTGAGCAGCGCGTTCATGAGCCCGCCCAGCGGGTTTCATCTTCAGTTTGCGTATTACGAGTCCGCGCTGGCCGTCGAGTTTCTGACCGCCTCGTTCGGACAGGAAGCGATGCGGGACGTCCTGAACGACCTCGCCGCCGGGCTGCCGATCAACGTGGCACTGGATCGACGCTGTGCCGCGTTGCCAAAGCTCGAAGCGGACTTCGACGCGTTCCTCAAGAAGCGGGCCGAGTCGCTCGCGCCGGGCGTCGACTGGGACAAGCCGGACGAGGGAGAGCTCCGCGATCCGGCGACACTGGCCGCGTACCTGAAAGATCATCCCGACAGTTTTTACGCGTTGATGCTGCAGACTCAGCGGCTGACACGGCAGGGCAATCACGAAGAAGCTCTCGCCCCGTTGCTGAAGTTGAAATCGCTTTACCCGCAGTTCACCGACGGCGGGAATCCCTACGAACAGCTCGCGGCGGTCTACCGGAAGCTCGAGAAACCGGCCGAGGAGAAAGCGATCCTTGAGGAATACGTGAGCCTCGAAGCTGATGGCGTTCCGGCAAATCTTCGTCTGGCGGAGATTCACACCGAAGCCGGTGAGTGGTCAAAGCTGAGCCTCGCCGCAGAGAGACTGCTGGCCGTGGACCCGCTGCTGAAGCAGGCTCATCAGGCGGCGGCACTCGCTGCGGAGAAGCAGAACAAAACGGAAGAAGCCATCGCCGCGCTGGCTCGACTGGCGGTACTCGAACCGGACGATCCGGCGGATGTCCACTTTCGATTGGCAACCGCATTGCACGCTCAGGGTCGGAACGAGGAAGCCAGACGACAGGTGCTGAAAGCGCTCGAGGAAGCCCCCCGGTACAGGGCGGCTCATCGGTTGCTGCTGAAACTCGTCGATACGAACGCGGCGGAGGTGACAGAGAAATCGAATCCACGGGACGCGGCCGTGACGGCCCCTGAAGTCGAGGTGGCAAAGTGAGTGACCGATTCGTCCAGCCAAAAGCCGCGGAGCGGCGGCAGCACATAGCCTCGGGCGTCAGCCCGAGGTCCGTGGTGAATAACAACACGCAAGCCGCGAAGCGGCGACAGCAGGCCGGGAATTGGATATTTGCTGTCGCCATTTCACGGCTATCGTTTTTTGTGCAATTCGGATCCGTGGGCTCTCGCCCACGGCTATGTGCTGACGCCGTTTCACGGCTCTCCAGCGGTCTCCGGTTTACCTCGGAGGGAACTTCATGATTCGTTTTCGAAAACCGACCTCGCCAACTCAGACGGAAACCGCGCGGTCTTCGCGTTCGACGATCGTTCCGTTTGTCCTGGCCGGTTCGGTACTTTCGCTGCTCGTGATCTTTGCAGGCCTCGCCACGAACGAGACGCTTGCCCAGCGGCGCGGGCGGGACTGGGATCACACGCAGCCGCCGCCAGATCGGCACGGCGTGCCCGACTGGCAGCTCGACAATCGGTTCAAGCATGACTGCTTTACGTTCGTCCGGCTGAAGTACAACTCCTACCGCGGCTGGGGTCGATGGGCGACGGACTACCCGGACAGCGATCTGAATTTCTCGTTCCGGCTGCAGCAGCTCACGTCGATGAAGGTCGACCCGAACGGCAAGATTCTGGAGATCACCGACCCTCAGCTGTTCGAATATCCGTGGGTTTACATGATCGAGCCGGGCGGCCTGGAATTCACCGAACAGGAAGCCGACACGCTGCGCCGCTACCTCTTCAACGGCGGCTTCATGATGGTTGACGACTTCTGGGGCGAGAACGAGTGGCACAACTTTTACGCGCAGATCAAACGCGTCTTCCCCGACCGCGAGCCGATCGAGCTTCCGGCCGACCATCCAATTTTTCACTGCGTGTACTCGCTGCCCGAGAAGCCTCAAGTCCCGAGCATTGGCCTCGCCCAGCGCGGCCGGTTCAGCGGCGTCACGTGGGAACGCGAGGACGCGAAGGAAGTCCACTACAAAGGCATCTTCGACGACGAGGGTCGGATGATGGTCATCATCTGCCACAACACGGACCTCGGCGACGGCTGGGAACGCGAGGGCGAAGACCCGTGGTATTTCAAAGAGTTTTCAGAGAAGAAGGCGTACCCGATGGGGATCAACATTGTGTTTTACGCGATGACGCATTGACGGTGCGCTGCCCTGCAGCGCAAAGACGCAGAGACGCGAAGGTTCGCAAAGAAAGAGAAGGGTAAGAACAAATGGGAGGGCGAGGCTCCTGCCGAGCCGCATGAAATGGCAACACGCAATCGGCT
>JAQBVJ010000060.1 GCA_027623235.1 Planctomycetota bacterium
ATAGCTCAGTTGGTTAGAGCGCCGGATTGTGATTCCGGAGGTCGCCGGTTCAAATCCGGTTAGCCACCCCTCAAAAAGGCTCGTTGTCACAATGATGACAGCGGGTCTTTTGTATTGACGGCACTTGAAAATGACGTCGGATTTGAGATGCCGCGTTCCCCTCTGACCTCATCGGCGCGCCTGGGGACTGTGGGACTGTGGGGCTGTGGGGCTGTGGGGCTGTGGGGCTGTTTTCCGCCGCCGGCGACCAATCTGCCGTCGCCACACCCTGCTGCGCAAAAACCGCAAAAAACCGCAAAGCTGTGGCCGGGAACTGACTTCAACTCTACGGTGACTGAGCCGGTTGCCAGGCGTGCTTGATCTCCTGCTCAGTCAGCACGCGAGCCAGGATGGCAACTTCGTCGATATCTCCGCGGAAGTGGCGCGAGGGGACCAGGACTTCGCCGCCGTTTGCGTTGCGACGGGTTTTGTCGACCAGGAAGAAACTGTTGCTGCCGATAATCACGGGCTGGTCGTTCGGGGTCATCGTGGACTCCGACTTCACGCAGCCTCGAAGGATCCCATCGACGAAAATGGACACGGTGACTGTGTCGGATTCTGCGTCCACGACGCCGGCCACCATGTGCCAGTTGCCATCATCGACGGCGTAGTCTCGTGCGTCGACCTCGGCCATGATTGGGTAATCGGTCATCGGCTCAGCTGACCAGCGGTTGATGGCAAAGGCCAGGCCGGATGTGTCCTCGAACCGAGCGATCCGAAATCCGAAGTCCCCTTTACTGATCAACGTCTGGTACCGCGTTGAGAATTCATCAACTCGAAACCAGATCAGAATGCTGAACGACTTCGGCAGATTGAGCGAGTTGGATTCTTCTTTGCTGAGCACGAGGTGCTGACCACTTTGAGTTCCCGTGAATTTCAGCGATGGCTTTTCGCTCCAGCGCCCGGCGGCCCATTGCAGAGGTGCATTCGGCTTCAGCGAGGCGGATTTCAGGGGACCACTCCGAACTTCATTCGGGACGGACCCGCCCTGCTCTTCAGGATTCTCGAAGGAGAGATAGAACAAGGTCGACGGGTCGTCTTTGAAAGCCCGGCTGGCCGCCTGCCATCGTTGAAATGGCGTTTCGACTGGATGAGGCAATGCCGCGCCCGGTTCGCTCTCTGGGTCAGCCTGACCGGCGTCCGGCACAACGGGCGTGACGCTGACCGTTGCTTCTCCGCCTGGCGGATCAGGAGTGTCGTCGAGCGATTCGACCAATTCGACTTTGCTGGTTGGAGTCTGTCCGCCTTCGGCCGTTTGGCCGGTCAAAGAATCGCCGCCGCCGCCAGGTTCTCCCGGGCCCAGGATCGCCCAGAGGACACCGAGAGAGATCAACACGGCTCCGGCGATAAGAGCTCCTTTGCTTCCAGATCCCGGCAGCGGCTCATCGTCGAGGCGAAACTGAATCGTTGATCGTCCGGTTGCCGGCAACGCACTCGTCGGGTCGTCCTCAAACGGCGCCGCCCCTGTCTGCGTGTCGGATGGGCCGCGAGCATCGGACGGGGCGTCGAGGACGCTTGATCCAGTGTCCGATGCACCGTCGGAGTTGTCGCGCAGCCAGTTGCCCAGTGTGGTGGCGAGTTCCTGGCAGGACCCGAATCGGTCGTCAGGCGACTTCGCCAGCATCCTTCCAAGAATATCCGCAAGGCTGTCAGGGAAGTCCGGCCGACGATCACTGACTGGTGGATGATCCTGCGTCTGGTGAGCCAGCAGCCGTTGTGTCACCGTCCCGTGGCGAAACGGAGGGTGTCCGGTCAGTAGAAAGTAAAAGGTGCAGCCGAGGCTGTAGATGTCCGTTCGATGATCGACCTGGTGACTGTTCAGCGCCTGCTCCGGCGAGATGTAGTCGGCTGTGCCCAGCAGATGATCGTTGTTCGTGACGGTCAGTGACGCGGTTTCGTCCTGATCATTTGACAGAAAGAACGCCAGGCCGAGGTCGAGAATTCGAACCACGTCGTGCTGATCGACCAGCAGATTTCCCGGCTTCACATCACGATGGATCAGCCCTTTGCCGTGAGCGTGCGTCAGGCCCTCTGCCACCTGCCGCATAAAGTCGGCCGCTCGTGCAAACGCCAGAACTCCGTCTGCCTTCACAAGCTGGGCCAGGTCACGCCCTTCGACGTACTCCATCGCGAGAAAGTAGACGTCGCGTTTACCGTCGTTTTCCTTGCCGACGTCGTAGGCTCGGACAATGTTGGGGTGATCGAGGGCGGCTCCAGCCTGAGCCTCGCGAAGAAAGCGGTCCAGAAAAGCCGGCTGTTCGACATGGTTAAACGGCAGCACCTTCAGGGCGACACGACGATTCATCATCGTGTGGTCTGCCAGATAGACCGTTCCCATCGAGCCCTTGCCCAGCAGGCTCAACAGGCGGTAATTGCCCAGCTGGAATCCCTGATGACGTCCTTTCAGCAGCTTCTCGGCCTGCCAGCAGGTCAGCGTGTGGCTGGACACCAGTGAGTTCGCAAGCGTGCTGGCGTCGTCGAACTCGACACCACGATCGACAAGACTTTGCAGCGCTTGATCCAGATCTTCCTTCGCCACGACTCCGCTTTCTTCAGCGAGTCGCAGGAATTCGTCAGCTGAGGCGCAGTTTGGCATGGAGTCGTCGCAGACAGGGCAACTTGAAGATGTGAATGCATTCAGAAATGAATGAGGCAACTTCGAAATCCCCGAACGGGGAGAGTCTCAGTTGCGAGAAGGGTAAATACTACGCCTCAGAGCAAATCAGTCAATCTCAGCAGAATGCGTGACTTGAGCGATGTCTTCCGCCGTCCCTGCAGATGTCGAACTGCCGGAAATCCGTTCATAAACAGATCGACTATTGAGGGAGGTGGCTCGCGAACCAGAATTAACACACTTAGATTCTTAAGAGAGCAACGAAAACAGCCCCCCCCCATTCACAAACGATTAGTACGACTTTTTGAAGTACTGGAATTTTACGTCAGACGACGGGTACTATCGCTGTCCCTCCCCCGCAGAACAGTTTCCTGAAACAGCCCTCCATTCTCGATTCGCCGGCCATGCTTCCGGCTCTGGTAGCTCCCATGAGCGCAAATCCTCAGCCATTAGCGATGTCGTCCATTGAGCTGACGATGGACTCGAACGATCTCCGCGGGTATCCGTTAAAACGCCCCGAGACGATTGTTGGTCGCGATCCGCTCTGTGACCTGCTGATCGATTCTCAAGGAGTGTCCCGGCGGCACGCTCGAATCTTTCGCCGTGACGACCAGTACTTCATCGACGATCTGGAGAGCATCAACGGGACGTTTCTAAATCGGGAGCGGGTTCGCAAGCCGACGCTGCTGAGAGATGGCGACACGATTCACTTTTACCGTGTCTCGGGAGTCTTCCGCGCCGATGGTCATGTCGAGGCTGCTCGACCTGGTGACGGGGGTCTTTACAGTCCCATCGAATCCCCGACGCCCGCGAAGTCGATCCTCAGAAATACCCACGAACTTGATGCGACGGCGACCGATTCCGGCACACACGAGCAGCGACTGCACGCTGTGTTGAAGGTCGTGGAAAGCCTTGGGCAGAGCCTCGGACTGGATGACGTGCTCGCGAATATCCTCGACGGGCTGTTCGAAGTGTTTCCGCAAAGCAGGCGAGGCAACATCTGGCTGATCAACGAAGAAACCGGCAAGCCAGAGTTGCGTGCGACGAAGCAGACAGGCTCGCAGACACTGTGCTCAGATTCCTTTGGTCCGCTTGCTTCGACCATTTCCAGCGAAGTGATTTCGAACCGCAAAGCGATTCTCAGTGTGGACGAGTTGAATGAGGACGCGTCCGAATCGATCTTTGATTTTCAACGCCGCTCTTCGATCTGCGCTCCGCTCACCAGGCCAGATGGAGAAGTCCTCGGTGCGATCTGCATCGACTCCGATGATGGGGACAACCCTTTTGATGAAGAAGATCTTGAGGTTTTGACCGGAGTCACAGCAGTCGCCGGGCAGGCGATCGAGCATTCGCGACAGCATGAACGACTCATCCAGAGTGCCGTCGACTTCGCTGTCGAAAAGACACGCCGCGAACGGGCCGAAGGCGTACTGCAGACAGCGGAATCCATTCAGCGGACGCTGTACCCGGCAAGCAATCCAGAGGTCGACGGCTTCGACATTGCCGGAAAAGCGATTTCGACGGAAAAGGGGTGCGGTGATTATTTCGACTTCATCCCTCTCGCCGATGGGCGTCTGTTGATCGCCGTGGGGGACGTGAGCGGTCACGGACTCGGAGCCGCTCTGTACATGGTGCAGACTCGTTCGTACATCCGCGCCCATGCCGCCCAGGGGCTTGAGGTTTCGGAACTTCTGAGTCGTGTCAACCGGCTGTTGTGCGAGGACCTTGTCAACGGGACCTTTGTCACAATGTTTCTGGCGATTCTTGATCCCGTAAGACGGGAACTGTCGTGGTCGAGTGCCGGTCATCCAGGATTTCGCCTCAACGCAGATGATGAGATTGAGCATCTTGCTGCAACGAATCTGGTTCTCGGACTCATTCCTGACATCGTTTATGAATCGAAGACGCTGCACCTGAACTCCGGAGACATGCTGGCCCTGCCGACGGACGGGTTCTATGAAACTCAGAATCGGTCAGGCAAGTTCTTCGGTCGCGACCGCATGCTCGATGAGATTACGAACTGTCGTCACATCTCATCCGCTGAGGTGATCGACTCTCTTTGCGATTCCTGCCGCGAATTTGCAGGGGACGCACCGATCCTCGACGATATGACCTGTGTACTGATCAAGGTTCGCCAGGCATGATTGATGGGCTGGTCAATGGACCGCGAAAATCGCACTTCTGCGCTTGACCCTGCTTTCCCTTTTCTGTCAACGATTTCAATCGGCAGATTCCTCGACTGTCACTGCGAGTCCGATTGTCGATGAACGCAGAACCTCTCGTTGGCCGAGGAGTCAAACAGCGAGTCCTGGCGTGCTGATCGGCTTTCGTAAAGAATGCCGAAGCATCTGTGCTGAATCTGTTTAGAGGCATCCATGAAGTAGAGGCATCCATGAAGGTAGAGGCATCCATGAAGGCAGGAACTCAAACAACATCCAGCCTCGTTCTCTGGATAATCATTGGCCTGAGTTTTGCCGTTCACGTCGTCAGCCTGATTCTTGGGCAGACCTGGATGTCCAAGTGGCGGTGGGAACACCACCCGGTTCACGCAGCCGTTGAGATGTCCGGATCGGTGATTGCTTTACTTGTGGCCTGGCTGCTGGTCTCACTGGACCGGCGAGGCGAGGGAACGAGTTTCAACGTCTGGATCGCCGGCGCGCTGGTCGGCATGGGCGTACTCGACGGCGTCCACTCGCTTGTTCATGAGGGCAATGCATTCGTCTGGCTGCACAGTACCGCGACATTCGTGGGCGGCGTGTTATTCTCGCTGGTCTGGCTGCCTCGCAGCTGCCGCATGGAAAACGCGTTCTCGTGGCCACTCGCTGTTCTCTCTGGGACACTTGCCTTTGGAACGTTTTCGCTTTTGTTTCCGCAGTTTGCGCCAGCGATGGTTCAGAGTGGCCAGTTCACACTTTCGGCCAAAGCGCTGAATGTGATCGGTGGCATCCTGCTGCTGCTGGCGGCACTCCGCATCGTGCTAACCTGGAGAGAGACGAAAAATAATGATGACCTGCTGTTCTGTCTGCACTGTGGCCTGTTTGGTTCTGCGGCCATCATGTTCGAGCAGTCACATCTTTGGGATCTGCCGTGGTGGGGCTGGCACTTGTTACGACTGATGGCCTACCTGGTCGCCTTGTGGTTTGTGATCCTCAGCGATCTGCGAGTTCAGTCGCGGATGATCAGTTTGACGCAAGACCTGCGAGGACTGAACGAGACTCTCGAGCAGCGTGTCGATGACAGAACAAACGAACTGGCTGAAAAAGCCAGGCAGCTTGAAGAGCAGCGGCAGACGGCGGTCACTCTGACTGAGGAGCTGAAGAGGGCCGACAGAGCGAAGAATGAATTTCTCGCCAACATGAGCCACGAAATCCGCACACCGATGAACGCGGTCATGGGACTGACAGAACTTGTGCTTGGTTCTCAGCTCGATGACGTTCAACGCGACTATCTGACGACCGTCATGGACTCAGCGGAATCGCTGCTGGCCGTGATCAATGACATTCTGGACTTCTCGAAAATCGAAGCCGGAATGCTCAAGTTTGAAGAGGTCGAGTTTCAGTTGTACGACACCGTGGGAGACACCGTCCGGACACACGCCCTGCGTGCACAAGGGAAAGAACTGGAGCTCGTGTGTTTTATCGACCCGGCGATTCCCTTCTCGCTGAAGGGCGATCCCGGTCGTCTGCGGCAGGTGCTGATGAACCTCATCGGCAACGCCATCAAGTTCACTCAGACTGGTGAGGTGGTCGTCCGGGTTGAGCAGAAAGCCAACGAGAAGGGCCAACTGATGCTGAACTTCAGCGTCAGCGACACCGGCATCGGAATCCCACACGACAAACTCGAAGCGATCTTCGAGCCCTTCGAACAGGCCGACACGTCCACCACGCGCGAGTTCGGCGGGACCGGTCTGGGACTCGCCATCTGTCACAAGCTCGTATCCCTGATGGGCGGGCGGATCGAAGTCGACAGCAAACCCGGCCAGGGCAGCACGTTTCAGTTCACGGCCGGGTTCGCTGTTTCGGACACGCAGTCACGCCCGGCAACGATTCCGGAAGAACTCAAAGGCACGCGTGTCCTGGTTGTCGACGACAACGAAACCAACCGCACGATTCTGGAACAGATTCTTCTCGCCAAAGAAATGGTCCCCGTTACTGCTCCTTCCGCCCTCGACGGACTCACTCTGCTCAAGGACGCGTTTCGCGACGGCCGGCCGTTCCGCCTGCTGATTTCCGATGTTCACATGCCAAAGGTCGACGGGTTCGGATTCGTCGAAATGATCCGGGCGGACATCAGCCTGGCGGGCCTCAACATCATCCTGCTCACTTCGACCGGACAGCAGGGAGACCAGCAGCGCTGTGCAGAACTGCGCATCGATGCCCAGCTGACCAAGCCCGTCAAACAGTCCGAACTGTATAACATTGTCCTGCGTGTGCTGGGCTTCGACACACCCGACGATGGCTGGCTGTTGGTTCACGAACCCGTGCCTGGCGAACTGCCACCGTTGCGAATCCTGCTGGTCGAAGACAGTCTGGCGAACCAGAAAGTCGCTCTGGCAATGCTCTCCGGAGCAGGTCACACGACAGTTGTGGCGAATCACGGACAGGAAGCGCTGGACATCCTGGCAAGGCAGAATTTCGACGTCATCCTGATGGACGTCCAGATGCCCGTGATGGATGGGCTGGAGGCCACCGCAGCCATCCGTGCCAGGGAAACCGGCATCCAAGAACGCCAGCCAATCGTGGCCATGACCGCTCACGCGATGTCCGGAGACCGAGACCGCTGCCTGGACGCCGGCATGGACGAATACGTCTCGAAACCGGTTTACCGGAAGCCGTTGTTCAAGGCGATTGCCGCCGCCATCGGCATCGACATGACAGACACTTCCAATTCACGGATTGTGAATTCTTCAGGCATCCTGCAGTCAGAGGCGCCAAAAAGGCGGGTGGACTGGACGGGACCGCTCAGTCAGTTGAGCGGCGACCACGCCGTGCTGAAGGACATTACAGAATCCTACATCGGCGAGATTACCGAGAACCTCACCCGCCTGCCGGAAGCCATCGCAGCAGGCAACGCCCAGGAATCACACCGCCTGGCCCACACGATCAAAGGTGCGATGCGTTTCTTCCGTGCGGAAGCCGCACAACAGTGCGGACAGAAGCTCGAAAGCCAGGCCGCGACCGGAGACCTGTCATCTGCCCGGGACTTGTTCGACCAGCTCAAGACGGAAGTCGAACAGGTCCTGCCTGTGCTGCAGCAATTTGTCGACACTGGCGAAATGTGACACTCCAGGCGGACAATGGTACTTGTTTTAGATTTTGAGACACGGAGAGCACAGAGTCGAGGTTTCACGGCGAATCTCAGTGTTCTCCGTGCCTCTGTGTTTCATAAATTCTTGTGAATCCTGCCGCGCGATCTAAAACAAGTGCCATTCGGCTTGCGCCCACTGGCCCCAGAGTTGTGTCGGCTGATCACTGAATGTCGCCTTTCGCTCTGCGAAAGGCGACATTCAGCAGAACTCTGGGACCATTGGGCTTCCGCAGTGCCGCTACTTTTTCAACGAGCCGCTGAGTGCTCCCTGCGTCGCAGTCGTGCGGCGTCTTGAGGCCACTTTGCAGCTCGCCCCAACTGATCCGAGTGAGACGCAAACATGACCACCTCGGTCCGCATCCTGTTGATCGAAGACAGCCCGTCGGATCAGGAAATGATCAAACGGGCGCTCGATCGGCACCGCCGGGCCGAATTCCAGGTGACTTCGCATGAGACGCTTCGCGAGGGCATGAAGTCGCTGGTCGAGGGCGAATTCGACATCGTTCTGCTTGACCTGTCCCTGCCCGACAGTCACGGCCTCGAGTCACTCGAAAGCGTGATGGAGATCGCGCCGGAGGTTCCTGTCGTCGTACTTTCCGGGTTGCAGGACGAGCAGACTGCCGTTGAGGCTGTCAAACGGGGCGCTCAGAATTTTCTCACAAAGGGAAAGTTCGAAGCAGACCTGCTGGCCCGGTCGATTCTCTACGCGATTCAACGAAAGAGGCTGGAATTGAATCTCCAGCGGGCTCATGACGAGCTGGAAGAGCGTGTTGAAGAACGGACCGAGCAGATTCGCCAGATGCAGGAAGAGGCGGGACGCCGCGAAGAGGAATTCGCACACGCCGCGCGGCTGACCATGCTGGGAGAGCTGATGACCGGTCTGGCTCACGAGCTGAACCAGCCGCTGATGTCGATCGTCGCGTTTACCAGCACAGCCCAGCAGCTTGTCGCGGACAAGGCTCCCTATCGTGATCTGGCTCCGCCGCTGGAACGAATTCTGAGCGGGGCAACGCTCGCCGGAGAAATCATTCGTCGCCTTCGTCGCATGGTTCGTCGCAGTGAGCCTCAAAGCGAGCCACTCAACATTAACGACGTCATCCGGGAAGCGATGCAGTTTCTCAGTCGTGAACTGGAATCTCGAAATGTGAGAGTCGAGTTCAGCCTGGCACCGCTGCTTCCCAGCGTCATGGGAGATCGAATTCAGCTTCAGCAGGTCGTGCTCAATCTGGTCAGCAACGCGCTGCAGGCCATCGACCGGGCTGGAGAACGGACGGACAATCGAGCTCATCGAGTCGCCATCGCGACAAGGCTTGAGTCTCCGTCCGGTGAGGTCGTCGCGCGGGTCACCAATACCGGACCGGTCATTTCCACCGAGGAAATGGAGCAGTTGTTCAACCCGTTTTTCACAACTCGACCGGAAGGCCTGGGCCTTGGCCTGGCGATCAGCAAGTCACTGGTCGAATCTCATGGCGGCCGAATTGAGGCACAGCAGGCTGACGACGAGGGGATGACCTTCCTGTTTTCTTTGCCGGCGAAAAAGCAGCGAGAACAACTGACCGCCGACCAGGATGGACGCTCTCAAGACACAAGCAGTATCAAGTGAGTCGAATGTCGGAGCCGACACCAAATCCAGAAACGACCGGGAAGTCAGAAGAAGCTGCGGCTTCACAACCGCTGGCCGAAACTGTGCGACCATCGCACGTTGTCGGTGTCGGCGCCTCGGCCGGCGGGCTCGAAGCGCCCGAGGAATTCCGGCTCGACGAGCAATCGGCCGACCGAATTCTGCAGCTCGAACGGGAACTGCAGCACTCACGCGAGCAACTGCAGGCGACGATCGAGGAACTCGAAACAAGCAACGAGGAACTTCAGGCAACGAACGAAGAACTGCAGAGCACGAACAAGGAACTTTACACAATCAACGCGGAGCACCAGCGGAAAATTGTGGAGCTCGCTGACCTGATTAACGACATTGACAACCTGCTCGACAGTACCGACATCGCGACGGTGTTCCTCGACCGCGACTTGCGCATTCGCAAGTTCACTCGGGCAGTCGTCGTGCCGTTTAACCTGTTGCCGCAGGACATTGGCCGGCCGATCGAACACATCTCGTACAACGTCGATGCGCCGAATCTTCTTGAGGAGGTCCAGGCCATCCGTGACGGTGCGGAGCCGGTCGAACGGGAAGTTCAGACGCGCGAGGGCAAGTGGCTGCTGCTGCGGATTCTGCCTTACAAAGACAATGACCACGCAACGGCAGGAGTCGTGCTGACATTCACGAATATCCAGGCGCTGAAAGAGGCAAACGAGCGCCGACTGCGGAGCGAACAGCGGTTCCGAAGGATGTACGAGCTGAACGTCATCGGGGTCATGTTCACGGACCCGTTGGGAAACGTGGTCGATGCCAACGCGGCGTTTCTGACGATGCTGGGTTACTCCCGGGGCGAACTGCCGCTCGACCGAGATGCGGTCGTGCCGACCGAGCAACGGGAAGCCGAACAGTCTTCCCGCGCCGTCGTGAAGAGTCCCGGTCTGACCACCCCCTGGGAAAGTGAACTGGTCCGGCGTGACGGGACTCGAGTGTCCGTGCTGACCGGATCGGCCAGGCTCGACGATGATGGTGAGTCGACTCAGTCCACGGTTTCCTTCGTGCTCGACCTGACAGACCGCAAGGTGGCGGAAGCGGCACTCGCAGAACGCAATACGCTGCTCGCCCAGCAGAACGAACAGCTCGACGAGTTCGTGCATGTGGCCAGCCACGATCTGCAGGAGCCGTTGCGGGCACTGTCCTTCTTCAGCCAGTCACTCACGGAGGATCTCGCCGACGTTGAACTTCCAGACACGGTCAACCAGGACCTGGAACACATCCGAAACGCGTCCGAGCAGATGCATACGCTGGTTGAGGATTTGCTCGCCCTGTCGCGCGCCGGTCGAAGCGGAATGCACCCACGCTGGATTTCTCTCCGCGATTGCGTGGATGTGGCGTTGCTGAACGTGGCCGCGAGGCTCGATGAAAGCGAAGCTGAGGTGGAGGTCGCCGAGCTGCCTCAGGTCTTTGCCGACTCAACACTGATGACGCAACTGTTTCAAAATCTGATCGGCAATGCCCTGAAGTTTCGCGGAGAATCGCCTCCCCGGATTCAGGTTACCTGCAAGCAGGACGGGCCTGACTGGATCGTGGGTGTTTGCGACAACGGCATCGGAATCAAATCGGAGTACCACACAACAATCTTCGATCCGTTTCGGCGTCTGCATGCCCGATCAAAGTTCAAAGGGTCGGGCATCGGCCTGTCTATCTGCCGGAAAGCTATCGAGCGGCACGGCGGACGAATCTGGGTCGAGTCCACACTCGGCGAAGGTTCGCACTTCAAATTCCAGCTGAACGGGCAGGATGAGAACGGGCTATCAAAGTCACAGCCTGACGACTCGTCCGGCACCAGATAACGAGACAGTCCAATGACTGAGACAACGAAACTGCCCGTCACTGCTCTCCTGATGGAAGATCATCCCGCTGACCAGGCGATGGCCCGTCGCACGCTGACTCACGAAGGCTTCGAGGAAATACGCCGAAGGCGTTACATCCCATAGCCTGGGGTCAGCCGCGCAGCGGCGCCACCCCAGGATTGGATCGTTCACCTTGTCGTACCCTGAAAGGGTTCCACAATCTCGCGCAGCTTGTGCAACCCCTTCGAGGTTGTGAGTTTTTCGAAAGGTTGAAAGTAGCAGGCACACTCCGTGTGCCGTATGCCCCAAAAATGCTGGGAGTTGAGCGCAGGTTCGGGCGGACGGCACACGGAGTGTGCCTGCCACATTGAAAAACTCACAACCCCTTCGGGGTAGTCGATTTCGGCTCAGTCCACCTGGCGAATTCCCAGGCGGACGGATTTTGGCACTTCTGGATACGCACAGACCAGGTACGATGCTGCGTCCTCGCCCGCAACTCTCTTCTCACAAACGATCAAAACCGGCTGGAGATGTTGCCCGCATGCCAGAACCCGTCGTGTTTGTCGTTGACGATGAGGAGCCGGTCCGCAGCGGTCTGGAGTCCATGCTGACGACGCGCGGGTTCAAGGTTCGCACCTGCAAAAACGCGAAAGCCTTCCTGCAGGCCTACGACCCGGGGCAGCCGGGCTGTGCCATTCTCGATATTCGAATGCCGGGAATGAACGGCTTGGAACTTCAACAGTACCTGCTGCAGAACCGGATACTTCTGCCCGTCATCATCCTCACCGGTCACGGCGATGTTCCGATGGCCGTTGAGGCGATGGAGTCCGGTGCGGTGTCATTTCTGGAGAAGCCAGCCGCGCCGGACGTGCTGATCGCAAAAGTCCGACAGGGAATCGAGCGGGACGCCGAAACACGCCGGAATTTGATGGAGCGCGACGAGGTCGTCGAACACCTTAACACGCTCACGCCACGCGAACGGGAAGTCGCGGAACTGTTGATTCAAGGCAAGTCCGCGCGAGCCGTGGCGGCCGTCCTGGGCACGTCGGAAAGCACCGTCCGTGTCCAGCGTGCAAACATTCGACGTAAGATGCAGGCCGACTCGACAACCGACCTTCTTCGAATGTTTCTGCTGGTGAATGAGATTCCGGCATAAAGAAGCCACAGCGGAATGGTGAAGCGGAAAGTCGTTCCCTCACCCGGTTCCGATTCGACATGGATGCGACCGCCGTGAGCATCGATGACTCGTTGACAGGCTGCCAGACTGATGCCTGAGCCTTCGTACTCGGTCGGCCCGTGCAGGCGTCGGAACGGAGCAAAGATGACCTCGTGATGCTCGGGTGCGATGCCGATTCCGTTGTCCACTCTTATTGGGCTATCGCATTCACAGCGGTGCCTTCATCCCCTCGCGCTTCTCACCAATGAGGGCGATGAGTTCTTTCTGCGGGTCGGCGAATTTCTGTAAGCCCTCGTCCATGAGCGTCTTTTCGAGGTGTTCGAAGTTGACGAGTCGGTCAATTTCGTCCAGCACTCCCTGCGCGGGCAACTGGTCGACGCGGGGCGTGAAGGCTCGGCCGGAAAGCTGCTGAATCGCGGCATTCGTGGCAGGCGGGTTCGTTTGAATGTCCGCTCCCGCCAGCGCAGCAACGTACTTGTCGACCGGGTCAGCCGGGTCCTTTGTGCCGGTGCTGGCAAAGATCATTTCCTGGCGAAGGGGCAGCCCTTTGTCCCGCCAGAATTCCCGGTTCTTCAGAAAGATTCGCTGAGCATTAACGATCCCGACCTGCCCTTGTGCCTGTCTGGAAAGGTCTGGTGCGTGCTTCAACGTGTAGACGTCGACGCGGCTGACGAAAATGCTGTAGACCGATTTCAGCTGCTCCAGCGACGACCGCAACTGAGCTCCCCGCCACACGGCAT
The DNA here is from genome assembly GCA_027623235.1 of Planctomycetota bacterium. Lineage (GTDB taxonomy): Bacteria > Planctomycetota > Planctomycetia > Planctomycetales > Planctomycetaceae > JAQBVJ01. The sequence goes on from JAQBVJ010000060.1 coordinate 13,319, forward strand.
CACGGGCGATCTGATACTGCCGCTCGCTGAAGATCAGCGTCACGTTGACGGTCACTCCTCGTGCGACAAGCTCCTCCAGCGACGCCAGTCCCGCTTCGGTGGCCGGGACTTTGATCATGCGGTTCGGCTCGGCAACGGCCCATGCGAGTCCTGTCTCGACGTAACGAGCGGTCCGTTCCTCAATGCTCAGCGGGCAGCTGGCATCTTCGAGCAAGGGATCCAGTTCAAAACTGACGTATCCGTCGTCTCCATGCGTCGCATCCCAGACTTCTCGAAAGACGGCCTGCGCGTCACGGACCAGGCGGTTTGTCATTTCCCAGGCGACCTGCTCGTCAGACTGGCCGGATTCCAGCAACTCCTTCAGCTGATCATCGAACCGGCCAGAACGAATCAGCCCGGCGATGATGATCGGATTCGAAGTCGCTCCGGTCGCACCGAGTCTGCGGTTTTCCTGGACCAGTTCTGGATCGACACTGTCGAGCCAGAGGCGTGTGCCGGACGCGATGAGTGATCGCAAAGGAGAAAGTTGCATGGCAGTGTTCTCGACAATGGTTGAAGCAGGAAAAGCGAGCGACTCCCCGATGGGCACGGAGCGGACACAACGGCGTCGCGGACAGTCCGCATGCTCACGTCGTGTGACTCAAATGAGAAGCGACGATTCACGTTCCGTGCTGAGCGAATTCCGTGGCGCCTCTGTCACTGATCTGTGCCAGAGCTCGACTTGAAAATTGAACACGAAAAGTGGTGACGCCAACGGTCAGCAGGTCTCCGCCCTTCAGCTCAACGTCAGTGATGAATTCGCCGTTCAGGAGCGTGCCGTTTCCAGAGTCGAGATCAAGGGCATATAGAGCCCCGTCACAGAGCCGCACCTCGCAGTGCAGTCGACTGGCAAACCGGTCAACGATCTGCACGTCAGCTTCTTTGCCGCGACCAATGACGGCCGGCAAACACTCCAGATCAACGTTCAGGTAGGAATTGGGATCGGTGCAGATCAGGCGGACTGACACGACAGACTCCAGTGGCGGGCTGAGCACCAGGTCGGGATGGCCCGGTGGAAGGTCGTTTATCCAGAATCACGTCCCTGTATTGCAGATTTCTCGGAAGTTCCTTCTCTCGAGCCGTTAAATCATCATTTCGGGAAGAGTCTCTGTGGTCCATAAACACCACGTTTATGAGATCAGAAAATGGACGTCTGGCCGAATGTCACCAGACGTAAACGTTTCGTTTATTGCTGTCGTCCGGATGCGGGTTAGTTTGTTCGTCTTGCGAGACTCCCTCCCGACGCCCCACCTGCTCCGCCACCGCGATAAGCTCCCCCCAACCATCCTCTCCCATGACTGATTTGCTCAATGTACTGCTGCTGGAGGACAGCCGCACGGATGCGAGACTGATCCAAAGCTGTCTGAAGACATCGCAGTTGCGTTGCGAGCTCACCTGGGTGGAAACGCTGGCAGACGCGACTGCTCTCCCGGATCAGGATTTTGATGTCGCGCTGCTCGATCTGAATGTCCCGGACAGCCAGGGACTCGACACGGTCAGACAGTTCCGCAAATTTCATCCCGACCTCCCGATCGTCATTCTCAGCGGCGATGCCAATGACGAAACCGCTTTGAAGGCGCTGCGGGAGGGAGCACAGGACTTCATCCCGAAAAACGAATTCAACCGGTCCGCTCTCGAACGCGCGATCCGATTCGCGATCGAACGTCAGGAACGCGAGCTACTGGGAAAGGTCGTACAGGAACACCTGATGGAGTCCGCTGCGGCGCGGACTGTGCAGGAACGATTTATGCAGCGCGAACTTCCCGCGATTCCGGGGTTTGAACTGGCTGGTAAATGCCGGCCGGCCGAAGCCGTTGGTGGTGACTTTTTTGACTATATCCCCTGGCCAGGAAATCGACTTGGGATCGTCATTGGTGATGTCAGTGGACATGGCATGCCAGCGGCATTGCTGATGGCGTCAACGCATACGGTCATCCGAACGCTGAAGGACTATCTTCCTGATCCGTACGCTCTGCTCGAAGCGGCGAACAAGCAGATTTGTGAGGACACCCGGTCCGAGAGATTTGTCGAGTTGTTTGTGTCCGTTCTCGATCCGGAAACTCGACAGGTCACTTATGTCGGAGCCGGCCACGGCGGAGTGTTGATCCGGAAAGATGGCGAAGCGATCAATCTTCCTGGGACCGGTCTCCCGGCCGGGGTGAGCATTGACCTCATGATGGACGAGCCTGGGTCGTTTCAAATGGAACCCGGCGACCTGCTGGCGATTTACACAGACGGTCTCTACGAAACCAGGGGCGATGACAACGTGATTCTCGGGCAGAAAGCGATCAACTCACTGATCGTCAAGAACCGGAATGCTCCACTCAATGAGCTGATCGAGACTCTGATGAACGCCGCATTCGGATTCTGCGGACCCGAAGCGCCCGATGACGATATCACGATCGCCCTTGTCCGCTGCGTGCGGTGACGAGGCTCAACCTATTCGTCGGCGGAAGCACCGATGCAGTAAAGATTCGTCGCAGAACGGATATAGAACCTTCCCTGCGAGACTGCCATCGATGCCAGGCAGGTTTCGCCCAGGCTGTTGCGGGCGACTTCTTCGAATTTCGGGCCGGGACTCAGGACCAGTGTCACTCCGTCTTCAGACAGCACGTAGATTCTTCCATCGGCAAACACCGGTGACGCAGAATGCACTCCGGTCAGTCGCTCCAGCCAGATGATCTCGCCGGTCGACGCTTCGATGCAATGCAGAATGTTGTCTCGCGAAATCGTGTAAAGGTAAGGTGCGACATAGAGCGGCGATGCCAGGGCCGGGACGCCTTTCTTCTGCTCCCAGGCGATGTGCGTCTCGGTGATGTCGCCCTTTCCGCCGAGTCGAATTGCCCGAATCGTTGGGGCTTCGAATCCCGAGGACGTATAGATCAGGCCGTCTCCGATCACCGGTGACGGAGTCACTCCTTCTCCCTGGCTGTAGATCGACCAGACTTGCTTGCCAGTCTGAGCATCGTGTCCCTGGACCCGGTCGCCACCAGCGCTCACAAACTGCTCACCGTCTCCAAGTAGAATCGGAGTCACGTGTCCGACACGTGACTCGCCGCGTTTGCCTTTCCACTTCACCGCACCCGTTGCGGCGTCCAGTGAGAGAATGACGGCGTTCTTCCAGGGCTCCTTCCAGCCCACGCGACTTTCCTCTCGGCTGCTTCCGTCGTAGGGCATGATCAACTGGCCCTGAGCAAGCAGCGGAGATGCCCCCAGGCCGTGCAGACTGAAGAACTTGACTTCCTGACTCTTCCAGACTGGCTTGCCGGAGAAGTCGACGGCTGCCACGGTGCCATCATAAAAGACTGAGTAGACTCGCTCGCCATCCGTCACCGGGGTCGGAGTGGCATAGGAATTCTGCTGCCGCATCGGACCCGGTTTCTGTCGATGAACTTCGGTGTTCCAGGCGATGCTTCCGTCTTTCCGATTGACGCAGACGATCCGGCACGAGACGCCCTCTTCCGTCGCCGTCGTCACGAACACTTTGTCCTTGTAAACAATCGGAGACGACCAGCCTTTGCCTGGGATACTCGCCTTCCATACGACGTTTTCATCTGCGGACCAGGTGGTCGGCAGGTTCTTCTCGGTGGAGATGCCCTGCCCGTTCGGACCTCGGAAACGCGTCCAGTTTTCCGCGCTGGCCAGATTGCTGATGGCCATTGAGATCGCGGCGCAAAGTAAAATTCGAGTTGTCGCACTCATCAAAAAGTCTCCGGTTGAAAGTTCACCGATTGTCGTCTGATTTTTCGGACGCTTTGATTCTTCAGCTCATCGCCCCGGTCAGGCATTGGGCCATCACCTAATGCTGATAAATGAACTCCTGCGAGTTCAGGATCGTCCACAGAATGTCTTCCCAGGCCTGCCGTTTGTCGGCGCTCCCGGCGACGTATTCAGAAAGGGATTTCGCGGATGCTTCCGAAGGAACGCGCGATAACGCGCAAAGATACAGCTCGTTGAGAATCTCCGCATCGGACTTCTGTTCTGCCAGCAACCGCCCGAGACGATTGTCTTTGCTGGTCAGCCTGTTGGCCGTCATCTGACCGATGATTAACTCAAGCGCCTGTTTGCGGCCAAAATGCTGTTCGCGATCGCACTCGCAGGTTTGAGTTCGGCTGGGCTGGCCGAATGTTCGCAGGAACGGATGCGGCTCGTACCGGACGTATTTCCCCATCGTATTAATGAGAGTCTCGGTATCGGTGACCGGCAACTGCACGGCGCGAGTGCCGGCCGGCAGCGTGATGGAGCCTTCTGGAAGACCAATCGTGTAATCGTTCGTGATCTCGAACACTTCCGGAATGCCGGTCACGTGGCAGACCGCGTCCAGCAACACTTCGGCAGACAGCGGTCGGGACGACATGTGCGAGAAGTAACGGTCGTCGCTCTGATTGCCTGGCGTCGGGACCGGACTCAGTTGGTAGGTCCGCGAATTGGCAATGGTGCGAATCAGCGGCTTCAACCGAAACCCGTTCTGAACGAAGTCGGCCGCGAGCGACTCCAGCAGTTCGTCATTGGCCGAGGGGTTGGAGTCGCGGAAATCGTCAACCGGCTCGACGATCCCTCGCCCGTGAAGATGGAACCAGGTTCTGTTGACCAGAGCTTTGGCAAAAAACGGGTTGTCCTTTCGAGTCAGCCATTTGGCGAGCCGCTGACGTCGATCCTGATCCGCAGGCACGTCGGCGACTGACTCGCCAGGAAGTCGAGGAACAATGGTTTCGCCGGACTCGTTTTTGATTTCCGGGGCTTTGAAGTCGAGTGCGATTTCGATCTGCCGCCGCTCCGGACGACCGCTCGGACCGGCCTTGCCCAACCGGCTTCGCGTCACCTGAGTAAAGTGTGCGGCCAGTGCGAGGTAGTCGGCATGCTTCCATTTTTCGTAGGGATGATCATGACACCTCACACATTGCAGGCGGATCCCAAGAAACAGCTGCGCGGTCGCTTCGGTCAGATCTTTCTGGAGGTACGCGGGATCGGTGATCGCTGTCGGAGTCGGCGGGACACAAAAGAAGTTCGCGGGAGCGTCACTGTAAGACTGTCCTGTCGACGTCAGGAGCGACTCGGCGATTGAGGCGAACGATTCGTCCGCCTCGATGCGATCCCTCAGCCATTTCTGATAAGCCTGTGCCCCCGCAAGCTGGATCGAATCGCGACTGGCACGCAGCACGTCCATCCATTTCTTCGTCCAGAAGTCGGCGTACTCGGGACGTTCCAGCAACTGATCGATCAGTCGCGCCCGTTTGTCTGACTGCGTTGAGGCGACGAATTCCCGCACTTCGTCCGGGGTCGGCAGGATTCCGCAAAGGTCGAGAGACACTCGTCGCACAAACTGCTCGTCGCTGCACAAAGGCGACGGGGGGATATTCAACATCTTCAGTTTGGCAAACACGTGAGTGTCGACATCGTTGTTTGTCGGAGGATCCGGCCACTGGTAATCCGAGGCCGCTTTCGCGATGTACATCAGCCGGACCGATTCCATCCGGCCGAGAAACCGGCACAGGATGGCCACCTCACCCTGTCGCTTGAATTCGACTCGCCCCGTCCGGTCGACATCCGCGATCGCGATATCGCTACTGAAGAATGTCGTCAGCCGCGTGACGTCTGCTGAGCGACCGTCGTCGAACGTGGCGCGAACTGACAGCTGTTGCCACCGTGCCGGAGCCTGAAGCACTCGCCGGGCCGGAGAGGCTGTCAGAGTTTGCAACGACACTTTGCCGACGTCATCGCGGAGCCCTTCCGACTGCCAGCTTCTCATCAGTGCTGCGTAAGGACTGTCGGGCGTGAATCGCAGTCCGCCGGCGTGAGGGATTCGCATCAGTGCTTTGGACAGAATCAGACTGCTGTCCGGATCGAGCGAATTCGTACGTCGCCCGAGACCGTCGTGCGTGAGCTGTCGAAAATCCAGGTCAGGATCAAAGCCCCACAGACTCAGTCGAAATTCATTTTTACCGCTCGGCGCTCCGTGACACCGAATGTCGCTGCACCCGGCGACACTCAGTAGCGGCATGAGTTCGCGTCGAAAGCTGACGGGCTGCGGAAGATTCGAATCGGTGACGGCAACCGGCACCTGAGCCGCAAGACCGGCCACACGAATCTCCAGATGCGAGGCTCCGTCACGAAGACCCGAAACAAAGCCGTCGGAAGTGACGTCAACCAACTCGGCGTCGGCTGACTTCCACTCGCTGAAGCTGGTCAAATCCCGTACAGACCCGTCGGCATAGCGTCCGGTGAGCAGGACCTGCTGACTGGCACGCGGCCCGGCAAGCGTGATCGACGCCGGCTCAACTTCCAGAGCGACAGGTTCGCCAATGGCAGACAGTCGAGCACCGGGATCGGCTGGGATCTCTGCCTGAAGGAAATGGCCGTTCAGAGTAAAAACACTGAAGGCCAGAAGTGCAGTGCGAAACATCGAGGACTCCAGACGCAGCGAAGGACTTCCCTCCGGGAGAGATGACCAATGAAAATCTTTTAACTGAGGATCTCGTTGATCACTCGCCCGCCCATACGGATTCGAACCGGTTGACCGGCCGAATCGGGAATCTGCATGTCTGGATCGATGCCCAGGCATTCGTAGATCGTGGCGCAGATGTCGGCGGGACTGACGGGGGCGTCCTTCACGTAAGCGGCCTGATTGTCCGAGGCGCCGTAGATCGTGCCGCCTTGAATTCCCGCACCGGCCATCAGCACTGAATAGCAGAACGTCCAGTGGTCACGGCCGCCGCTTTTGTTGATCTTTGGTGTGCGGCCCATGTCGCTCATCACGACCACCAGGGTCTCGTCCAAGAGTCCGCGTTCGGACAGATCGTCCATCAGCCCGGAGAATGTGTCGTCGTAATTTGGTAACAGCACATCTTTCAGAATCGGAAAGTTGCGGGAGTGCGTATCCCAGCCGACGCCGTCCAGCAGCGCCGGTCGCGTTGCGAAAATGTCCCACGTGACGTTCACAAAACGGACGCCTTCTTCAACGAGCTGCCTCGCGATCAAAGCGCTGGACCCGAACAGCGTCCGACCATAATTGTCCCGCACTTTGGGGTCGACGTTTTCGATGTCGAATGCGTTGCGGATTCGATTGGACGTCAGCAGCGACAATGCTCCTTCCTGCACACGATCGAATTCCTCGCCGATCCCGGGACCGCGTAACGCGTCGTCGAATTGTCGAGTCAGTTCCTGCCGCTTCTTCAACCGGTCGAGTGTGATCCCCTCAGGCAGGCGGGCATTGGGAAGCCGTGGCGTGCCGAGCACGACCTGCGGGTCATACTGACTCGTCGAAACCTTCGCGGCCGTTGGCGAGCACTCGGTAAAAAGCGGATCGTATTGTCGACCGAGAAACCCGCCATACGGCCCGGCCCGGCGAATGTGTTGACCCCAGCCGAGCAGACATGGCAGATGGACGTAATCCGGAAACCCGCCCTGCTCCGTATTCAGGTACTCGCACACCGACCCCATGCTGGGCGGCAGGTTGTCCTGAACGACGCCGATCGAAGGCAGCGGTTCGGGATAGCCGGTCCAGCTGGCCATCGGGTTATGACAGCCCGCTTTGTGATTCACTGTGCGAACAATCGCCGACTGGTTCATCCACTTCGCGTGTTTCGGCAGGAGCTCGCACACATCCATGCCCGGGACATTCGAGGCGATCGGATTAAATTCGCCGCCAAGTCCGTCCGGGGCGTCGGGCTTCATATCGAACATGTCCTGCGTCGGAGCTCCACCGAGCAGGTACAGCATGATCACGCTCTTCGCCTTACCAGGCCGCTTCCGGCCATTCTCTGCGGCATTTGTTCCAGCGGCGGCCGCGATCTGCTGAGGCAGACCGAACATCCCACCCAGCATGGACAGCCCGCCGGCTCGCAGAGTCTCACGTCGCGTCAACCCGTCGCGGGTCCGGCGCGAACTACCAAGTATTCTGATCATGGCATCCTCTTCCTGAATCGTTTCGTCGAGCCATTCTAAACGGCCAGTACAGGATACACGGTTGCCGCCGCTGTTCCTGCGCTGCTGCATTCGGGAATCGGCCTGCCACCGCTCTTACTTCAGGCTGCCCAGCATTTTGAGCAGTTCGTCTTCAATCTTCGGCGAGGCTTCTTCCTCAAGCGAGCCGCTGCCGAGCCATGTTTCATAGCCGCCCAGCCGATGCTGATCCGGCGTCGGCAGGTAACCGTAGTGGCCGTTGGCCAGCTCGATCGTGAAGGTGTGTTGAAAGGGCGTATCCATTTTCAGGCGGAGACCGATTTCGACAAAGGTCTCACACGGGATGGAGGTCACGCCGACATCGCCGATGCGGATTGCCTGGAGGAGGATGTCTTCCGTGCCGGGGTGTTCATGAAGACCGATCGCCCAGCCGGCGTACACTCGCGAAAAAGAGTGAGGCAGTTTTGAGTCGTCTTTCTCGACGATCAGCTTTCGCGATTGAGCCAGCTGAAACTTCGTCGGCCTGCGGACTTTGACGGTCATTTCCGTTTGAGTCATTCCAAGTGGCACCCATTTTTTGTACTCCACTTTCGCGAGCGATTCCGTCACGCGATCGGCGACTCGGCTGGCCACATTGCGGATCTGCTCGAACGGCTTCGCACCCGGTCGCGGCTCAAGAAAGCTGATGTTGTTGATGTCACCGCTGGTCCCGTTTGAAAGAATTCCAACGAACGGTGGCAGAGTGTCCCGAAGCGGTTCTTCTCGCTGGCCGATGACAATGTTCGACTCTGTGCCGTCCCGCAGAACGGGGAACAATCGCATTTCAATCTGCTTTGCGAACTCGCCGAAGTAGTCGGCCGAGACGCCGCCGGCGGGCACGCCACCGACGTAGTGCAGCGAATAGTTGGCCATCAGAGCCAGCGGACGTCCCTCGGGAGTTTTCACAGAGAAGAAACAAATCTCCGGGTCGGTCGGCCCGGCGGGTCGATCGAGAACCTTGCGGCCGCGCGGCGGGTTCATGCGAACCTGGTCGGTCGTCTCGCCAAACGGAGTCGGCGGCATCGTGCCCGCCGCGGATTTCATGAACCACCGGCGATTGAAAACTTCCTCGGGCAGCATCGCGACGCCGAAACCGATTTCGGCCGGCAGCAGATTCTCGCTGGCCTGCTGCAGCGCGGACACGATGCCTCGCGTGACATGCTCGACGTATTCCGGGTCGGCCTTCCAGTCGAAGCGGTCCTTGACCCGCGGAGCCGAATGCGTATGGGTCGCCGACATCAGCATGTGGTCGGCCGGAATGCCGGTCAGAGCACTGGCCCGTTTCTTCGCCTCGTCAAACAGACTCCGCCCGCAGAAGCAGCTGTCGACCACGACGAACGCAATCTTCGTCACGGAATTGTCGAGCACCAGAGCCCGTGCACTGAGCGGGTCCCAGGCCTTTGTCGCGGGGCGAGGGAAAAAGTTTCCTACGAGGTCAACCGGCCACTTCTGCGGAGTGATATCGGCAACGGCTGCTCCGGCCCGAAACACCGGATCGGCGGCAACCAAGGCCTCGCCGATCAAAGAAACACAAAGCAACGCGAGGACGGTCAGGCAACGTGAGCGGCTCATTGGAAGTTCCTTCGGTCGAGGTCTGCTGAAACCAGGCTGGCATGATCGTCGTGTGGAGGTGTCGAGGCAAGAATGCCACTGTACTCCGGATGGCGTCCGCATTCCGAGGTACGCCGAAATCGGATCTCGAACATCTTCAACGGACAACTGGACTGCGATTCGAAGTTGCTACACTGGCCGTCCATTGCCCGCCCAGGAGAAACGACCATGACTCTTCGCATTTTTCTTCAGTCTCTGTCTGTCGTTCTGCAACTCGCAACTTCTGCGGCACTGGCTCAGCACGATCCGCAACGGAATGCGACTCAGTTTGTGGCCGCCGGTCAGTTTGACAAAGCCGATGACGAACTTAAAAAGGCGGACGACAAAGACCCCGAAACTCATTTCGTAAAGATGCTCAATTCGCTCGGACGGAAGGACATCGACCGGGCACTGCAGCACGCACAGGCGGCGATGGATCGCGGGTTGCCGTTTGCCAGACTCGCCGCTGGACCACGTGACGCGCTGGCTCCGCTCCGTGAGACGAAGACCTGGCAGAAGTGGGCGGAGAAACACACTTCGCTCAATCTGCTGCATGGTCCAATGCTTGGCGACGTGACAGATGGGAGTGTCGACGTGTGGATCCGAACGCGCCGTCCGTCGAAGGCGGAAGTCGTCGTCTTTGCCGCTGACAATGATCTCGTCATTTCCCGGTCCGAGGAAAAGCTGACGACGCTCGATTCCGATCTGACGACCGTGCTCACTGTTAAGCGGCTACGTCCTCAGACTCCGTACCGCTACACGGTGCTGCTGGATGGGGAGCCGGTGCCGATGAAGCTTCGCACGTTCACGACCGTCGCTCCGGCCGGCACGCCCTCGAAGTTCCGCGTCGCGTTCGGGGGCGGAGCCGGTTACGTGCCGGAATGGGAGTACATGTGGGACACGATTCTCAACGAGAAGCCGAACGCTCTGCTGATGCTCGGCGACAATGTTTACATTGATGACCCGACGCAGCCGCTGACTCAGGATTACTGTTATTACCGGCGGCAGGCTCGACCCGAGTGGCTGCGGCTGGTGGGTTCGACACCGACCTACGCGATTTACGATGACCATGATTTCGGCACGAACGACTGCGTGCCCGGGCCAGACATCTTCAAGCCAGCGTGGAAGCCCGAGGTCTTTAAACGTTTCGCCAGGAACTGGGTCAACCCGACGTACGGATCGCCGAAGCAGCCCGGCTGCTGGTTCGATTTCTACATCGGCGACGTGCATTTCATCATGCTCGACGGGCGGTACTATCGAGACCGGAAGGGCGAACCAACGATGCTCGGCCCCGTTCAACGGTCGTGGCTGTTCCACACGCTGAAAAATTCCAAAGGCCGCTTCAAAGTGCTGGCCTCGCCCGTGCCGTGGACCGTCGGAATCAAGCCGGGCAGCAAGGACCCGTGGGACGGCTTCCCGGAAGAACGCGAGCTGATTTTCTCCTTCATCGAGAAGAACAAAATCAACGGTCTGTTCCTGATCGCCGCCGACCGGCATCGCACGGACCTGCGAGTCACCAAACGCGAGTCCGGTTTCGGGTTCGTCGAGTTTGAAAGTTCGAAGCTGACCAACCGCCACACGCATCCGGTCGTCAAGACTGACGGCCTGGTGTGGGGGTACAACAAAAAGTGCTCGTTCGCGCTGATGAAGTTTGACACGACAGTGGATGACCCCGTCGTTCAATTTGAGGCGATTACGATTGACGGCGAAAAAGTGCATTCGCATGAACTGCGGCTCAGCGAGATTACTCATAAGTGACGCCAGCGATTTGACGTAGGCCGGCGGCCCCATTGCTTCAGGAGAAGAGTCATGCGACGAAGCTTTGCGAAGACCACGACCGTTCTGACTCTTGTTTTCGCCGGTGGTGCGAGTGCCTTTGCAGCCGACCCGACGCCGGCTTCGGTGTTTGACGCGAGGATCCTGCCGATCTTTCGATCGAGCCAACCGTCGAGCTGTGTTCAGTGTCACCTCTCGTCGGTCGACTTGAAGCAGTACATCCTGCCGTCTCACGAAAAGACGTTTCTGTCGCTGCGCGATCAGGGGCTCGTTGACCTGAAAGAACCGAAGAATTCGAAAATCCTCACCCTGATCAGCATGGGCGAGAAGGATCTCGACAAAGGCGCAAAGCTGATTCACGAGAAAATGCGAAAGGCCGAGTACGACGCGTTCGCCGGCTGGATCGAAGCGTGCAGCAAAGACGAGTCGCTGTGCAGTCTTCCGCCGCTCACCGAGGCCGAACGAGCTCAGCCCGAGCATCCTGTGGAAGTCATCCGCCACGCCAGGAAAAGCCGGCTGGTCGATTCGTTTGTGAGAACTGTCTACTCGCAGCGGTTCCGGTGCTTCCCCTGCCACACGCCGCATGACATCGACCCGACCAACCCGCAGCACCAGGCACCGATGAAGAACATGAAAAAGTTCAAGGAAGAATACCCGCAGGTCGTCGAGCGGATGGACATTTTCAAAGAGACGCCCGAGGCGACGCTCGCGTACCTCATCGAACGCAGCCGCAAGACGCATGACGGCGACGTGCCGATGCTCGATCTGCGTGACCCGAAAAACAGTCTGCTGGTTCTCAAGCCGTTGTCGAAGCTGCCTCCAAAAGGAGACGACGGCAAACTGACAATTCCGCGATCGTCATCAACGCTGGATGCGATGTCTCACATGGGTGGCCTCAAGATGCACCGGGACGATCAGTCGTACAAATCGTTCGTCGCCTGGATTCAGGATTATTCGAAGGTGGTGCAGGGGCAGTACAAGTCGGTCGAGGAACTGCCCGCCGACAACTGGTTCGGCTCACAGCTGATGGTGCGAGTCCTGCAGACTCCCGACGAGTGGAAAGCCGGCACTCCGGTTCAGCTGTTCGTCCACGCCTGGAATGCGAAGACCGAGAGCTGGGCACCAAAACCGATCGCGTTTACTCAGGGCACGGTCACGCCGAAGCACATGGTCAACGGAGCTCTCTTTCTGCTGGCACCGGACAATCGTGAGCTCACGAAAGACTGGAGCCGCGAAACGGCGAAGCTGCCACGAGGCCGCTACCTGGTGAAGGCCTTCGTCGATTCCCATCACAAACTGGCGAAGGACCCGACAGTGATTCTGGGCGAGGGCGATTTCTACGGTCAGGCCGAAATTCGCTCAGCCCGCTGGCGCGAGGGCTTTCGCCAGGCAGAGACGATCGACGGCGGCTCGCTGAAGTAGTGGCATCGGCATCCTGCCCATACTGTTCGGCACGGCCTCTGCGTCGGTCGTTTAACGTTGAGCCGCAGGCGAGAACCTCGGTGACGGAGCTCGCGATGAACCACCGCGACATAGCCGCCACCCTCGGATTTATTTCCACAGCGCCGCGATGCCCCAATTTTCGCCTGCGGCTCAACGTTAAACGACTCTGTGTCGTTAAACGACTCTGTGTCAAACGACTCTGCGTCATCAAACTGCGTATCGCATCGTCAGGCAGGAACCGTGACGAACACTCGGGAAGGCCGCGCCACTAACGGCGGCGGTTTTTCTTTTTGCGTTGACCGCTGCTGCCACCCTGACCGCCAGGGCCGGGAGGCTGCCTGCCAGCTGTGTTGTCTCGCTGGGATTCCAGTTGCTTTTGAAGGTCGGCGGCCTCCATCGCGTTTTTCATGACCCGCGCTAACCAGCCGTTCTCTTTCTTCTTGCGGCGAGCCTCTTCCTTTACGGGGTCGACGGGTTTCTCGGGAATCTTCTCGAGGATTTTCCGTTCACACATTCCCCACAGGCTGGAGGAGATGAAGTAAACGTTGAGGCCGGCCGGGAAGCTGTAAAAAAGGAAGCCCATGAAGAGCATCATGAACGTCATCATTTTCTGCTGCATCGCCATTTCAGCATTGATCGCCGGCGGCATCGTCATCTTCTGCTGACCGTAGAACAGCGCAACGGTGATGAGCGGAAGCAGGTTGAACCACTCGCCCAGCAGCGGAACGTAGAACGGAAAATCGGCCAGGTGGTCCGGCGCGGCGAGGTTGTCGACCCACAGGAACGATGCCATCCGAAGGTCAACCCAGCTGTAGAGCGCGCTGTAGAGCGCGACGAAAATCGGGAGCTGACACAGTGCCGGCAGGCAGCCGCCGAGCGGATTGACGCCTTCTTTCCGCCACAGCTCCATCTGAGCCTGGCTCATCTTCTGCGGCTCGTCTTTGTATTTTTCTTTGAGCTCCGCGATCTGTGGCTGCAGATCTTTCATCCGCTTCTGGCTGCGCGCCATCTTCCGAGAAATTGGAAACATGCAGCAGCGGACACAGACTGTCAGCAGGATGATCGCCAGACCAAATGGCAGTCCAATCCCGTGAAAGCTGTCGAGCAGCCACACCATCACATGGCGAATCGGCGGGAACCATCCCGCATCGATGATGCTGTCCGCTTTCAGTCCGACGAGACTCTCGATCCGTTTCGGTCCAAGAAAGACCTGAAATCTGTCCGTCGCGCTTCGGTCCGGCTCAATGGTGATTTCACGCGATGTGAGTTCGACGCTGACGTCGTGCCATTGTTTTTTCTCTGGCTCGGTCCCGATCAGGACGGGTTCGATCGAGTCGAAAAAATTGTTTTTCACCTGATCGCCAGCGGGAAACACCAGGGCGGCAAAGTACTGCACGTCGACGCCGATGTACTTGAGCGGTTTCGACCACAGGACGACATCGTTGTCCTTGACCTGCTCGACGAGGTCCGCCGCAGTCAGTGTGTCCGCAGAGACTCCACCCTCACCGTCATTGAAGCCAACCTGAACGTCGCGGAATTTACGAGCGTTCTTCTCATTCTCGAGTGGCAGACCGACCGGCCCCTGCAGGACGTACTGAAGCGAAACGTCATCGCTGCCGTTGTTGATAATCTGCAGCGTGACGTCGAGCATGTTGGCTGCGACTCGCTCGGCGGCAGCCTTTTCCTTTTCTGCTTCCGACAGTTCCGTTTTGGGGTCGGCCTTCTCTTCGACTTTGCGATTCACGCTGAACGTCTTGCGGAATGTCAATTTTCCGTCAGGCGATTTCAATTCGAACGTCGCGCCGGAGACGATTTTCGTTCCGGGAACCTTCTCTGTTTTGACGAGCTGCCAGTTCAACGTCTTGAGCGACGCTTTGGGGTCAATCTTCCGCCAGGCTTTGTCGATGCTCGCGACCGACAGGTCGAACGACAGTTCGGGGCGTTTCTCTGGCGAGACCTTGCTGAACGGTACATCGCTCAGAATGTTGTTGCCGAGTACGCTCAGCTGGGGACGAGGTTTGTCCTTCGGGAAGTTTTTTGGCAGATCAGCAACGACGTACTGCTTGCCGTTGAGCGTCGCCGAACGGACTCCGGCGCCGAGGCTTTCCACCTCGACAGACATCGCGAATCCTGATTCCGGATCACCGCTTCCGAGTACGACTGTCTGGCCAGGATGCCCGGGGAGTTTGAACTCCGGTTCCTTTGGCTCAACGGGAGCCTCACCCGGTTTTGCTTCTTCGCCTTCGCCAGGTTTGGCCTCACCACCGTCGGCAGGTTTCTTAACAGCCTCTTCGCCACCTTCTTCAACGCCAGCGTCACCATCGAGTTCTGCGATCTGGTTCGGGACGCGCGGCGCGGGTGGCCACAGCGTGGTCTGGAGGATGTTCCAGCCAAAGAGGATGACAAAGCAGAAAAAGCCGAACAGGAGCAGACGACCTGTTCCCGCGTTCTTCTGGTCGCGCTGCGGTTGTTCCATCTCACCGGCCGTCTTTAAGACGGTCTCCCAGGAAGTTATCGAGTTCGGGGATCGCGTAGATCTTGCTGGCCGTCGTTTCAACATCGTACTTCACGCGACGGTAGGTCAGCGTGCCGCCATTCAGAATGACGTACGACGAATCGGGAACACCGTTTCGCGGCTGCCCGACCGAACCGACATTAATCAGATGTTTCTGATTTCCCAGCTCGTACTCGAAGTTGAGTTCCTCGGGAGTGAGGAAGTTCAGGTCCTCGGTGAAGACGCCCGGAATGTGGGTGTGGCCCTGGAAGCAGTCTTTTTCAACCAGTGCAAAGATGCGTTCCATCTTCCTCTGGTTATAGATGTCCTCAGGGAAGACATACTCATTCAGCGGGTTGCTCGCCGAGCCGTGCACAAAAAGCAGATTCGGTTCTTTGAGGACACGCGGCAATTCACCAAGAAATTCCCATCGTTCCTGGCTGCCGGCGCCGGTTTCCAGAATCTGACGCGTCCAGAAAATCGCCCGTTCGGCTCCCGCGTTGAAGCCTTCCGGATCAAACAGAGCCCCCTGGTCGTGGTTTCCGAGGAGGCTGGCCGTACAGTGCTCTCTGACAAGATCAACACACTCACGCGGGTTCGGGCCGTAGCCGACGATATCACCGAGACAGTAAATCTCAGAGATTCCCTGCTCTTTAATGTCGGCCAGCACGGCCGTCAGGGCCTCCATGTTGCCGTGAATGTCGCTGATGATGGCTCTCAAGGGAGCTGGCTCCGTGCCCGCGGAATCGCGAACATTGAAAGGCTGAACCGGTTGCGTCATGGACTCTTCGTCACGGTCTCTTCGGCATGTACGGCAGAGGAATCGCCGTAAACCACCGGCTCCGCTCATAATACGAAAAACCGGCCCAGAAAAGGGATCCGCCATCTTAGTTCAGTCGATCGGAACCGGTCAAGCAGGCACATTCCCGCGAATGCTTGCGTCCGGATCTGTTCCCTCAGTCCCTGTTCTGTCGCGACTCGCCAGGTTCGCGGAGTTGCGGGACACCGCGGGAAACGCAGCTCGATGAAGAGCAACCTGAAATTGCGACGGCCTTTGCGAACCGCCACTCCGAAAACCAGTCGTCGATCACGAGGAGACCGCTCGACAGAGTGCTGCCGATTCGCCGCGGGTGCCGGAATCCGACGTGGCCATGTTGAC
This sequence comes from Planctomycetota bacterium, assembly GCA_027623235.1. Classification (GTDB taxonomy): domain Bacteria; phylum Planctomycetota; class Planctomycetia; order Planctomycetales; family Planctomycetaceae; genus JAQBVJ01. Next base: position 29,761 of record JAQBVJ010000060.1, read on the forward strand.
CGGACTCAACCACGGCCTATGTTTGCGGACCTTTCAATCAGTTTCCGGACCACGGACGCTGCAGACCGGCAACAGGCGCACTCATCTGGACAGATGATCGCCGCTACGACTGATTCATCAGTCACAGGCTGCCGGCCAGGTCGTCGCGAAACCGCAACACGTTGCAAATCTTCCGCACCGGTTGTGACGGCGAGCCAGGATCAGGACGAGGCATCTGCCTCGACCGGATCGTGGCAGATTTGAAACAGTGGTGAGAGATTCCGAGGCGAATTTCTGAGGCTCGACCGATTCGCCGTCTGCGGCTAACGAGAGAAAATCACATGAAGACGATTTCGGGATCGCTGCTGGTTGTTGACGACGATCGCCACATTCTTGAGGCGATGGCCGACTACCTGCGCAGCCTCGGCCACCGCACCAAGACCGCTCAGTCCTGCCAGCAGGCGATGGAGCGGATGGGCGAGTTTCCGTTTCAGGTCGTCATCTGCGACGTCAATCTGCCAGACAAAGACGGCTTTCACTTACTTGAGTGGGCGGTCGACGCCTGCCCGGACACGTCGGTCATCATGCTGACCGGATATGGCACAATCAAAAGCGCCGTGGAGGCGATTCGAGTTGGTGCCTTCGACTACCTCACAAAGCCCGTCATCGATGATGAGCTCAATCTTGCCATTCAGCGAGCACTTGGTCAGCGAGCGATCGTTGACGAAAATAAGAGCCTCCGAAAACAACTCAACGAACGATTCGGTCTCTCGAACATCATCGGGCACGACTACAAGATGCAGAAGATGTTCGACCTGATCGAGAGCGTCGCCGACACTCGGGCAACGGTCATGATCCTGGGCGAGAGCGGTACCGGGAAAACGATCACCGCGAGGTCCATCCATCAACTCAGCACGCGATGCGACCAGCCGTTCGTTGAAGTCGCCTGCGGAGCTCTGCCGGACACGCTGCTCGAAAGCGAACTCTTCGGTCACGTTGCGGGAGCGTTCACCGGAGCAACTCACGATAAAATTGGAAAGTTTCTGCAGGCCAACGGCGGCACGATCTTCCTCGACGAAATCGCGACGGCCTCACCAAGCCTGCAGGTCAAGCTGCTGCGAGTTCTGCAGGACCGCGAATTCGAACCGGTCGGCGGCACGGAGACTCACCACGTCGACGTACGACTGCTGCTCGCGACGAATGAGGATCTGGAAGAGGCTGTCCGACAGGGCCGTTTCCGCCAGGATCTTTTCTACAGAATCAACGTAATCTCGCTGACTCAGCCGCCACTTCGCGAGCGGATTGGCGACATCCCGCTTCTCGTCGATCACTACCTCGAAGAAATGAACGAGCGAAACGGCAAGCACGTTCGCGAGTTCGACGACGCGACAATCTCGCTGATGCAGCGTTACCGCTGGCCGGGCAACGTGCGAGAACTGGTCAACGTGGTCGAGCGAGCCGTCGTCCTCTCAAAGAATGAGGTCATTTCGATCGAGGATCTGCCCGAGTCGCTTCGCCGCGACGACCCGACTCGAAACACGTTTCAGATTCCCGGCAATTCCGGCGGCCTGAAGACAGCCCTCGTCGCGCCCGAGCGGCAGATCATTCTGAACGCTCTTGAGTCGAACGGCTGGAACCGCCAGAAGTCGGCCGCCGCACTCGGCATCAATCGCACGACGCTTTACAAGAAAATGAAAAAGTACGAAATCTCGTTCGAGCATCAGCTGCTTCACAGTTGATCTCACCGCAACCGAATGATCTCACCGCAACCGAACCGACCCGCCGGGCGAGCAATCTCCGGCGGGCTTCTTCGTATCTCTCCGCTGTTTTATCTCTCCGCTGTTGCCGGGAAACGAAGAGTGTTGCGAAGAAACGCACGAGCCTGCTGAGATGCGCGACTACTCCTCAAACGTTGCCTTTTGCCTCAGCAGATGGTGGTAGTGCTGGGCGAAGCGGTGAGCCTCGTCGCGGACGTACTGCAGCAGCCGCAATCCATACGAGTGGCGGCTGAGGATCTTCGGATCGGACTGACCGGGCAGGAACACTTCTTCCTCGCGCTTGGCGAGGGACAGCGTAAACGGCGGCTCGATGTTGAGAGCACGCATCGCGTCCATGGCGGCGTTGAGCTGACCTTTGCCTCCGTCGATCAGCAGCAGGTCGGGAAACCGCTCGCCCTGCTGAGAGAGTCGACGAAACCGACGCGAGACGACTTCGTGGATCGAAGCGAAATCGTCGACGCCTTCCACTGTGCGGATTTTGTAGCGCTTGTAGCCGTGCTTGAATGGCAGGCCGTCGATGAACTGGACGAGACTGGCGACTGTCTCGCCGCCTTGCAGATGCGCGATGTCGACTCCCTCGATGACGCGCGGCAGGTCCGGCAGGCGGAACGTTTTGCGGAGCCCGGCGAGTCCTTTTTTCGGGTCGATGTAAAAGACCTCGGGCTGAGCGTGTTCTTCGAGGTCACCTCGCAGGTGGAGATCTTCGAGCGCTTTAATCTCGTCGCGAATCCGCGCAGCCCGCTCGAACTTCAGCTCTTTCGAAGCCTGCTGCATTTCCGAATTCAGGTCCTTGAGCAGCCGGTCTTTCTTCCCGTCGAGGAACATTCGCAGCCGCTGCACATCGCGTTTGTAGTCTTCCTTGCTGATCCGCAGATTGCACGGGGCGGTACACTGATTGATGCTGGCCAGCAGGCACGGGCGGAACCATTGCCACTTCTCGTCGTCTTCCTCGATGTCGAGCGTGCAGGTTCGAAAACGAAAAATCTTCTGCAGAATGGTGATTGTGCCCCGCAGCTTTTTCGCGTTCGTAAACGGACCGTAAAGCTTCGCTCCTTTGTCGAGCGGCGTCCGCGTGAACTCGACGCGCGGGAAGTCTTCGTGAGTCGTAATCTGCAGGTAGGGAAACGTTTTGTCGTCTTTGAGGTTGCTGTTGAACCGCGGCTGAATGTCCTTGATGAGGCGTGCCTCAAGCAGCAGTGCGTCGACCTCGCTGTCAGTCGGGACGAAGTCGATGTCGCAGATCTCTGGCACGAGGTCCGCTGTCCGACGGTCCTGCCGGGCGGCCTCAGTGAAGTAGCTTCCCGCTCGACTGCGAAGGTTGACGGCCTTGCCGACGTAGATGACTCGCCCGAGTTCATCTTTCATCAGGTAGACGCCGGGCGTCGTCGGAAACTCGCGGACTTTTTCGTGAGGCGGCTGCGCAGGCCCGGCAGATTCCGGACTGGACGCCTCATGCACATCGGCCGTGGAGTCAGCATCCACTGGCGGAGTTTCCGATGATGACTCGTCGTCCTGCATGTTTTTTTTCGCAGCATTCTGAAAGCAGGGAATAAGCGGACTGTGGAGTGGATCCGTCCAGAGCCGCCGTTTCGAGCTGAGTTTACGGCCGTTCGACGAACACTGTGAAGAGACGCCGCGAGATTCCTGAAGTCATCCTGGCGGGAGAGTGCCATGTCTGATTCTCGTTCTGTTGCCGGTCCGCTCGTTCTCACAGTCGCGGCAGTTGCTGGAATTGCCGCTCTCGCCGGCGCAGTGATATTTTTCGGACTCGGCAGCGACACCTACGAAGTCGAGTACACCACTTACGGAAAACCAGAACCGCCGCCAGGGCCAACGCTGGAAAACGACCGGCTTGAGGACAAGAACCCGGAGTTCGATGCCGAGCTGATCGACTCGCGGCCGCTGGATGGCTGGGACGTGAATGCCAGCGCGGCGGTCATCCGTCTGCACTGCCCGATGATCAAGCCGGATCAGGATCCGGGGCTGCTGGAACTGCACGCCAGCTACTCGGCGGCCGAATCGAAAGACGAAACGCAGCACGCGCTGCCGAGTGCCAATCTGATCGACGGAGCCAACAAGCAGTTTGACGATGGCCTGTTCGCGGCTTTGGAAGTCGCAACGTTCCGCGGCTCGATCGCGGCCTTCCCGGCCGTGCCGCAGCTCGTTCAGCAGATTGCCCAGAAGCTTCCGTCCGAGAGCCCTGCTCGACCATTTCTTGCAGCGGCGCTTTCGCTCGCGGGCCAGGAAATTGAACTGACTGCCGATGAGCAGGCCGCGTGCGACCGGTACCTCGCCGATTTCAAATCCGACGAGTCGCGCAGCAAGCCGATCTCGTTTTACAACTGGACGGAAGAGCTGCAAACGATCTGGAGAGTCTATCGTTTTCTGCAGACGGAAATGTCGGCCGGCGTCGCGAAAGTGAAGTCGCCAGCCGACGAACTGCAGATTGCGCGCGACATCGCGGCGGTTCTGGAAGCCGACCCGAAACTCCGCGAGTCCTACACAGCCGCGACCGGTTTCTACATGTCGCTCACGAATCCAGCGAGCTGTCTGTCGATGGACGCTCTCATCGGAGCCGGCGACCGATCGCTCACGGAACTCGCCGAGGAACGCGGAGCCCGTCGCGCGACGATCGCGTTTCTGCCTCCCTCAACCAGTCGCGAGACCGAGCTGTTTTCGTCGCTGTTCCCGCGTGGTTTGCCGAGCGGTGCGAATCTGATGGCCGAAATGATCGCGGCGGTCCGTTCCGGAAGAGTCGACCTCGCCCCAGGCGAAAACGACGGCTGGTACCAGCATCAGGTCTTCGCTCTGGAGACAATGCTGCTCCCGTCGAAGGGGCAGGAAGAACAGAAGCTGCTGCTGAACAAGTCCTATAAAGAACGGCTGGTCCAGGCATTTAAGGCACTCGTCACAAAGCGTCGCGAGACTCATGTCCGCGGCACTGACGTGGCGACAACGAGCGAGGCCGCGCCGTTTAACAAACTCGGATTTCGTCCGCGGCTTCGTATCGAGCCCTGCGTGACGTACTACCTCCGCACGGCTCGGGCTTACGGCTTCGTGCAGAACTTCCTGGCGAGCGTCGTCGGTGACGACACGCTCGCGGAACTTCACGGGCTCACCACCGACGGGGCTCGGGAGTCGTCACTCAAAGACGAACTCGAGTCGGTCCGTCAGCGGGCGTACGGCTTCTACCTGATTTCGTGCGAGGACATCGGACTGCGACCGGAACTGGCTGAGGGAGAACTCGCTGATCCGCGTCTGACAAAGCAGCTCGCCCTGAACTGGCTGATGACTCTGTCTTCGAACCTCGATCTGAAACGCGACACGCGAGTCGCCGTGCCGATCCACCAAGACCGGCGGCAACGCCAGACGCGAATCTGGGTGACGCTCGGAGTCCGACAGACGAAGCTCACCGCGACCTATGCGCGGCCGCCGATGGTCCGCAACGAAGAGGAACCCGACTGGAAGACACCGCAGAGCTACCAGTTGAATTCCGGCAACTTCCTCATCGCGGTCGACGAGTTCGCGGAAGTCACGATCCCCGGCCTGACCTGCCCAAACCGCAAAGAACTGCGGAAGCTGTGCGACGAAAAGAAAACGAAAGAAGCGATCGTCGAGGCGCTACAGAACGGCGAGTGGAAGTGATTTCGCTCAGAGGTTGTGAATTTGTCGTGGCGTAAGCTTCCAGCTTGCGATCTTCGGCCTCGGCAAGCTGGAAGCTTACCCTACTGTCGCTCAGCGGGAAGAGATTTGCGAAACACGACCATTGACCGCGTCCAGAACGTAAATGGATCGGTCAGGAAACGCGTTCACCGCAGCTCGGACGACTCGCGTTTCTTCGTCAGACAGTCGCGGCGTCCCTGCGGCTTCGCTGATCGGCAGCCGCCCGTAAAGAATCGGGCCGGTGAGCGACGGATGATTGCTCACGTAGTCGTTGTGGCGGTCGGACGGGTCGTGGCGGATCAGGACGAGGGCTGGAATCTCGGTGACGGTCTGCTCAACGACCGAACGAATCGCGAACTGCTTCATCCGGGCAAACGCGAACTGGTTGATGCCGGCGTCCAGTCGCGAGACCGTCCAGAACGGTGAGACGGACACATTGTTTACGGCCACGGAAATCAGCAGAACCGCTCCCCACCAGAGGCTCATGCCTGGACACTTCATCGAACGAAATGTTCGAATCAGAATCAGCGTCGCCGCGGCTGCGACGAGGCACCACAGGACGCCCGATTCGAAAACGTAGTGCCAGTCCAGAATCCCGCCATACCAGTACGGAACGTGGGCCAGGTGGAGCGTCACGATCGACGCCGGGATCAACCACCACCGCGCCGCGAGTTTCTCCGTACCCGGTTTCTGTTGAGCGTCACTCCGCGCGAGGCGATCTCGACCAGCCAGCAGGAAGACGCAGCCGGAAACGATGAGCGCACTCAGCCCGAGCGTCCATTGCCAGCTCGCCAGGAAACGCGTGCCGACGTTTTTCACGGCGAGGTCCGAATCAAGATTCTCGGCCCACCGGTCATAGTGGCGAAGAATCCGGTCGGCATTGTCGACTAGAAACGGCTCGGCCCGCACGACATTGTCGAAGCCGTACATGTGCCGCGGCGTGAAGAGCTCGGTGTAAAGCTGGTACGGAGACTTGAACGCGTCATTCGTGGTCAGTTTGTTGTGAGCCAGAATGATGCCGAAGCCCAGCAGCAGCGGCACTCCGTAACCAGTGAGGATGGCGACCGTCAGCCGGCGGGAGCGTCTCCTGTTCCGAATCAGCCAGGCGAGCACCCAGATTCCAAACGGCAGCCCGACTCCCGCAGCAGTCATCGGCCGGCAAAGCATCGCGAAACTCAACGCGAAACCCGAAACGAAACTCCACTTCACAGCAGATCGACCGGGCTTTCCGAAACCTGTATTTGAAACTTCGTTTGCGGTCGCGTCTTCCGGGCTAGCCTCTGCCAGCTCACGTGTCATCCTCAAAAATGCAAACATGAAAATGCAAAGCCCGAGCAGGCCTGGCTGGTGCGCGAGCAGCAGATTTCCAAACAGCACAAGTCCTGGCGAGAAAGCTGCCAGCAGACCGGCCAGCAGACCAACGCCGTTGCACGACAGCTCGCGACCGATCGCGAAAACCAGCATGCAGATCAGAGCCGTCGCCAGCCAGTGGCCGAGCCACGGGTTTCCGATCGCGACAAACGGAGCCATCCACAGTCCCGTTCCGGGGAAGTACCGGCTGGCAAACCGGCCCTCGTTCAGGACGTGCATCTGATCGAAAATCCGCGGCACTTCCGAGTGGCTTTCGAACGACCATCGGCCGGCAAGAAATGTCTCGGCCTGAAACAGATAGCTGAACTCGTCGTGCAGCGCGGGCGGGAGATCTCCAAACGTCAGTCCGGATTCTTCGGAAACGATCGTCGACGAAACCCGCAGACAGATGAGAAAACCTGCCAACCCCACGAGCCCCGCGAGAATCCACGCTCGCCGCAAACGGCCTCGCCGCTCTGGCACGCTGGCATCTGCGTCCGGTGGGCCTTCACTCATCCACGAAAGCAGCCGCTGAATTCCGACCGAGTCTCGATCCAGCAGGGGTCGCCGGATTCGCCAGCAGAACGGCGCGAGGAGAAGCAGAAAAAGAAACGGAGTTGTGTCGACGTTCCAGTCAAACAGCCAGACGACCGCGTCTCCCTCGACCGCGCGCCAGCGATCCCGCTCAGCCGGAAGAATCACAGCCAGCATGATCAGCCAGCCGACGACGAATCCGATCAACGCGGCTCGCGGTGAGGGCTCACCGGAACCGTCTGGCTGCGAGGCAGGTTGAGGCGAGATCTCCGGCAATGCTGTCTCCCGAATTCCGGCCCGAGCAGTCTCGTCACAGTTTACATCTCGTCACCGTTTAACCCGTGGCCGAAGGCCAGGCTGCCGGAAGTGAGAGGCCTGGCGGACGACGTGATCGGTTCTTGAGCCTGGCCTGCGGCCACGGGTTAAACGTCAGGCTGACGACTTACAATGTCGCCATATTCGCCGGCGTTCCGTTCAGCCCGGCCACGTAAACTCGAAACCGGTCGGACAGCGCGGGAACGTTCTTTTCCAGCCGGTCACGCAGCGAGCCGGGACTGGGGTCCGTCCGCAAATCCTGAAGGTACTCCACCAGCAGTTGCCGCGTTTCGTCCGAACCGTGCAGCATGAAGTGCACCCAGGCCCACGCCTCCCTGTAATCGGCCTGGTTCATCATACTCACTTCGTGAAGTGATTCGAGCCGCTTGAGATTCGGCTGCCAGCCATTGCCAATCGCCTCAGCCAGTTCCTGAGCCGACTTCGAATTCACAGTTCCGGGTGCCGGTCCGGCCACCTCGAAGTACTCGGCGAGCCCCTCGTCCAGCCACAGCGGAACGTCCTGCAACGTCGAATGCAGAAGCCCGTGTGTGAACTCGTGCCGCAAATCTTCCTGAACCCGCTCGCCCCAGTACGTGTAAACGGCGAGCTCGAATGACGTGCCGATAAAGTACGCCCGCCGAGCCGGCAGCGACGGGTAAGTCGTTTTGAGGTAGCTGTAGTACTCCCGTTCGTCGGGAAAGAGGTACACAATGACGGGCGGGCCGTTGAGCTCCAGCGAGAGTGAATCGGCCACTTCTTTCCGCAGCTCGATCAGATTCGAAATGAGCGGGTGGTCATAGTTGAGGCGAAAATCACTGAGCACAACGAGTTGGTCAGCCTGAACCGAATGCCGCGCGGGAAGGAGACCGCGATCCCGCTCGGCCGTGCGACACCCGGACGCGCCGACAGTCGCCGCCAGTGCGCAAAGAAACCCCCGGCGCGAAACAGAGCGATCTGCGCGACGCAAATCCGGTGAGTCAATCAAAGTCTGCCAGTCAGCCACACTTGTCCTTTACTGAAGGGTCGTGCCTTGATTGCGGCGTGCATTTTTCCAGGCATCCAGCACGTCGAACAGCAATTCCTGCGGCGGAGGCTCTTTGATGATCTCGCCCCTGCCGGCCTCAACAAGCGCCTTCTTCAACTCGGGGTGCTTGCCCCATTCCTCGACGTCCCACTTTCGAACGTCGGCGAAGCAGTCGGCGAATTCCGTCTCCTGCTTCTTGACGAAGTGCCAGTCGGAATCGGTTCGCACCACATGAATGTTAAACGCGAGGAACATGGCCACAGCCCCCAGGCCAATTCCAAAAACCAACGCCATCAATCGTCGCATGATTGCTTCCCTGCAAAGCGGCCTGAGACGCGATTTCCACCTGGAACGCGACCGCGCCAAATCGTCAGTTGATGCGGAAGTCTGACGGAAACCAGGAAAAACAGACAAGACCGGTTCCGAGTCTCCTGTCCGCAGCCCGCCCCCTCCGTGCCACGACCTTCCAGGCCGTGAACCAAACCGCCCTCCCGGGCAGCACGCCGAACCTCAGCGAGCCAGGCTGCTTGACAATCGGCCCGAGTCGGGGACCATGCCTTGCCGTAACCTGTGTCTGAGATAACGGTTCCGACTTTCCAGACACGCTCGGCCCGTTTGCAGCCCGTTGAAAAAAGATAGCGGCACGGCGCAAGCCCAATGGCATTCACTTTGTCGTTCACTGCCCATTAGCCGCAACGCGTTAGCGTCCGGTTCCACCACGTCTTGACGGAACCGGACTTTCTTAACGGGCTGTTTGCCTGCTCTGTGTCAGATCGAAACCGAAAAGGAACATCTGTGAAAACGCTCAAACCGGCCGCGTTGAAAACTCTGATCGGTGATCTCTTCGAGCGGGCCGGTTGCGGGGCCGAGGAAGCAGCCGTCATTTCCGATCACCTCGTCGAAGCGAACCTCGTCGGGCACGATTCGCACGGCGTGATTCGAGCTCCGATTTATCTGCAGTGGATGAGCCAGGAAAAAGTCTTCGCCGGCAGGTCGATCGAAGTCGTCGTCGATTCCGGACCGCTGGCGGTCGCTGATGCAGGACTCGGCTACGGACAGTGGACCGGCCGCCAGGCCGTCGCGGTGGGAGTCCAGAAATGTCGCGAGCATGGAGTCGCGATCGTCGCGCTGCGAAACGCGGCTCACCTGGGCCGCATTGGTACCTGGGCAGAGATCGCTGCCGCAGAGGGTCTCGTGTCGCTCCACTTTGTGAACACGACGGGGCTCGGCATGTTTGTCGTTCCAACCGGCGGGCGGGACGCGCGACTCTCAGTGAACCCGGTCTGCATCGGTATCCCGATCGAAGGTCGAGACGCGATCATCCTGGACATCGCGGCCGCGGCGAGTGCTGAAGGCAAACTCAAAGTCGCGCGCAACAAAGGAGTCCCGGTCCCCGACAACACGATCGTCGACGCCGAGGGCAACGCGACGAACGACGCGAACGATTTTTACGGACCGGAAGGCGGCCGGCCGGTGGGGGCCATCCTGCCGTTCGGCGGCCACAAGGGGTACGGCCTGGGACTGGTCGCGGAAATTCTCGCGGGAGCACTGACCGGAGGCGGTTGCAGCGTGCCTGGCAAGACGCTGCTCGAACAGGGGATGCTCTCAATTTATGTCGACCCGGCAAAGCTGCAGACTCCGGGAAGTCTGTTCGAGGAAATTCGCCGCTACGTCGACTTCGTCAAAACCTCGCGGCCGACAACTCCGGATGGCGAGGTCCTCGTCCCAGGCGAAATCGAAAACCGCAACCGCGCTGTTCGAAGCAAAGGCCTGGAACTCGACGACACGACGTGGGGACAGATTGTCGACGCGGCAAAGTCGGTTGGGGTTGAGGACGATCTGATCGAGGATGCAGTGCTCTCGTAGGAATTGCCGCAAAGACGCGCAGAAGTCACAAAGCGCTTTTATCCCTACCGTTCTTTTGTGTTCTCTGCGACTTTTTGCGGCCACAATCGGAGACAGCGATGACCGTCGGAACTGGATCACTCACCTTCGAAGCCGTTCCTGGCTGGGGAGACATCCCCGCCGAAGCAGGCCTCATCGAGGCCATCGGAGTGGCAGTCGACTCGCGCGACCGCGTTTACGTTTTCGCGAGGGCCGACATCCCGCTGCTCGTCTTTGAGCCTGACGGTTCATTCATTCGTGGCTGGGGCGAGGGATTGTTTGTGCGACCTCACGGCATCTCGATCGGCACAGGGGACACGCTGTACCTGGTCGACGATCTGGGACACTCCGTCCGGCAGTTCACCGACGAGGGACAACTCATCCGCACGATCGGGCCGAGCGGCAAGCCCTCCGACACCGGAGCCGACGGATTCGACTATCGATCGATCCGCCCGGAATGCGGGCCTCCGTTTAACCTGCCGACCAATCTGATCGTCGGCCCCGGCGGCGACCTGTTTGTGACCGACGGGTACGGCAACGCGCGGGTGCATCGATTCTCGTCCGACGGCACACTGATTGCGTCGTGGGGATCCCCTGGGGATGGGCCAGGGCAGTTTCACGTGCCGCACGGCATCGGCTCAGACGGCGAGCAGCTGTACGTCGCCGATCGGGAAAACAGCCGCGTGCAGATCTTCTCGCCGGACGGCGACCTCACTTCCATCTGGGACGACCTCGCACGACCGGCGCAGGTCCATGTTGATCCCGCTGGCAACGTCTTCGTCTTTGAGCTGGGATTTCACACCGGCATCTTCCCCTGGCACTCGCCAGACAAGTCGAAGCCGAGCAGCCGAATGAGCGTCTTTGACCGCGAGGGGAACCTGCTGACTCGATGGGGAGGCAACGGTTTTCCGACGACACCGGAAGAGTTCTACGCCGCTCACGATGTGTTCCTGGACTCGACCGGGAGCATGTACACCGCTGAGGTCAAAGCTGCTGCGGCGACCTTTGTCGGCGATGACACGTCCGCGCTGCCGTCGCTGAGGAAGTTCGTTCGAGTTTAGCGGACCGGCATGAATCGGCGGGATTGCGGCGGGATTGCGGCCGGGTGCGCAGAGATTTGTCATTAGTTATTTTTCAATAGTCATTTGTCATTGCTCGTCTCTACTCACTTAATGACCCGAGAGATTCTGCCCAGACCGCTGGCACGGACGAATCCGTTTGATGAATCCCGTCTGACAAATGACTATTGAAAAATAACTAATGACAAATACTCAAAACCAATTGGAAACCGCCATGCCGACTCCAGACGCCAGCAGCGAAACCAGCATCCGCAACGCGCCGCGTGGTTTCTTCGGAGTCATGACGGCACTGGGGCCGGGGCTGGTCGTCATCGGTTCGGTGATGGGATCCGGCGAGCTCATTAACACGCCGACTCAGGCCGCAAAGTACGGCTTCATCCTGCTGTGGGCGGTCATTCTGTCGTGCGTCATCAAGTATTTTCTGCAGATCGAAATCGGCCGCTTCACGCTCGCCCATCAGTGCACTCCGTTCGAGGCGTTTTCGACGCTGCCGTTTCCGAAATTCCGCAACACGTCGTGGATCGGCCTGGCTTATCTTGCGGTTTCGCTGCCAACGTCGCTCGCCTTTGCCGGCATCATCGGAGCCACCGGCGGGATGATGCACTCGCTGATTCCGCTCAGTGAAAACGCACAGACATCCAACGAGCTGTGGATCTGGATCATCGCCGTCGGCACGTGGGCGATCCTGTGGCGAGGTGTCTATGCCGAAATGGAAAAGCTGATCATGATCCTGGTGCTGGGCTTCAGCATCTCCGTCGTCGGTGGTGTGGTCCTGATTCAGGGCACGGAATTCCGGGTCTCGATGAGCCAGGTGATGGACGGTTTTTCGTTTTCGCTCGACGGTGACGGAGCCGCCTTCGCCGTGATCAGCCTGATGGGAGCCCTCGGTGCGACTGCCAACGAGCTGTTCATGTACCCGTACTGGATTCTCGAAAAGGGCTACACCACATTCACGGGAGCTCCTGAGTCCGAGGGCTGGACCGAGCGCACCCGTGGCTGGATTCGCATTCTGCAGATCGACGTCGGCGTCGCGACGTTCCTCACGACCGTCATCACAGCGGCCTACTTCCTGATGGGAGCCGCCGTGCTGCACAGTCAGAAAATCATTCCGGAAGGAACCGGCGTCGTTGACGAACTGTCCCGCATGTTTACCGACTCGTACGGCCCCTGGTCGCGTGGCATGTTTCTGATCGGAGCATTCTGCACGCTCTTTTCGACGCTCATCGTCGGCATCGCCGCCTTCGCGAGAATGTGGGGCGACATGTTTTCCTGCATCGGCACCATCCCGAAAGGCGACGCAAAAAAACTCCGCAAAGTTCAACGCATTG